>NZ_LR812090.1:2717552-3021396 GCF_903772925.1 Alteromonas macleodii
CGTAGACACCTTCAAACACTTCTACCCTAATGAAGAGCCAGTACCAGGTTGTCACGGTAACTTAGTTGCCGCTTTCGCTGAATTTGATATTCCAGAGCACCATGTTTGCACAACCTTCAATACATTTATGAATGTTGAGGTAGACAGTACGGGTAAAATCGCTGTTTTGCCGCCCAAATCGAAAGCCGGCGACTACACCATATTTGAAGCTAAAATGGATATGATTGTAGGGTTAACGGCTTGCTCTGCCGGCGAGTCTAACAACTTTCGATATAAGCCAATTCAATTTGAAATAATGCCTGCGAACCCGTTGTAGTTCGAAAGCATCATTTTCAACAAACTATGCCAGCACTATTGCGCGTCTGCGATAGTGCTCGTTTTGTCTTGCTGCCAGTTAAGCCGCATATCCCACTTGAAGCGATGCTCAGGTTTTAACGGTGGTTGCGCCGCATCAATATTACTTAAAACATTAGTTGCCTCGGTAAGCGTGGCATCGCGACCAAATAAATAGCTTTGCTCTTTAACGATGGTTAAGTAAGCTTTGTTTAGCGCATAAGCGCGCTCTGATGATGGTGTGATGACGTCGTACACCGATTTAGCACGCTGCACTTTTTCTATGTTAACCATCCCTTTATCATCGAACCACTTTGCCAACATTTCACCGTTTTGACGGAATTCATCACCGCCTCCTACACGCTCCATGTAGGTGAGGTATTCACCTTTTTCTTCGTTAATATTTGGCACATCTTCAATGGCACGCAAATCAATATAGCCCCACCCAGCTTCGCCAGGTACTTTACGGGCAAATGAAAATGTCTGGTCAAATGTAGACCCTACTGTTTTATGACAGCCGTTGCAAAAGGCTAGCTCTTGATCGTGCTGCGCACGCAGTTCACCCTGCTCATCTTCGATAAAGCCATTGATTGTCCAGCCAAAGCCGTTGTCTATCCCCTTTTCGCCTAGGTAGCGAGTTTGAGGCAGCTTTTCAAAATGCTTATCTTTTGCCTCAGCATAATAGGCAGAAGCTAGGCTTTCTCGGCTTCTAAACATGTGCTTTTTCATATAACGCACTTCTTTCATGCGCGGCGCATTATAAATATCCCCGTTATCATCCACACCAATGTAGCGTACGGTATGCAAAAACTCGGTGCCTTCAGGGTAAAGCATACGGGCCAGAGGAACCGCACTCGCATCACCCACATAATGTGAGGTGCGAACAATTTCAGTTACAGATGGCGACAACTTACCGTCTTGGTTAACGTCTACATTAATGGCAGTCTCATCTACTGGCGCTACGCTTAGTTTATTAAGCTCCTTAAGCGTCATTTCAACTAGGCTTAGGTTCAATGTGTATATAGCTTTGTTGTAGTCGCCATTTAGCGTTTGAAAGTTTTCCGGAAGTCGAATCATAGCGTCACCCGTCGACCCGTTGGTCGGCCAGAAAGTACTTGGGAAAGGTTTGTAATTGTATGATACCCATCCGCTGCCATCTTTAGCAAAACCGTCGCCATCAAAGGCTTTATCAGCAGAGCTCAGGTTTTCAATACGCATATACTCTGGCATTGCGTTGCTTTTTACTGATGCCGTGTAGTTGTCTTGCTCTACGTATTTTTTAATTGTGGCATCGTCAATACCCGCTATAAGCGACGTTCGGTCAATAAACAGGTTCTTCCAGCTGTTTGTTAGCCCCACATCGGAAAATTCATAGTTACCCTGCAATGTACCATCACCCATTTGGTTAGGGCGCTTTTCTATCGAATCATAACTTTGGTGACATGCGTAACAAGGGTTATTTACGCCCTCTGTTTTGGTATAGCACTGGGGAGGGATCACCGACTCAGGGTTATACACTTCATCATGTTCAATATAGGCAAGAGCGGGAATATCGTCCCCTTCTTGGTATGGGTAGGAATGTGCGCTATCGCCGTCTGTTTGAGCCGATGAAGGCCCGTTCCCATTTGTAGGGTAAGTACTCGCGCTTACGCCGGTATTAGATTGATTGATTAAATCAGCACTTGAGCTTTCAGTGCACCCTGCACTGATAATTAGTGAAAGCAGAATACCTGCACCTGGAATTATTTTTAGTATTTTCATAATCGTCACAACGGAAAAAGCCGGGCGCGTAAACACCCGGCGTATTTTAAATTAAAAAGAAAACTTATTTATCTGCTGGTTCATACATCCACAGCGTGTTGTTTTCTTGGAAACCGTCTTCACCGATAAGAATACGGCCGTCGTTCATTACAACAACGTTATCTGGCTGAGAAAGCTGCTCAACGTCACAACGCTCTGCGCCTGTTAGGCTTGAACGATACGTACCGCCCATCACTACAGGTTCAATGCGAGAAATGTTGTAGCCTTCTTCCAGCTTGGCGCGATAAACACCACCACAATCTTTAACGCGGGCAGAAAGCTGCATATCGCCTTCATCATCGATCATTGTGTTGTCGATATCTGCAATGCCTATGTAAAGGTATGCATTCTCGACAACTTCACCTTCAATGGTATCGACGCCTTCTACGGCTTCTTGCGCGCGTTTTTGGTTAATAGAGATACCTTCCAGTTTTCTCCACTCTGCCGTTGCGCCTTTAAGACGAGCCGCCGCACGACTTTCTAGGAATGCAACACGGTCATCCATTGGCTCACCGGCTGTAACGCTTGAACCGCCCTCTTCTACCGTTGGGTAAGTTGCATCACCATCTGCCCATGCTTGAACATCGGCCATTGTGATATAAGAGCTTTGGCCATCTACGTAATCGTCGGTACCAATACCGTTGTACTCGTCAATCCATGCGCGAATAGTCATATTATCGCCACTAGCTAGCTCAACCCACTCAACAGCAAACCCCGTTGTTGCTGGGTCATTCTGCCCTGCATCTTGAGTTAGTTTAGCGCCGTAAAGCGTACCTGCAGATAAGTCTTCTGCAGTATCAGCGACAAATTTAAACAGCACGCCGCCAGTGTCATCTTGAGAAAGATAAACGGTTTTTCCATCAGGCATTACTGTTGAGTTTTCGTGCTCATAACGACCCATCGTGAAGTGCTTAACAATCACCGGCTCATCAGCCAGTGGCTCTGTTACTTCTGCAATATAGCCGTAGTTGTAAGGGTTTGGTGCATCAGGTGCTGTCATTTGCCACATGCGACCTAAGCGTGCATCTGTAGATACTGCTTCTGGGTTGTTCCAGTTAGGTGACGTTGTGGTATCCACCGCCGAATCAACTACCCACTCTTCAGAGGTAAGCGGCGTGCCCCAAGGAGACATCGAGCCGAAACAGTTTGCTGCCGTACCCCATACTGGCGAGAAGTCTAGCATCATCGCTTCTGTGACTTCCCACATGCCGAATTCATCTTTTTCTACTTTCATGCGGCTCATACCGCCAGGTAGTTCTTCCCAGTTCGAGAAAAGATAGCCTTCGCCTTCGGCAGTTGAAATAAAGCCGTTAAAGTCAGGCATATCGTTTTCTAACACTAACTCTTCACCATCAAGTGTGTAGATATGGCCCAAGCCTTCTGGTAGGTCAGAACCAAAGGTGTCACCGGTTTGACCTAGCACTTGATACTGACCGATAGCAGAAACAACCAGCTCTTTCTCTTCGTCAGAGCTAGGTACTGGAGAATTTGGCAAAGTAATAGGCAAGTTATTAAAGTTAGCGCCTGCAAGTACACCTACAGTACCTGTGTTTATAGGCATATCGTTAACGCTAGTAGTCGCAGCATTGGTGCCTGAAGGGTGCTGAACGTTAAAGAAAAGGTCGCCTTCATCAGTTAAGAAAATACCGGTAACTTCTGCACCAAGCGGAACCGTTGCAATACGTGTTAGCGTGCCCGCTGTATCACCTTGCGGACCTTGTTCACCTACTGGACCTTGTTCTCCTACCGGGCCTTGCTCTCCCACAGGGCCTTGTACGCCATCTTCGCCGTCATCACCTTCTAGTGAACAGGCTGTCATTCCAAGAGTTACAGCTAGAGCTATCGCTGAATACTTTATTCCACGAAGAGTTTCGCTTTTCATTGTGGTTCCTTGCTTATAGTTGTTTTCTATATTGATTAGAGGCAAGCGAAAATCTCACCTCGGTAAACGGTCTTAGCGGGCAAAAAGTGTGGATGACATTTGTGACATTTCAGTGACAGTGAATTGACACCAAAATGAAGCTTTATTGACACAAGGGTTTGTTAAGGAGATTGATGCAAGTAACGGGAACAACCTAGCCTGCGTAAAACCTGAGCTTATTGAATATCTGTTTAATGAAAATCGGGCTATTTGGTCAGATTATGAAATATTTGTTGCAGTGCCCTAAGCAACGAAAGTTAATCTAACTATTTCTCATATCAGTTTGCGTAACTAGTTGGCATCTATTATCTTTTAGTTACCACTATGAATTTCTTTACCTTATGTCCATACGTTTTCGATATATCGTTGCTTTAGCGCTAACAGCGTCGCTAATTACCCTGTCTTTTTTCATTCTTTCTGGATTAATTAACGAAAAAAAGCAAGATGGAGAAATTATCAATATTGCAGGCCAGCAGCGTATGCTATCGCAACGGATCGCGATGCTAGCAGCGTCATCGACATTGTGTGAAGACAGCAAAGAATTAGGCTACTTACAACAAGACCTTGCTAAATTTGAACAGAATCATAAGTATCTTACCTCTTTAGAACATCTGCCTATTCAAATCTTTAACACTTATTTTCAGCAAGAGCAGCTAGATGCAAAAGTCAAAAACTTCGTCGATAAAACCGAGGCCGTCTTAAGCAATGCAAGTTGCGAAACCTCTTCCCTTATGCCAGTTGAAGACCTTACGACGCTTCTACAAGAACTAGACAATGTTGTGAACCAATTTGAGCAGGATGCAACATCACGTGTGGATACCGTTCTTACTATTGAGATGTACCTTTGGCTAGCAGCACTTGTTCTATTAAGCATTGAAGCTGCGTTCATCTTTTTTCCTATGGAGCGACAGATTAAACGCTCTATTTACTCGCTAGAGCACTCGAGAGAATTGGCACAAAAAGCCGCAGATAAGGCAGAGAAAGCCAGTAAGGCAAAGTCAGAATTTCTCTCAAGCATGAGCCATGAGTTACGTACGCCTATGAACGGTTTATTTGGCATGATTGAACTGGCGATCGATAACCCGGAAAAAAGCAACCTGTACTTGAAAAAGGCAAAAACAGCCGGCCGGCAGCTATTGGTTTTGATTAATGACATTCTCGACATATCAAAGATTGAAGCCGGCAAAATAAAAATAGAACAGGCCCCTGTTGATTTATTGCAAGTACTCGATGATGTGGTGTCGTTACAACGGGTTTATTGCCAGCGCAAAGGTCTTGAATTTCACTATTTGAAAGATGCTGACCTTCCCCACGTCATTAAAGGTGACATAACGCGAATAGCACAGATTTTGCACAACCTGCTAAGTAATGCAATTAAGTTTACGACCGAAGGTTCGGTAACACTAAAAGTTACACACACTAAACATAAAAACGGCAATCGCCTTGTTTTCGATGTTATCGATACAGGCATTGGTATACCCGCTTCTAAGCTAGAAAACATTTTTCAAAAGTTTGAACAGGCCGATCAATCTACAACACGAGAATTTGGTGGCACGGGGTTAGGACTTAGCATTGCAAAGCAGCTAGCTAACTTAATGGGTGGCGACATAAATGTGGTCTCTTTTACAGGCCAAGGCAGTACTTTCAGCTTCACGATGTCGGCTAAAGAGGCACACCTACCAGACATTGAAATTGTTCCTAATGCTAACTTGCGCTGTGCCATCGTTGATGATTTACAAACCAGTCGCGAATACTTTGAGCACATCGTTGCATCTATGTCGATTGAGCCTTGTAGCTATGAAAGTGCAAAAGCATTTTTAGATGACGAACCTTTTAGTTTTGATGTCATTATTCTTGACCTTTCTATGCCAGTAATGAGCGGCGTAGACTTACTGCACCAGCTTAAGAAGTTAACACCGCCTAAGTTTCCTAAAGTGATTTTGATTTCGGCTGAATTAGAAAGACTGGAAGACGAACACGAAATACTCAAAAGTATTTGGAAAACTCATGCCAAACCTATCAACCGACGTGAACTGGAAAATGATTTAAGTAAGTTAATTGAATCTAAACCTGTTAGCCGCCAAGAGATTCAAGAGCTTAATAAAAAGAAACGAATACTATTGGCCGAAGATAACGAAATTAATGCAGAGATTGTTAAAGCTATATTGCAAACAGAAGGCTATAAATTTTTGCATGTTAAAAATGGCCGCGATGCCGTTGAAGTAACCAAACGTCATAACTTCGATGTTATTCTTATGGATTGCAATATGCCAGTTATGGGCGGTATCGAAGCTTCAATAATTTTAAGAAAAACACTGGAAACTAACACCCCAATAATCGCACTCACCGCAAATGCATTCGCAGAAGATAAAGAAGAGTGCTTAGCTGCGGGCATGGACGATTTCCTCTCCAAGCCCTTAGACAAAGACACCCTACTCGCTACGATTAAAAGATACATAAGTTAGTAACGACGCTTGGGCTTATGGGATAGGTTTACCAAACGTCAATTATAAGGCATGTAAACAGTACCTAAGCTGTATAAGCCTCTTGTTCGCCTACATAGCCTGGAGCAATGGCAAGGTTATCAGTGTCTGCTAGGCTCTGCTGATTTCTAAGCCAAAGCTGGTATTCACCGGTGCGTAAACTGGCATGCTTCGTACAGTCAACGTTCCAACGCCTTAACAAATACCCTGCCATGGCTGCGCGTACTTCTAAGGTCAACACACCCTCTTCCATAGCGTAGTCGAGCTCTATAGCCGTAGAATATTTTATATTTTTCGGGTGAGGCACAATTTCAAGAGAAATAAGCCTTCCCCACTCTTCATCGTTCTCGATGCATTCGTGAGTTTCAGGTTCGGTTTTAACCGTTACCTTACTAATTCTTGTAAGCACAAAATCGCGAAAACTTTGTGACTTTCTGTCGAAGGCTCGCACATGCCAGCGCTGGCCGTTGTCAACGATGCTATGTGGCACGAGCTCACGTGCGCCACTGCCACTAGACAGCGATGTGTAAATAACACTCATCGCCTTTTTGTTTACTATGGCTTGTACTACTTTCGCTACCACAAAAATATCAGGTACGTTCAGCGAAGACGCACTTTCTACCGGGAAATGTACATCGCCAATCGCATCGAAACCGTCCGATATATCGTTGGCGAGCTTTACCAAGGTACGTTTTGCATCGTGCTCAAATACCGGAACGAAGCTTTCTGTTTGAAAATAACGTTTTTCCCTTGGATCGTAGATTAAGTTATCGGGCGCGAGTTCTTTATACAGCGTAAAGTCACGAGAGCCGGCCGATAAACCCACTTCAAAACGATTGATTAAATCTTGGCGATGAATGGCCCCTTTAAACAAAAGGCAGAAATCGATATACGCCAGTCGTTGGCGTTGAGAAAAAGAAATAGTCTCTAACATGGTGCGCGCTTATTGTATTTTTATTCAGTGTGGTTCATTTAAAGCCGCATGTAAATAGCAAGAGACATAAAAAAGCCCAGCACTTGGCTGGGCTTCAACTTTTAGCATTTAAGGTTTATGACTTCGCACGCTTACGAGCGAAAAACATACCACCTAACGCCAGAAGCGATAGGGCAAAGGTACCAGGTGCGGGTACTTGAGCTATTTCAAAGCTTGTGCCTTGAGGAGTATCTAGAAGTAAACTAAACCCAATGTTATTTGACAATTCAGCTTTAGAAAATGAAAGTTCGACCAAACCATCGCTTAAGGCCACCAAGGCAAACGAGAAAAGAGCAATTTCATCTTTCCCCTTTTGAATTGGCTCCATATCAACAAATAGTACCCCATTGGTAAGTGAAACGAGATCACTAGTACTTGAGTTAAGCGGTCCAGCAGCCAGTCCGCCAAAAGCACCCAACTCCATTATTGTCGAAGGATCAAAGCTTACAAACAGTGTGTCAAAAAATATAGATACGTCATACCCCCAGAAGTAAGTTTGAACCGCGTTATCGTCGATTAAATCAGTTGCACTAACCGTGGCCATTATTGTCTCGCCAACATTATAAGTGTCTTTATCTGTTGTAATCGAAATGAGTGCTGCATTTGCGTTGAAGGTTGCTGCAGCCATTAATAGTAAAAAGAATTTTTTCATTGTTATTTTCCTAAAATTAAATTGCACAGTTAGCGCGTGTACACATCGCCATTAATGCCTGAATATCGAAGAAGCTAATTTGACCGTCGCCGTTGAAATCGTAGTTTTCACCCGTCGCTTGCCCTTGTAAAAACAGTTGATAGAAGACCATGATATCGTTGTAATCTACATCGTTATCACCATCGAAATCTCCAACTGTTACTTCTTCTGGAAAGTTAAGCACTACCACTACTGGGTCGTGGTCTGACGAGCGGTACGCATCGGCGCGGTAGTAACTAGAAAGCTGAGCTTCAGTCTTATATTCAACGTTATAGTCGAACACGCGAGGTTCATCGGCATTTATGTGCCATACCGTTGCATCTACCACATATTCCGTTAACGATGGGCTTGATAAAGCGTGATCTAAGTAACCTACTTCTCCGCCGAAGCTATACGAATAAGCGTTGTCTCCATCAAAGAAGTTAACCAAGTTACTGTAGCCAGCCTCTTCAAGCGCAAGGATAGGCTCCTCTTTCGCATAGGCATTTAAATCGCCCATTACGATAACGCGGTCAGACAAGACGTCACTATTTTGCTCAACGAGGGACATCAGGCCTTGTGCTGCTTGGGTACGCAGTTCGTTCCAACACCCTTGACCATTACCTAAATCAGCATTATTGCCTGTAGCACTGCCACAGCTTCCCTTCGACTTAAAGTGATTTATCGCTAAGGTAAAGTCTTCGCCATTACTGTTCACACTAAAGCTTTGTAGTAAAGGTTGGCGGTTGCCATAGTCAAATGGTGCGCTAGATGAAGTCACAGGGTTACCCTGTAACGAAACTACAGCAGGCTTATAGATAATACCTACAGCAATTTCATCGCCGCCTAGTTGAGACTCTAATGCAACATAGCTGTACTCATCGCTGCCCAGTTCAGCGTTGACGCTTTCAACTAATGTCGCAATAGCTGAATCACCGCTATAACCATCGTTTTCAATTTCAACCAAGCCAAGTACATCGGCATTCATGGCTACAATAGCTGCAATGGTTTTCGCTTTCTGACGTTCAAATTCAGCAACTGAATCTGCGCCGCGAGAGGTTGGGAATTCCGGGCCATTGAAGTAATTGAGTACGTTAAAGCTAGCTACTTTTACATCACCGATAGCGTTTAGCTGTGGTGCAGCAATTCGGGGGTTAGTGCGCACGGTTTGAATATCACCTACCGGGATTAAGTTATAATCACCAAAAGCGAAATGTAGAACCCCTTCCAGAGCTTCAACGCTATCTCCTAAACGCAGTGGGTTGTTATGGGATAAACCACCTACAGGGAAAGGAATATCATCCAAATTCTGTGAGGTTTCTCCGTCATCAACCAATAAGGTATTTCGTGCATTAATTTCGGCTAGTGCCAACGCTTCTTGTGAACCCGCTACAAACTGGTTTGTAGGTATCATTAAGCGTTCTGAAGACACGTTGAACTGACCATAACGTCCAAGATTGTAGATATCAGAAACTTTAAGGGTCTGCTCAAAACTAACATGCATTCCCTCTAGTGCTTCTAAATCAGTATCAAGGCTAAATGGCATAGCAACAGGTGTGTAAAGCACATTACTACCTACACCCGTAACCTCGAGTTCTGCAGACAGAGATAATTGGGTTACACCAAAGCGCTCGCCTACTGTACCTTGCAAACGCACCGCATCCCCTTCTTCCGGCAGGTTAAATGAGCCTGCGTAAACGAACACACCTTCAGAAGTTGCTGTGTTATCGTCTGAATCACTTGCCTCTTCCTGAACAAAGAAACCACTCATGGCTGGTACAACTTTGGTTACTACTGCTTCAACAATAACATCCGTGCCGACAAGCGCTGATTCTTCACCATCACCTTGAATTGCGCTGATAAGTACCACTTCAGCAATTGGATCGGTTGGGTCAGTAGGATCCGTCGGATCAGTTGGGTCTGTTGGCTCACTTACTGAACCGTTGTGAGAACCAAAATTATTTAGTGTATCTTTTGCAAAGCTATCCCATTCATCTGTGGTAAAAGCAGGGTTGCGGTTAGGGTTTCCGCCAGTCACTGTGCTCTTACGTACTAACGTGACGTCTTTGCCCCAATTAGTCTTAACGCCGAAGGTACCTAAAGCATCTACAACTTGACCGTTATATACCAACTCAACGTAATCGTCGCCGTTGAAGTTCATTACGAAACTACTGATAGTAGAGCCAGTTGTGAGTAAGGCATCAGCGTCGGCGTGAGCGAATGTAGCTACGCCACCTGCAGGAATTTCGCCCTCAAGCGCTAGCACTTTACGGTCAGCGTCGGCAGTATCACCGTTTGAAAGTAAAACTAACTCATAGCCAGACAAGCTCACAGGCTGAGTCGAGCTATTAAAAAGCTCTATCGCTTTGTTAAAGCTACCACCCTCAATATATTCTGATATGTAAACGCTATTGGTTGACGGCCCAGTATCACCACCGGCATCACCGCCGGTATCGCCACCTGTGTCACCGCCAGTATCACCACCTGTATCACCGCCTGTGTCGCCACCTGTGCCGTCGCAACTTTCGTTATAAATAAGTGAAGCAAGTTCAGGCTTGTCAATAAACGGGTTACGGTTTCCTTGGAATTCAAACACACGCTCATTACGTCGACGCTCAAATTCATCAACAGGATCGCTCTCATGCCACTGAAGCAGCACACAAAGCTTGCCAAATGCTGCTTCGTCGGTAGAGGTTAAGCGGTTTAGCAATACTAAATCTTCTTCGGTATCACCTGCAGTGTTACCATCGTAACGCACATCCATATAAAGCATAGAGCGAGCAACGTCGCCTTTCACTGCATCGCGCGGTTCGAAAGAATCGCTATCAACGCGGTTTTCAGGTGCTTCGGCAAGTGCGCTATCGCTGAAATCAAAGTCTAAATTACCGCGAGAGCTATTTACTGAAATGTCTGTAGGGCGCAGATGAAGAATATCTGTGTATGCCGTTAAGCTTGTACTTGAAAAACCATGGCTTTTTGCCCATACGTGTTCGCGATTCCAATTTTCTTGATTAGAGCTTTGGCTACCGCTTCCGTTGGTGAACTTACCTTGTGATATCCCTTTATAAAATAGGATAACATTGTCAGTATTTGAAGGGTCTTCATCAGTATAGGTAAGCGCAGTCCACACCTCAGAGTAGGATAATGTGCGATGACCGTTTTCAATGATGTTGTGTGTTGTTTCTTTCAGTGTTTGTGCGCTATCGCCGTTAGCGATAGCGGTATCTAAAGCGGCGTAGTAGTCTGATGCGACAAAATTACTTGCTAAGTTAATTGCCTCTAAATCCGGGCAGTTAAAGCAAGTACCGCTTAAGAAAAGGAGTTCGTCAGAAGGTTCACCACCATTATCTGGGTTATCACCGCCATCGCCGTTGTCACCACCACCGGTAGCGCTATCGCCGCTTACCGAAATACTGTCTAGATTTAGGTACTCAGAGCCAGCATTGTTCGCCATGGCAACTTTTAATACCAACGTGCTACCACTTCCAATTGTTTCATTTACCGTGGCACTACCGAAATCATCCTGAACGGTATTTGATGCTCCATCGTTTAGCGTTATAAGCTCGAAAGCACCGCCGTCTAGTGAGTAAAAAACGTCGACGTAATCTGCCGATTCAAACGTCCCACTTTGAGAAAGTGCTGCGTTAATAGTGACTTCACCGGCACTAGCAATATCGATTGTTTCACTCAACCAAACTACTTCGCCATCCACATCACGGGCTTGCATAGCGCCGTTCTCAACGCGAAACCAATCTGTATCTGCAGTTAACGCGCCTGCGGAAACGTCAATTGACCAACGCTCTACTCCGTCGAGGCTTAGAACGGCTCCATCAGGATTAGAACCAGTTGCACCCTTTCCTTGCAATTCACTGGATTCAAAATCTTCCTGCCAAACCGTATCGGCCGAAGCATTAAGTGATACTACGCCCAGTGACAAGGCCCCTGCCAACAACGCGTTTACGACTTTAGCTGATTTACTCAGCTTATACTTTTGTGTGTTACCCTCATTAATCATTTTGCTTTCCGCTTTTTTGTATAAGGAAGGTATAAATTCTTATACATACGTATTTACAGCAAGCACTTAACAAAAATAATAATAAAAACGTAACACTATCTATGTTTCAATAAGTTACACGTTTAAAATAAGTTTATTTGTTGATTAACTCGACTGAACGTTGGTACAGGGAAAGTTGATTTGTAACATTACTAAGTTGTTTCAGTTCTGAAACATTTTCGTGTTGCAAAGCGGTGCATGTTACATTTGGAATGCACGTTAAACGTGCGCCCGCTTCACACGCTTTCACTTCATATGCACTTTACCGCCAACAACCTTAAGTGCGGGAGCACCACGTATCATTGTGTCTCTGGCAAACTGAACATTACATGAGGGACAAATCCCCTCTTCATTAGTGTAGTCTTCAACAATCCGCTCTTTAAAGCATTTCACCAAAGCCCCCTTGCCACCTTTTCGGCATTTAAGTAGTTGGAATTTGCATTTGGCGCAAAATATTTGGACGGTTCTCACCGGCCCTTTTGCATTGGGTTTTGCCATAACGTTACTTGATTTCCTTTTTTTAAATTTCACCTTTTGTTGAAGTGCGACAAATCACAAATCTTGGTTATACTTCAAAGAGGGTGATGTGCCCTTTCACAATATTGTCTCTGCAGTTTATTAACGTAGCAATTTAGCTGACAGAGAAAGGACTAAAGGTAATACCAATGAAGATAATTGCAGCCCTGTTTTTAATTTTATCGGCACCACTTTATGCGGGCACTGCTGTAATTGTAAATGCTAACAACAATTCAGGTATAGATATCGACACAGTGAAAAAGATTTACCTGGGAAAAGTGAAGGCATTTCCAGATGGCAACCGCGCCATTCCACTCACGTTCGAGCAAGGCAATGCAGCGAGAGATGCATTTAATAACAGCGTGTTAGGAAAATCGGAATCACAATATTCTGCATTTTGGTCGAAGCTAGTTTTTACTGGTCGCGGTACACCACCTGAGATGATTGCATCGGAAGACGAAATGTTGAAATTAGTTGCGACAAATCCAAATACAATTGGATTTATTGATGAGAGCAAAGTTGACAGCCAAGTAAAGGTTGTTGGCACGTTTTAAACTGGCCACCTCTAAAAAGCTTATTTTAGTCACAGTGCGACACACTTTTGTGCGTGTCGCACTGCACCTCTAAGTTAGTCTGGGTAACTGGCTAGATAATTAATATTGGCAAATGCCATTATCACGTCTTTTGCAAAATCTACTCTAGGATGTCGCAGCGCACCTTTCTTCCATACCAAGTAAATCTCGTTTTCAGGCCCACTCTTTCCAAGTGGAATAAGTTCACCCTTAGCTATTGCTTCTTTGCACAGGTAATCGGGTAGAACAGAGTACCCTATTCCAGCTTTAAGTATGCTGCTGATTGCGCGAATATCTGGGCATATCGCTGCCACAGGTGACTCGCAGGGCGCGTTAAATACTTCTGAAAAATAACGGCGAATAAGCGGAAGCTGCTCGTCATAGCTTACTACCTTGTGTTGATTCAGTAACGACGCCGTAATCTCTTTGTCACCAAGTAATTTACCTTGAACCCGGTTCATGACCAAAATTAAACGTTCTTTATCTAACATCTGATATTCGTACATGGCATCAGTTGGTTCAGAGGCAGTGATAGCAAGTTCAGCAACATCATCTTCTAACAGTTGATAAGTGTTATTTTTATTACCTGTATGGATAACCAAATTTACTTTATCTGCTTGAAGCAAGTTTGCTAACGCGGGGCCAGCAACAAAGCTTAAATATTCTGCGGGACCAGCTAAGTGTAAGGTACCATGGTCGGTTGAAGCGCGGCTTCGGATAGACGCTACCTTTTGTTCTAATGTATCTATGTGACTGGCTACTTGTAACGCTAAGTCATCGGCAATGGCTGTAGGTTCAACGCCCCGGGCTTTTCTTACAAACAACTCTTTACCGACAATATGCTCCATTGCCTGAATATGTGAAGTTACTGCTGGCTGAGACATATGAAGCCTTGCTGCGGCGCGTGTGATGTTGCCGCTTCGATAGACTTCTACAAAGGTTTTTAGCTGTGTTAGGTACGACATAATTCTCCACCCATCAGATTTTTGATGACTCATCATAATTTATCTGACTTCTGCTTTTAAACCAATAACTCTAAGATGCTTGCACTTTCAAATGCGACAGGAAAAGCACATGAAAAAATCATCAACAATTCTATCACTTGCCATCATCGCTGGGTTATCACAGTCAGCGTATGCTGCAGACGCTCAGTCGGCAAAAGCCAGTAAAGGCGAAGTGCTTGTTCTACTTTCAAGCGAAAATGTAATGCAGCTTGCAGAAGGAAAAACCGAGCCAACAGGTTATTACCTTAACGAGTTTGGCGTGCCAGCTAAGGCTTTGGTAGATGCGGGCTACAAGCTAGTATTGGCAACACCTAAAGGCAATGCGCCAGCAGTAGATAAAAAGTCTGTTATTCCACAATACTTTGATGGCGGCGAATCGCAAATGCGAGATATTCAAACATTTGTTGCATCAATAGATGGAATTAATGACACATTGTCATTAAATGAAGTTATCGCACAAGGGCTTGATGAGTTCGAGGGTGTATTTATCCCAGGTGGGCATGCTCCGCTTATCGATTTAGCAAACAACCCTCAAGTGGGCGAGATTTTGTCTCACTTTCACAATGAAGGAAAACCTACTGCCGCAATTTGCCATGGCCCAATCGCCTTACTTTCTGGGCAATCTAACCCAAAGGCATTTGAGCTGGCATTGAAAACAGACGAGCAAGCCACATCTGAAAATTGGATTTATGAAGGCTACAAAATGACAATCTTTTCTACACCAGAAGAAGAGTATTTTGAAAGCACTTTAGATGATGCAAAGCTATTATACTACCCAGCAGATGCCATGGCGCAAGCGGGTGGAATTATGGAATACAAAGAAATGTGGGCGCCAAATGTAGTAGTAGACCGTGAACTTATTACTGGCCAAAACCCATTCTCTGACGAACTGCTAGCTGAGAAGCTATTACAACAGCTAAATTCACAAACTAATTAAGGACAGGCAACACGATGCTTAATTTTACATTTAAAAATCAAACCGAAATTTTGTTCGGCAAAGGTCAACTAAGTGAAGTGTCTTCACGTTTGCCGAAACAAGCAAAAGTCCTCTTCCTATATGGTGGCGGCTCAATTAAGAAAAATGGTATTTACGATAAAGTAAATGCCGCGCTGGAAGGTGCTGACGTTATTGAATTTCAAGGCGTTGAACCAAACCCAGAATTCGAAACATTGATGAAAGCGGTGAATGTGGCCCGTGAAAATGACGTTAACTTCATTCTTGCTGTAGGCGGCGGAAGTGTTATCGACGGCGCAAAATTTGTGGCAGCGGCAGTAAACTTTGAAGGAGACCCATGGGATATATTAATCAAGGGGGCATCTTTCGAAAATCCACTACCTATTGGCGCAGTGCTTACACTGCCTGCAACAGGCTCTGAAAGTAACGGCAACTCGGTAGTAAACAGAAAGGAAACTTCACAGAAGCGCGCGTTTTCATCGGAAACGGTACAGCCAGTATTTGCTGTACTTGACCCGGAATTCACGTATTCACTACCGCCTCGCCAAGTTTCTAACGGTGTAGTTGATGCATTTGTTCACGTAATCGAGCAGTACCTAACTTACCCAGTCAATGCGCCGCTTCAAGACCGTTTTGCAGAAGGTATTTTACAAACCTTAATTCAAGAAGGCCCTAAAGCCCTAGCAACACCTGAAGACTACGACGTACGTGCAAATGTGATGTGGTCAGCAACTATGGCACTTAATGGCCTTATTGGAAAAGGCGTACCACAAGACTGGGGTACTCATATGATTGGCCACGAACTAACGGCCTTACACGGTTTAGATCACGCCGCAACGTTAGCTATTGTGTTGCCTTCGCTTATGTTCGTGCAACGCGACAAGAAGCAGGAAAAAATACTGCAGCTAGGCGAGCGCGTCTTCGGTATTCAAAAAGATGACAAAGAAAAAGCCATCGACTTGACCATTAAGGCTGTACAAGACTTTTTCGAAACCATGCAGGTAAAAACCCGCCTATCAGACTACGACATTGAAAAGTCTGCAATTGATGGGCTTATCGACAACTTAGAGCGCAACGGATTAACAGCGCTTGGTGAGCATGGCGATATCGACCTGGCAAAAGCCCGCGAAATTTTAACCCTCGCAGCATAAGCCTGGTTGCATATGACGCAATGCGCATATGCTTTTTCAACATTTAAGTACCCAGCATAGTCTGGGTACTTTTTATTCTTATCCTAATTAGAGAGAAATATGACTGCACTATTTGAACAGTTTTCGTTAAAAGATGTCACGCTTCGCAATCGTATTGCTGTACCTCCTATGTGCCAATATTCGGCAGAAGACGGCTTTACCAACCAGTGGCATGAAGCAAACTATCAGTCGTTCGCCCGTGGTGGCGCAGGGCTTGTAATCGTTGAAGCTACAGCGGTTTCTCCGGAAGGTCGTATTACGCCAAATTGCTTAGGCATTTGGAAAGACGATCACGTTAGTGGCCTTAAAAACATCGCAGAGCGCATCAAAAGCCAAGGCGCGGTTGCAGGTATTCAAATTGCCCATGCTGGGCGAAAAGCTAGCGCTAACCGTCCTTGGGAAGGCGACGATCACATTCAGCCAAGTGAAGAAAACGGTTGGCAACCTATTGGCCCATCTGCAGAAGCGTTTGGCGCGCACCTTCCGGTAACACCTACCGAAATGACCAAGGCCGACATTGAACGTGTTAAGGCTGACTTTGTTAAAGGCGCCGAGCGTGCGCTTGAAGCCGGGTATGAGTGGCTTGAACTTCACTTTGCTCACGGTTATCTGGCCCAAAGCTTTTTCTCGAAACACGCGAACAAGCGTACAGATGAATACGGCGGTGACGCACAAGGTCGCGGACGCTTCTTGCTTGAAACACTAAGCGCAGTGCGTGAAATTTGGCCAGAAAACCTACCGCTAACCGTGCGTTTTGGCGTTATTGAATACGATGGTGAAGACGAGCAAACGCTAAGCGAATCTATCGAACTCATTAAACAGTTTAAAGAAATTGGTGCTGATTTTGTAAGTGTTAGCGTGGGCTTCAATACCCCTGAGGCGAATATTCCGTGGGGCCCAGCTTTCTTAGCGCCTGTTGCAAAACGCGTACGAGACGAAGCTGAAATCCCTGTTGCAACAGCTTGGGGTGTAGACACACCAGAGCTTGCTAACGAGACTGTCGAAAACCAACAGCTTGACGTTGTTATGGTAGGTAGAATGCACCTTACTAACCCACATTGGACGTACTATGCAGCAAAACAGTTAGGCGTTGAGAAACCGTCATGGGTAATGCCTGCGCCTTACGCTCATTGGTTGGAGCGTTACGCTCCATCAGATGAAAGGTAATAAGTAGAAATAAAGGCAGCAGAGGCTTTAAGCTATGCTGCCTTTTTGTTTGCGCTTATTTTGCTCTTAATTAATATTCCTTTGGGTTGGCGATGCTTTAAAAGCTTTTGAGGTTTCAAACGGATCTTTTTCTTGGCGGTGATTTGTCGTAGCTTCAGCCCACCAGAGCATTTGGCTAAGCGCACGACCAAAGTAGGTTCGCCAATTATCTTCTTGTTCACTATCAGCGGCCCCGTCCTCATCGAACGCATCTTGCGCATGAGGCACGTGGATCATTGCTGAAACAGGAAGACATCCTAGTTCAGATAGAAAAGTTCTCATTGCGACGGCAGCGCGCATTCCGCCCCACTGCCCTGCTGAATAAGTGGCAATAACGCTGGGCTTGAATGAATATAAAGAACTACCAAAGTGATTAAGTAAATCCGCCAACGCCGGACTCATCGAATGGTTGTACTCAGGGCTTACCATCACATAGCCATCAGCCGCCTCTATTTTCTCGGCAAGAGTAGATAGCGCCTCGGGAGCTTTTCCTTGCGCGTACGCAAAATGAGGTTTGAATACTTCACCGGTTGAATAATCTAAAGGGTCAATCAGCTCAAACTCATGTTCAGCCATATGATCTTTGGCCCAATTCATTATCGCTTTTGCGACGCGAAGGCCTAACCTTGCTGGCCTAGGGGGCGTGCTGTCACGTACGGTGCCGAGAAAAACTAAGAATTTCACCTCGCTTGCTCCTTTGTTAGTGCATTGCGTAGCCCAGCCTAGTGTTTCTTAAAGAAGGGCACAACCGTTACGCTATCAAAAAAGCAAAGCATAAGTTTAATAGGCTAAAACCCGTGATAAGTCACAAACTCTTCGTTGTCAGCACGAGTAGAGCGAACATTGTTTGCGGGGAAATCTGGGTCTGGGTAACCTAGCGCAATACAAATCATAATGGCTTCGTCATCAGGGATATTAGCGTACTTATGTACTACGTCAGACTGCATAATACCTTGGCCATTGATAACGCAACCCAGACCTAAATCCCACGCCGCCAGTACGATACCATACGCTAAAGATCCTAAGCCAAACTGCGTTATACCTGCAGGCTCTAGAGATTTATCATACGTAAGCACCAAAGATACAGGCGCATCAAATTGTCTAAAACCTCTCATCATCCAATCCATGCGCTTCTCTTTATCTTCACGCGCGATCCCCATTACGTCAAACAACTGTATTGCTACATCTATTTGGCGTTGGCGATGTGTACCTTCATAGTCTTCTTTATAGGGAAAATCTCGAACGTGAGGTTTGCCTTCTAATGTATTCTTGGTATTACCCTCGCGAATTTTATCTAAAACATCACCAGCCACCGCATGAATTTTCCAAGTTTGCGTGTTATATGATGATGGCGCCCACTTCGCTGCGTTAATAATGGCGTCCACCGTTTCCTTAGTAACGGGCTGTTTGGTGAACCCTCGAACACTTTTTCTTGATGCTGCAAACTCTGCGAAATTCATACACTTCCTTAAACGCGGTTATTCAAATTGTTAATTTAGAGTAAACACGGGGAAGTGACTCTTCAATAGGCAGGAAAGCTTATTAAGATTGATTGTTCTTATAGATATATATAGAAATATTGAAAAAATTTTATTTACTCACTTCCATTCAGAACACGAAATGAGTCAGAAATAACAATCGTTTTCCTTAACAAATCAACGGCATTCAACTTTAGAACAAAAGTTTATTCACAGATTTGCGAGAATGAAAATTGTGGCTTACGTTTAGGGTATCTAATCGTTCACTGCACTGTGTATGTCGTTATTCAAAAAGTCTAAAACTGAACAAAATACCCCGCGTTTAGCGCCGTGGAAAATTGCCATTATTGATGATGAAGAAGGCGTTCATGAGGTTACCAAACTCACGCTACGCAAATTCCACTTTGAGAAGCGTGGCGTAGATTTTTTATCTGCTCATAGTGGCGAAGAAGGTTTAGCGCTATTTAAAGCTAACCCTGACATTGCCCTTGCGTTTGTTGACGTAGTGATGGAAACCGACGACGCTGGATTGAAACTGGTAGATGCTATTCGCAACGATCTTAAAAACCACGTTACTCGACTAATACTAAGAACAGGCCAGCCAGGGCAAGCGCCTGAAG
The DNA here is from genome assembly GCF_903772925.1 of Alteromonas macleodii. NCBI lineage: Bacteria > Pseudomonadati > Pseudomonadota > Gammaproteobacteria > Alteromonadales > Alteromonadaceae > Alteromonas > Alteromonas fortis. The sequence continues at coordinate 2,737,328 of NZ_LR812090.1, forward strand.
AGGATGTGATTAGACGGTATGACATAAATGACTATAAAGCCAAGACAGAGCTTTCTTCACTAAAGCTTAAATCATGCGTTTATACGGCAATTCGCTCTTATCGTGATATACAAACCATAGAGCAAGGTAAGCGTGGTATGGAAGAGGTCTTAAAGTCATCCTCTTCTGTACTGGCAAGTCAGTCGCTGGCTCAATTCGGTACTGCCGTTTTGAAACAGACACTCACCCTTCTCAATTTAAATAACTCAGTGTTATATCTTTCCACACAGCATACCGACTTGTATGGCGATACGAGTATGACCGTATTGGGGGCAAGCGGAGACCTTGTTGGTTTATGTGAACCGGGTATCTCAACGCGTATACCAGAAGCTATCGAAGGAGAGGTTAAACAGGTATTGGCGAATAAATCGCACTACCAAAGCGATAAAGTATTTATCGGTTATTACCCCACAGGTGAAGATAGCCACAATATTTTGTATGTAAAGCTAGACCAGCCTTTAGATGCAATGCAAAGAAAAACGCTGGAAATGTTTGCATCCAATGTAGCTGTTATTTTCCAAAATCTCACGCAGAAAGAAGATATACAAAAAACACAGAAAGAACTCATCATGGTGCTAAGCGACGCTATCGAAATGCGTAGCAAGGAAACCGGCGGCCACGTTAGACGCGTTATATTAATGACAGAGTTTCTAGCAGAAAAGCTGCACATGAGCAGAGAGTTCATAGATACCATTCGCTACTCTGCTGCCCTTCACGATGTAGGCAAAATCAGCATACCAGAATCTATCTTACACAAACCTGGAAAGCTTGACCCTGATGAATGGGAAATAATGAAAACCCACGCGCAAAAAGGCTATGAACTGCTTGCCGACTCTGATCGCATCGTTGCCAAAATGGGCGCTATCATTGCCAAGACCCACCACGAACGATGGGACGGTAAAGGCTACCCTGACGGGCTTGCCGGAGACAACATCCCAATTGAAGGGCGTATCATGGCTATTGTTGACGTGGTGGATGCCCTGCTTTCCAAACGTTGCTATAAACCCGCATGGAGCGTTGACGAGGTAAAAGCTTACCTTGAAGAAAACGCAGGAAAACAATTCGACCCGCTAATCACCCACATAATGCTAGAGCACTTCGATAGAATATTAGAGATCCGTGCCACAGAACCGGACGAAGATGAATGAAAGAAAACCTAGAGTTAATTTTACTACGAGTTAGTCAAAGCCCTGACATCGACAAAGGCGAATTAGACGTTGCTTCAAGGCTAATTATCAACTCGGTGTGTGAAGGCTTGAAGATTACTCGAGCAGGTATTTGGTTATATGATGAAGGCCAGACGCTGGTACAGTGCACATTGCTTATCGACAAAGGAAACGACCTTGACAATGAAAGTTTAGTGTTAACCAGAAGAGACTTTCCCCACTACTTTGAAGCACTTGACTCGGGCAGAACTATCGCAGCACACGACGCGATAACAGACGTTGCAACATTTGAATTTGCCGAAGTATATCTTACACCACTGGGCATAAGTTCTATGCTGGATGTCCCTATTCGCCACCGCGGTAAGATGATAGGAATAATCTGCTGTGAACACCAAGGTAAGGCTCGTGAATGGCTTGACGATGAAATGGTATTTGCGGCTTCCCTTGCCGATCTTTACGGGCGTGCGGTAAGTGCTAACGAACGGGCTGACTATGAGCAACAGCTTATAGAAGCTAACCAGAATCTAGAGCAAAAAGTAAAAGATCGCACTGCCGAACTTGAGGCAGCCCAAGAAAAGCTTGTTGAATCAGAAAAAATGGCTGCCTTGGGTAACCTTGTAGCCGGCATAGCCCATGAAGTTAATACGCCGTTAGGCATTGCGCTTACCTCCGTAAGCAACTGCAAAGAAGAACTGAAAGAGATTTATCGAGATTTCGAAGATGGTGAATTAACAGAAGAGGGTTTCAAGGATTTTGAAGCGATTTGCTCTGAGGGGCTAACGTTAGCTGAAACAAGCCTGATGCGAGCCGCAAACCTAGTTCAAGACTTTAAGCGAACTTCAGCCGACCAAACCTCGCTGGAAATTGAAGAAATCGCACTGGATGAATATATACCGCGGGTTTGTAACCCATTGAAGCCTATGCTTCGCAAAGAGCAAATAGAGCTTTGTATAGATGTTACGCCAGATTTAGTAATCACCACCTGCCCTGGCATTATCGCCCAGTTGCTTACAAATTTGATATCGAACGCCCAGCGCCATGCCTTCGACGGATCACTAAATAACGAAGTAAACAAAGTTACTGTTAGCTGCAGCCAAAATGAAAAAGGTGTTGTGGTAAGCGTTCACGATAATGGAAAAGGCATTCCTGAAGAGTTCCATAAAAAAGTGTTTGAGCCTTTTTATACAACAGCTCGTGACAAGGGCGGCACCGGTTTGGGCTTAAATATTTTGTACAACCTCGTTCGCCAAAAATTTAATGGCGAAATTGATTTAGTATCGTCACCTGGTGAAGGAACCACGGTAACAGTTTGTATACCTGTCGAGAGTTAATGCAGTTAACGCCCTATCGCCCATTTGTTTTGGTTTAAACTGACGCAACAAGCGCGACATAGTTTAAATGTCGCGCTTACGACAGACCTAAAGTCTCGCAATAGGCAAGCTGAGCATAAAAACATAATAAGGCTTTTCGTGATGCAACTTTCACAATGGCGTAGCTCAGGCCAATTTCTAAACGTTAATGATCAGCAAATTTTCTACACTACCCAAGGCGAAGGCCCCGTGCTGTTGTTAATTCATGGATATCCTACCGCGAGCTTTGACTGGGTTAAATTATGGCCTGCACTTACTCAGAAATTTCACTGTGTAACACTCGATATGCTGGGGTTTGGTTTTAGCACCAAAGCGCCCAAAAAATACAAAATAAAAGAACAAGCCGCGGTGATAGAAGCCTTAATGAGGCATCTTCAAATTACGCATGCTCACGTTCTATCACACGATTACGGCGATACCGTTGCGCAGGAGTTAATGGCCCGTCAGTTAGACGGCAACCTCGCATTTCGTATGGAGTCGCTGCATTTGCTAAATGGCGGCCTTTTTCCTGAAACCCATCAAGCATTATCCATTCAAAAGCTGCTGCTTTCCCCTATTGGCGGGCTGCTTATACCTTTTTTAAGCAAAAACGCGATTCGAAAAAGCATGCACAATATCTTTGGCCCGAATACGCCCCCTTCAGACCAAGACATTAATGATTTTTGGACGCTTATTACTGAAAACAAAGGCCACAAATACATGCACTTGCTTTTGGACTATATGAAACAGCGCAAGCAATACAGAGAGCGTTGGGTAGGTGCCCTTCAAAATGCCGACGTTCCGGTTCGACTAACCGCCGGCATGGCAGACCCAATTTCTGGTGCACACATGGTGGCCAGATATAAAGAACTTATACCCAAGCCTGACACAGCAGAACTTGCTGATATCGGACATTACCCACAGATTGAGTGTGCGGAATTGGTTTTAGAGTCGATTTTTGGATTTAATAGCAACCCCTCACGTTAAACAAAATGAACGGATTAGTAAAATATATCCTTATTGGCTGATAATTCGCTATCGCGAATAAATATATTATTTTTCTCAAATTCATCAATACGTCCTTCAATAACAGATGCATCTTCAGTAAGACGTTCTTTGACTCTGTACAAGCGACCTTTGTAAAGACCTTCTGCAAGGTGGTACTTTTTATTCGGTATTTCCCTGTAAAATGAAAAGTAGCCTGGTACTTTTTCTGTTAACGTATAATGAAATGCTCGATAGAAATCAGTACCAGCATTCCTCCTAAAACCCTGATAATTTGAGAATGCTTCTTCTGTAAGACCAGAAGGTGAATGAAACAAATTAAACTGCCACTCATTTGGTTTCGAATAGACAAAAAAAGAATTATCAATAGAAGAACGCTTTATTTGCAAAGTATCGTAGTACACTTCGGCTATAACTTTATTAGGCCAAAAATATTCCATACTTCTGACATCATTATTGTCTGAAATTTTAAAAAGAAACTGATAAAAAACAGACTTAACAAGATTTACATTCTCAATTGATTTTTCTTGGGGACAGCCTCCTCTGTTTGCCAAACTTCTTGACTGAAAAGACTGTTTTACCGCAAGGTCCACATCTTTATCACAGATAATAATGCCGTCCAATTCGTATCCTAGGGATTCGAAATGATGAACTAGCGTATCTACTGATTTTCGCGCAAGCGAATCCGTCAACGCAGCCATACCTTCTTCGCCAGCATTCTCGTCAAAACCTTTTAAATAAAAACCTGACACTTTTTTGGGTGGTGTTCGTTGGCTTGTCATACTATCGAGAAAAAACGCGCCGCCTAAAACGAGCAAACCTGTTTCGACAAGCTTACCCTTCAAAATAGCTTCTTGCCAAACATCGGTATGCATCAGAGTAAAGTCGGTGATGTCGTAGGCTGCCCCTGAAATATCTCTTTTTGACTTTGTCGTTTTTTCATCGAGGTTATTAAGGCCATACATTGCGGTAAGTTGTTTTATTTCTGGTGGGTATAGTAATTCTCTCAGCATTAATGTTAATTGTTGACCTTCTGAAGTATCTATTTGTGCAACTGACTCAGAGCTAAGGTTTGCTTGATAGTCAGTTGTAGGTAACTGAGTTACCTCTAAATTCATACAACCGAATAACGCCATACAGCATATAAAATAAAGTGTGAATTTCATGCGAATTAATTCCATTTTTAGAGATTTAAATTTCCGTTTACTGGTTAAAATTTAACCTTAAAAGCATTGGTATGCAACATTTCGCTTTTTGGGGTTGTTTTTGCTTTAATCCACTACTGCGTTGGTTCAAGTATACCCTACTGGCACAGTGCTTTTGGCCGTAGTGAGAGTTTGTTACAGGAGCGCTTGGGAGGCTATAAGGTTAGCTTGGCTGCTTGAGGATATAATTGAGTGGCGCTATGTGACCCACCGTGTGTGCTGTCTCATTGCGTTGAACGTTGGTGGTTTGAGTTGGCTGGAGGATTGGCTTTAGTAATGCTTTGTGGCGCATAGCCCCCTACGGGGGAAACGGGACTTCGAGTTGTTTAATATAGGCACTCAGATTTTTGTAATGTAAAGGACTCCAATGACGATAAAACTTCCGGAAGAAATATGGGCTCCTCAAACTTTCAAATGATGGTAGTCTATTAAAAGACCATAAATGGAGTTTAAACCAGATGCAGTCGATGCTAAGTCAGACAGTCGTTCAAGTGGCGGCAATACTTTTTTCCTTGAGCCTTACAACTGCTATTAACTATTTCACATCTAATAAAGGCACATACCAACAAAACACAGTTGAATTAGATGGAGAAAATTCTGTTGCAAGTATTCAACTAGCTAACCACACTGGAAGTGAAATAGAGGGTATACAAATTTTAGTACCCGATAGCGTTTCACTTAACGATATAAAAAGCTCAATCCCAGTGAAGATAAGCCTTTCTAAAGACTCTTATTCTTTGGGTGATAGCCAGACTCTTAACTTAGCGCTCATCCCAACATACAAAACCGTCTCCCTCATAATTTCTTATGAAACAGGCAGTGATTGTTGCCAACTTCTTAACCCAGGTCAGGCCGGTGTAAGAGTTGTAGAGGGTGATTACAGTACGAACGCTCTGTGGGAAGCTTTCAAGTATGCTTTAATCTCAGTCGCCATCTATGCTCTATTTTTTTTACTAGGTGCGTACGACTCATCTAAGCGAATGAAGAGTAGAGAACAAGAATTGAAGGAGCGCATGTCAGAGGTCAAGGAAGATTTCTCACAAGCGATACAAGAAAAGGAAAAGCGCCACCAAGAACTGTCTGTTGAATTCCAAAGATTAGGCGATAATAGTAGTAAAGAAACAGCAGAACTCAAAGAAGCTTGCAAAGCGCTCCAAGCACAAGTCTTGGAGTTCAAGAGGATGTCTGCGAGAGCTAAAGCCACCAATCTACGTAGATTGAGCGACTATCAAAAAGAGCTCACGTTTTGGAAAGATACAATCAGAAAGGCTTTGTACTCACAAGGCGCAGATATTAATAAACTGAACACCCTGTACAGCATAGTTACAGAACAACTGCAAACCTACGCCACAAAAGAAAATAACCCTTTCAGTTTAGAGGAAATCCACCATATTCTCGATATTACTGCCGAAGAGAAAGAGAGTTAGTGTGTTAGCTTAACACGTTTAAGCTGTGTGATTCATAGACATCGTTTCAATATACTATGGCTCTATGAACAAAGAAATCAAACAACGTTTAAAGTGGATTGAGCTTTACGAAGAGACCAATAATGCGGGCTTAGTTTGTCGTCGGTGTGGAATTTCTAGGCCCACTCTTCGAAAATGGTACAAGCGATACAAAGAGAAAGGACTAGACGGCCTACAAGACGTTTCTAGACGCCCGCACAGTTCCCCTAACACTAAAATTGATAATCGAATTGAAGACTGGATTCTCAAACTCAGAAAAGATAGAAAACTTGGTGCCAGAAGAATTCAAAATGAGCTGCTTCGCGAGCTTAACTTTCAGTTATCGCTTGCTTCAATTCACAAAGTGCTGACCAAACATGAAGTAAAACCAATAGTTTTTCAGCGGAAGAAAAAAGACTTCATTCGATACCAAAGACCTATTCCTGGCGACCGAGTTCAGATGGATACATGCAAAATTGCACCAGGGATTTATCAGTAAACTGCTGTTGATGATTGCTCTAGATATCGCGTGTTGGACGTTTTTAAACGTAGAACAGCAGCCAATACTCTTACCTTCATCGATAAGGTAATAGAAGAAATGCCATTCCCGATACAGCGAGTTCAAACAGATCGCGGAACGGAGTTTTTTGCTGAAAAAGTACAGCTCAAATTGATGGAACATGGCATTAAATTTCGCCCTAATAAGCCAGGCTCACCTCACTTAAATGGTAAAGTTGAAAGGTCACAAAGAACTGACAAAGAAGAGTTTTATTCGACCGTTAATTTGGATTTGGAAGAACTCAAAAATGAAACGTTACCTGAGTGGCAGCATTACTACAATTGGCAACGCGCTCACGGCTCATTTAAAGGTAAAACTCCAATGGATATCGTATGTGAACGCCTTGAAAAAACACCGCTTTGGGAAGACGTTCACGCTAACTACGAAACTGAAAATGAGCGCATTCAGCTATCTAATTATCAGCGTGATCTTCAACTACGAAAAGTGAAATGATGTCTATGAATCACACAATTGAGTGTACCAATGATAGAATCAAAGAAAGCCCCTCTATCCTTGGCAAGTTCCTCTGAGCCTAAATTCGACGCAGCAGAATAAATAGATGCGTTCATCCATTTATTGTATTCAGCCATTAATATGAAATTGCTTTTCGAAGACATTCGTCCGCTGCTTGCGATTGTCATGTGCTTCCCCAAATGACCAGCGTTTTACAAAATTTGACATTGTTAGGTTGTCACGAAGTCTCTTTATGTAACAAGCCTTTAATTACTAATTCGCAGTTACCTTGATCTCTTTCAAATAATGCAATACTTGGAGCATAATAGACATTATTAGCGGCTTTTACTTGTAATAATCTTTTCGTTTTAGATTTGTTTCTAAGTTCGTCATTATTGGCGCTAGCTATTTCAACGTCGCACGATTGAAGTAACACTGTAGAAACTGACTCATCCTCAAGTGCTAGTACTTCCTCTATTACAGCATTTTTTGCTAAAGCGCTCGAAGAGCACAACATTGAAATTATAAAAATTTTCTTTTTCATTGAGTTAATATCCTTGTTTTACTCATCTAAAAATAAGTTTTTTTTGATTAAGCGCTTTTTACGAAATTTCTTGCTACAAATAGCACATAACTTACTAATATGGCGAAGCCGCGCACGTGTTTGCGTCCCAGCGAGCGACAGCGAGTGCCATAATTTGTTTGTTAGGCCGTGCTGATAAGTTAGTCACGGCTATTAATAAAACTTTGTAACTCATCTGAGAAGCCACTAATTTGTTTAGCTTCTAGAAGGCCGTCTGATTTCATTAATGCAAGTTGCAGCATAGCTTTAGACCTTGCATTGTAATCGAATATGTTGACGATACGTTTGTCGCTGTTTTCCATCAATTTATACAAATAAAGATATTTTGCATGATTTGAAAGTTCGGGATCATCGATTCCTTTACGCACATCGTCCAAAACTTGCTGGCAGCATTTATCTAATGCATCTGCCTTAACTTGTTTGAAGTGTTTCCAATCTGCCTCTGAAATCATGTTTTACCTCTATAGGCCTAAAATTAAGCTATGGGGCACATATGTGGTGCTATAATCGCGAAGCGGCCCCGCGTATGTGTCCCAGCGACGGCAGGGAGTGACTTAAGCGCGTTGTTAAGTCTCACTTACGACCACACATTCTCTCTGATGCCATATTCCAATAGGCTTGAGCTGTAGTCATTTTCATTTCACGCCTTCTATTATCAATATCTTCAATGTCCTGAATAGGAAATGGTGTGAAATCAGTGCCATCACATTTGCCTTGGGTTCCGTAAAGCTGTGGGCGATGAGTCCTATCATAAAGGTATGCGTAGTTAGCAGGATTAATCTTTCCTTCTAACGCTAAAGGGCGCATGATTTTAAGCATTTTGTCTTGAAACTCTTTGTTGTAGTCGGCATGTTGAACAATTATCCATGCCGCCTGCGAAGCATCTTTTCCGACCATATCGATAGTGGGCCAGCCAAATTCAGTAACAATTTCTTCGATTCTATTAGCTTGCTCTATGCGAAGTTTTTCGAAATCCCTATCAGTTTTTCCGTGTAATGTACTTTGATCCAGTTCCATCATCTGATTTAGTTCTTGACGCAGACTGAAGTAATTATCTTTAGCAAATGAAAAGTTACTTGTTAGGCATATAAAGACAATGAGATATAAATTTTTCATATTACTCCTCCGTGAGACTTAACTTTTAAATAAGGGGCGCAGGCATGTGGGGCATAATGGCGAAGCCGCCCCGCATGAATGTGTCCCAGCGACCGAAGGGAGTGCCAACAGCGTTTTGTTAGGCGTACAAATGAACGTACGCAGCTTTGCTGCTACCACTAGCCGATAAGACCACTTATTTAAATTATTGAATTTAAGATAAAACAACCCTGTGCGAAATGCCAGATGTTAACGACATTGCTGGATAAAAGAGCGAGTTTAGAAAGCTGGTGATGTTGAATATTTGCGTTGCGATATTGATGAAAAGCGCGTTGCTAAAGCCGTTGAAACATTCAAAAATGCAAGCTGTAAAGACAACCTAGCTAAACAACCTTGATGCTGTAATGTCACATCCGAATCACCATTTATTGCTGTGAGTAAATGACGCCTAGACACAATGACTCCCTGTAAAAGTGCTAGCCCCCGCATTTTCGTGGGTTAACTTTTCAGCCAGAGCCATAATTAGTTTGTTCAATACTAAATCAATTTGGAGGCTAGCATGAACAAACATAGCATGATTTTTATCGGGTTGGATACGCATAAAGAGTTTCATGAGGTTGCTTATTGTGAAGAGCAGCGTGGCGCGACGCCCGTTCATTATGGGCGTATTCCCTCGTCTAAGGTCAGTGTCAAAAAGCTAATTCGCCAATTTGAATCGAAGTATCCTGGCGCAACACTTCACGTTGTTTATGAAGCTGGACCGTGTGGTTACTGGATTTATCGGCTGATTACGAGCTTGGGACATCGTTGCTACGTCGTGGCTCCATCTCTTATTCCCAAAAAGCCAGGAGAGCGAATTAAAACCGACCGCCGAGATGCGCTTAAGCTCGTTAGGTCACTAAAGTCTGAAGACCTTACACCCATCTATGTGCCCGAGCCGGAAGATGAAGCGGTTCGTGATTTATCACGTGCTCGTGAAGCGGCAATGAAGGATTTAAAAGAAGCAAAGTACCAGCTTAAAGCCCTACTGCTGCGCAACAACATTCGTTATGAGGGTACAGCCAACTGGTCGAAGAAACACCTTCGCTGGCTCACTGAATTAATATTGCCTCATCCGGCCCAGCAAATCGTCTTGCAGGAGCAACTACAAACTATAGAAGAGCGTATCCGGCGACTGGAAAGGCTCGACAATGAGTTAACCCACCATGTGCACCAATGGCGTTATTATCCGGTGGTGAAAGCCGTTCAGGCGATGCGCGGTGTTCGATTGCTCGTTGCTGTTGGCGTGGTAGCAGAGCTTGGCGATTTAAACCGCTTCGACCATCCAAGAAAACTCATGGCATATTTAGGTTTAGTCCCCAGCGAACAGTCATCAGGCGGAAAGCGGCACTTAGGTGCTATTACTAAAGCGGGAAATGGCCGAGCAAGGCGTTTACTGATTGAGGGGGCGCACAGCTACCGTTATCCGGCTAACGTCTCTACTGAATTACAGTTAAGGCAGGAAGGCTTACCTAAAGACATCGTCGATATTGCTTGGAAAGCACAGCTGCGTCTGTGCAAACGCTATCAGCGCATGAGTAAAAAGGGTAAACACTACAATTTAATCATCACCGCGATAGCCAGAGAAATGGCGGCATACATCTGGGCTATTGCAAAGGAAGTGGTACTCACGCCGGTAAACCCAAAATTAAGACTAAGCCGAGTACCTGCATGAAAAACGAGTTTGAGCTAACACATTTGGATCAGGCCGCGGGATGTGGCACAACCTACGAGGGCGTTATGATGGCAACAACCTAACGGTTGTTGAACCACGAACCTAGACTGATGAGAAGGTGCTACGGCGGAACATGTAAGGTCAGCTCTGCTTATTTATTGAATAAGTAACCTACGAATACCAGCATAATAACCGACGACATTACTGCCTCATCCGGTGCGTTAGCTCATTTATTTTGAGTAATAAAGAATACTAATTGAGGGCTGAAAGAGTGTCAGGGAAGCGCTCGTTCAGGGTTGACAAAGGGAGTCATACCAACGCCCCGCTTAGGGGCAATAACACGTGGGCTAAAATTGGAGCGAAGCGACTGAGTCCACGTGTTATTGTCTCAGGGAGCTTGCGAACCTCCTAATTGATGCGTTTTATATATTTTCACTCATCGTATATTGAATATCATCATGAGGTGGAACGAACTGGAGTAATAAGCTATTTCATGATGAGAGTACTGGCACACCAATCACAGTTTTCCTGTACTAATCTCCCATCTACAGGTAAAGATGACGACTAATATATTACGTAAAACCAAAATAATTCCTCCGTTTAACTTTAACACGCTAGCCCACTCTGAAAGCCACCTGTAATATAGGGTAATGTGTAGAGCTAATTTGTCTTATATCACGTCAATTTATGCGAACAAGCATCTAAAGGAATAGCTATGGCAGCCAAATCAACTATCACTCATCAATATGATTTACAAATGACAGTCATAGACATCGTGGCATTGCCTGAAGAACGCTGCGTGGCCTTGAGTTGGAGCCAAGATAGTGGGTATCAATTTATTGCGTTACAAGAAGGTAACTTTGTTCCTCTTTCCTACACGATATCGTATGACTTAGAAGAACTCTCATGTGCTGCCTTGTTTAAAACTACATCTGGATTCGGCTGTGTATTCCCCGATAGTGTTGTTACCTATACGCTCTCAGATAGTCACTTTCAAACATATCCTTTCGCCGAACCGTTTCCAATGGATGCTGCAAACCGTTCAACGTCACCGGTAAAGGCTCACATGGATGAACACACTGGTACAATCCACGTAATTTTCGAAGATTTCTTTTATAAAAGACGAGGACGGTTTATTTCAAAAATAAGTTTAAATAACAACCTTGCTCATTATTCACCATTGTATGCTTTTCCGTTCAACACAGCTTGGTATCACGAATGTAGTGACATCTGTTTTGATAAAAGGCCTTTTGTGCTCGCCATTAATTGCCCATCACTATGGCACAAAAGAGAGCCGTGCCCTTCGCGATCAACGCACCTAACGGTGATCAATGATGATGGTATCTCTAACGTGACTTCGACTGAACACGGCCATGGGAGCTTTTCTTCAGATAAACAACACCTGATGGTTAAAACAATCTTCAGTCCCTATAGCATTCATTTTTATTCTCTATCGGGTGATAAAGCATTTGTTCTAAACTTAACACCCAAGCGGGTACTGGGAAACATTGATAAGAAGTGGTTGACACTCTTCGATAAATTTAACGACACTTTATGGCTTGCTCGCGATTATGATGTAACTCAGGTAAAGCTCTTGCGATAAACGCCTTACAATGCTTCGAACATAACTCTGCCAACTTCATTACACCGCTACGTTGGACTCAAATTAAGTAAAAATATGGGCAGTCCGTAAAAGGAAAGCTTTTATCGGACGAGTAAAAGTGAGTTATTGTGGCTATCTCGACAGACTCCATTGCCCCTGACGCGGTTATCTAACTGAGTTATGTCAGACGTCCGCTTTACGCTCATAGCGGCCTGTCAGGTAGAGTCTAAACCTATTCATAGAAACTGTCAGTTCAGATATGAGCTACTACAATTTATTATGTTAACACCAAGCGATTCTGTCGGTCTTTAATTACCACGCGATTTTGTCGCATTCACTAATTACCAAGGGAATTTGACGGTTATCTTTTAACCATGTTTCTTCTTTGCTTTTTGCATAGGAGAGACGCTGAGGATGATCATGTTAAATTCCAAAGCGCAATTGACTGTAGACGTTATTGCCAAGGTTGCTGAGCGCAAGATAACCATTGCTAATGCCGTCAAACTCCTGAATAAATCCAGACGTACCATTGAGCGTTACTTGAAGCGTTATCGTGAAGTCGGTATTCGTTTTGTGGTTCATGGAAATACAGGTAACGAACCAGTCAACAAAACATCAAATTCATTGAAGCAGCAAGTTCAATCACTTATCCGAGAGAAATATTACGATGTCAATCTGCTTCACTTGGGAGAGTTGTTGCAAGCCAACGAACACATTGAAGTAAAGCGTGAAACTCTGCGTAAGTGGGCGCATGATATTCATCATGTGAAACGTGCTAAACGCAGACGTGGCCGTGTACACAAGCGTAGAGAGCGTATGGAAAGCGTGGGATTAATGTTGCAAATGGATGGCAGCACACATCGGTGGTTTGGCACCCAAAAGACCTGTTTGATTGCCATGATTGACGATGCCAACAGCCAGTTGTTTGCCGAGTTTTTTCATGCCGAAACAACCGCTGGCTGTTTGAAGCTACTGCGCTCGGTGGTGGAGAAAAAAGGCGTATTTAAAACTTTGTATGTTGATCGCGCAGGTATATTCGGTGGACCTAAACGTTGCAACTTCTCTCAAGTACAGCGGGCATGTGAAGAGCTGGGTATCGAAATTATCTTCGCCAGCTCACCACAGGGTAAAGGGCGAATAGAACGGGCGTTCGATACCTTGCAAGATAGGCTCGTCCCTGAGTTTAGAATGCGCAATATCACTGATATGGCAGCGGCCAATGCGTACCTTCAGCATGTCTTTATCCCGCAGGTCTGGCATAAAAAAATGACCGTAAAGCCATCTACGACGGATTCTGAATATCAACCGATACCCAATCACGTCAATCTTGATGATATCTGTATAACCAAAGTGCACCGCAAAATCCGCAACGATCATACCTTCACTTACAAAGGGCAATTTTACTTTATTGAGTCACCCATAAAACACTCAATTGCCCATCAGAAAATCGAAATCAGAAACGTGATCGGCAAGCAGTTTGATGTCTACTTCGCAGGTAGAAAACTAACGGTATCACCAGTGATAGAGCCAACGAAAGCGCCGCTAGACAAATCCTATACGACGCACTCAGAAGACATTGAGATACAGAAAAAACTTGATGTACTGGCGTTGGCAGACAAGCTTGGCAATGTAGCAGAGGCGTCTCGTCTGAGCGGCGTATCTCGCGATACTATCTACCGACACCGAAAACTTGTGAAAGAAGGTGGTGCCGACGCGTTAAAGCGCCAAGAACCTCCGAGCCTACATCATAAGAATCGTACTGACAAAGCTACCGAGCAAATCGTAATTGAGTTCTCGCTAGCCAATCCACATCTTGGTCAAGTGCAAGTGTCACGACTGCTCAAATCTGAGCGGAACGTCACGATACATGCTAGCGGCGTCCGCAATATCTGGCTAAGGGAAAAGATGAACACTATGGCGCTGAGAATAGACAAATCATCTGTAAAGTAATCAGGATGTTGAAAATCGGACTTGAAACTGTATTTATATACAGTTACTTTAGGATTGTTAATTTTAATGATCCTGAAGGCGCACATGTTTTGAAATTTACGATGATATATGGTCCATCTGGAGTAGGTAAGGAAAGTGTTGCTAGGGAGCTGGCAAAAAGAAAAAACTGGCGATTGTTTCCACAGCATTTGGCCTTCGACATTTCGTGTGCAGTGATCGGATTCGGTAATGATGGCTTTGAGGCATATCAGCGTCAGACATGCATTGAAGCCTTCCAAACGCTGATCGATAACAACACCAATGGATTGGTGTTTACGTTTTGCTATGTTCACCCCGCTAGTAACTATTTCATTAACGACCTGCTTGAAATGTTAGAGCGAAACGACATTAGCCCTAATTTCATAAGATTATCTTGTACTTACGATGAGCACGTATGCAGAGTTATCGACGAAAGACGGAAAAACACCAACAAGATTCAGTCGAAAGAGTACCTTGACAATTATCTAGATAAATTTGATTTTTCAACTGATATACCAAAGGTAAAAACATTCCATTTAGACAATACAGGAATGTCTATTAAGGCAACTGCGGCAGAGATTGAACGCTACCTAGCCACGACTACGGAGAAAAGTCTATTGTCATAGCCTCAAACCGATGCTAATTTCAAAGCGTCAAAATCGCTTGGTAGTTAGACCGTCAAGTTCCCTTGGTTATCACACTACTACAATTTATTACTGTGATTTTCATTGCCTCCCCTTTCTCTTGAAAAATCATATTCAGTGTTTTAATGGGACGAGATGTTAGATGTCCGCTCTACGCTCATAGCCGACTTCTGTCACTCAAAAGTGCGGCTACGAAGTATTCCGGAATTCGCGACTTTCTATGTTTGATATAAATAATTATTAAGCACTTCAACTAACTCAAGTGCTTCACTTTTTGACAGATAAGGTATCTTTACAGTCCTAGCCCAAAAGAAAGTTTTACCCGTTTTTAGTTTCACTTGTGAAAAAGGCATAGCCAACATTCTGTTATCCTTCCGGTTCGGGGTAGGAGTCAAAAATTCTACATCTCGATACAGAGTTTCACTGTCTAGAACTTTAATCTCACCTTTTACTTTTGCGGCAGCAATTAAGCCGCACCATTCGTGCGAAAAGAAAACAATATCATCTACATGAATATCGTGAACAAAATTCTTTGCGTCACCATATGCTTCAAGACGACTATTATCTATCATCGACCAAATAGAGTTCTCATCCCAACGACGATTTGTGTCGAATATTACGCCTTTCACAACTCTTGGGTTTTTGTGTTGATCATGTGGAAGTGCAAAGAATTCAAAGTAATTTTCTCCAGCGAGTTCATAAAACCTATATGGTAGGTAATAAATAGAAATACCGTTCTTCTTCCAGTAATCAACGTGAGAAATTAGTGATTGATCGGCTGCACTGCCGATAACTAATAGATGTTGTTTATTGTTCATTTTTTCAGGCTCTAGTTCGTGCTCAAGGCCGAAAGCTTCTTTGTGAGCTTGAACTAGCGACGTTTCGTTTTGACTATGCCGTATAAATTTTTCTTCTAATTTTTGGTAGCTCCATTGACCAGCGTTTTGCATGTATCTTAGAGCTTGATTGACGGCGTCTTCCCCATCAGTTGAACGCTTTAAGCTAAATAATAATAATTCACCAATTTCATTGAGAGCATATATATCCGCTCCTACTGGCCGCTGTTTTCGCTGAAACGCAGGCATTAATCTAGCTTCTTCAAACAATACATCTAAAATACTACTTGCAATTAAGTTCTCTAGATTATCCGCAAGCTTTCCAAAACTCGAAAAGTCTTTGAACTCCAAAGGTTCTAATTTCTTAAAAACGGTGGCTTGTTCTTCTATTTTGTAGAGCATTTTTGCACTCCTTCGAATGATCATTCAGTAAAATAAGATAAGGTATAGTGATTACAAGGCGCGACAATATGTGTCGCACGTGTAAGGACGAATTGAGATGAGTCAGATAACAGAACGGAATACGCTAAGTCGCCAGTGGGAAATCTTGAGACTCTTACCTTCAGTTGGCGTAGGTATATCGGCCAGAGAACTAGTGAAAAGGCTTACAAGCTTAGGTTTTAATGTTTCAAAGCGTACTGTAGAGCGAGATTTAAATGAGCTGTCTCGACAGTTTCCCTTGCTCTGTAACGACAAAAGTAGACCTTATGGCTGGCGCTGGATGGATAATGCTTCGTTTGATATACCTAATCTCAGCATCAGTGATTGTGTTTCCCTGGCAATAACCGAAGAAGTTGTAGCTCCACTACTGCCACCCTCGGTTTTAAGACCATTAAAGCCACGTTTCGAATATGCTAAAAAACATTTGCAAGAAGCGAATAGAGATCATGCTCTTGCTCAATGGACGGATAAAGTCGCCATTCGAACACCATCAATGCCTTTACTCCCTCCAGCTATTGACGGACAAGTCCTTAACATTATCCAGAGTGCTCTGCTAGATGATAAGCAAGTAAAAGTTGTTTATTCGGGTGTTTGGGCAGAAGAGGCTAAAACACTCGTGTTACACCCCCTCGGGTTGATTCAGCGAGGTAAGATACTTTATTTAGCTGCCACAGCATTTAGCTACAGTGATATCCGTTTGTATGCGTTACAGAGAATAAATGCCGCTGAACAGCTGGAGGACAATATTGATAAGCCAGTAAATTTTTCGTTGCAACATTATATCGATTCTGGTGCTGCTGAATTTAGTTTGAGTGGTGACATTGCTTTTGAAGCTCGAATTCATCGTTCGGTCATCAACTATCTTTTTGAGACTCCGCTATCCCATGATATGAAGGTTAAAGAAACTAATACTGACTGGCTTAACCTTACTGCCACCGTCAAGGATTCTTGGCAGTTCAGATGGTGGCTACGTTCACAAGGGAGCAGTATTGAAGTGCTCGCGCCTACGAATTTGCGACAAACAATTAAAAATGAAGTCACCGCATTATCCAATTTGTATAAAGTAAATGATTTTTGAACGCTGCGACAAGTTATGACGCAGGTTAGATGTAAGTTTTGTGTTTAAGTTGAAAGGATAAAGGATTAAGTAATGACGAAGCGCCATTTAAATGAGAAATTCAAACAATTTGCATGTTCCCACTACGGCTGTGATGGTGGAAATTTAGATTCAAGTGTTTGGGTATGTGGCTTGGAATGGGGAACGGAGTTTAAAGACTTGGCTGATCTAGAAAAGGCAATGGAGGGACCTTTCAATGTGGGCAACTGGGATGGACAGGTACAAGAGCGTCTTAAATATCAATACAATAATAAGATTGCTTGGCTATACAGTTATCTCTATGACTGGGAACATGGGCATAAAGAACAAGCTGTTAAACACAAACTTATGTGCTCGGATGGCATTGGATTTAAGATGAACGCTTTTCCTATTTCTTTCAAAAATCGCTCCAGTGTATCTTGGGATAGCGATATGGCTAAGCTCATAGGACTGCATTCTTTCGACGTTTATATAGAATGGTGTATTTCACATCGAGGGCGTTTCTTTCAAAGCTTAGTAAAAAAACATAGTCCGCGAGTAATAGTATGTACCGGCAAAGGCTCGATGATGTCCTTTTTTCGCTTTTTCGACTGCGATTTGACCACTGTAGACGACGGTGAAATGTTCAATGTTGCGCGTTGCAATGACAATAACACTCTGGTATTTGTTGTCCCATTCTTTGGTGGTGCTTCGGGTATAAATAGCTTCGACAAAATGGCTACGCTGGCAAGTAATATATCTAAGTACGCTGATAATGCCTTGGGCTCAACCGACTGGAAGTAAAGGAGCATGCGAAACCTGAGTATACACTTTGCTTTTTAGGCCTCTGCCTTTTGCGATGGAAAGTATATCGCCTTAGGGTCTGCACTGCGCACAGAAACGCAGCAGGAAAAATCATGTAAACACGTAAACTTATGACATTTAAATATCTTTCAGGTTAGGTCTCAAAGCACGTGTGCGAGCTCTAGCTCAGATATAAGCAACTACAGCTAAACGCGCAATCTAAAAATTGAAATAAATGGTTTTATGTTTACTGGATGAAAAAAGGGCTGCAAAGCAGCCCTTAAAGTAGTTCAACCTGCTCAGGCCATTCATCAATTGCTTCGGCTGAAAAGTAACGATGTTTCGTTACACCGAAAACATTTTCAAACTCTCCATCATCGACTTCATCTGAATTGATAAAGCCAACGATTTGTAGCTCGAATAGTAAGAACAATAAGCATCGTTCAGATGGCTCGAAATATTTCTTCCTGAGCTCTTCTGGAAGCTGATTTGCGAGACCGTCTGAGATAACAAAACCATTCGTAACAAATTGCTCGTTCTTATGTTCGTAAACATAATCTAGGGTTTCTGGATTGAAAGGCTCTTCATCATTAACGGGGGACATCCGCATTCATTAAACTGATTTTGCGAAGAATCATTTAATGGAGAGTACAGATGTCCCACGCAGGTACTATTTTAGGCATAAGTGAGTTAGAAATAGAACGTGTTCATCGACATGATTTTATTGAAGTGTGGGCAAAGCCCACTAAAAAGCCGCTATGCAAGCATTGTGAGAGTCGACATTTACGCATAAAAGCCACACATAAGCGCACTGTGAAGCACACGCGCCAAGGTAATCAGGTGCTAACGCTACATTTAAAGGTGCCTAAATATCATTGTCGATGCTGTGGTCGTTATTTCAGGCACCCTTTTGTTGGGATCCGGCCACGCTACCGGGCATCGGAGTGCTTTCGCTTAGAAGTCTTTGAGGCGCATCACGGTGGTGTTACGCAACGTGGTATCTCTCGCACACATCGCATTAGTCCCACTACGGTAGAGCGTTGGTACCAATCACACATCAGCCAAAAATATAAAGAGATTATCAGTCGACCCTGCCCAGAGATGTTGGGGATAGATGAACACTTTTTTACCCGTAAGAAGGGTTATGCGACGACGTTTGTAGATTTACGACATCGTAGTGTGTTTGATGTAAAACTGGGACGTTCTGAATTAAGTTTACGCTCGTACTTGCGCCACCTTCCCAATAAAGAGAACGTTAAGCTCATCGCGATGGACTTATCGGAAACCTATCGTGGTATTGCCAAACGCTATTTCCCTAATGCTACGATAGTCGCTGACCGTTTTCATGTAGTGCGCTTGATAAACCATCATTTCTTAAAAGCGTGGCAGCAACACCATCCTGAAGGACGTAAGAATCGGGGTTTACTTAGTTTGATGCGACGACATCAATGGCATTTAAGCGAAGAGAATAACAGCAACCTACAACGCTACTTAGTTGACTATCCAGTGTTAAAAACACTGTATGAGGTCAAACAGAAGCTCATCAGGTATATGCTGTTAAAGACTATGAATGAAAAACGAATGGAGAAGACATTACCGAGGTTCTTAGACTTGCTTGAACAGTTACATCACAGTCCACTTCGTGCACTGGCCAAAACCTTAACTTCGTGGTTGCAACCTATCATCGCCATGTGGCGCTTTACACGAAACAACGGGATCACTGAAGGCTTCCACAACAAAATGGAAATGATATCGAGAAGAGCGTATGGTTTTAGAAACTTTGAAAATTATCGAATAAGAGTGATGACCCATTGCGGATGGGATGGTGTTATCAATCGTGTAAGGTGAATGCTGATCCCCCGTTTATGGGGTAGAGCCGAAAATTATCGAATAAGAGTGATGACCCATTGCGGATGGGATGGTGTTATCAATCGTGTAAGGTGAATGCTGATCCCCCGTTTATGGGGTAGAGCCGACAATTATTGGACAGTTTTGGGACGCTTATTTCGCGAGCAATCAATGAGCGGGGTAAGTCATTGAAAAATATGAGAAGTTGGTCGGTGTGAGAGGATTTGAACCTCCGACCCCTGACACCCCATGACAGTGCGCTACCAGGCTGCGCTACACACCGACCGAAAGAGCGAGTAAGTCTACTCAAATTTGTTCACAATGCAACGGAATTTAGCAATAAGCCTGTTTAAGCGCTCAATTGCTAACCATCTTTGCAAATTTCTGCATTAAAACACCTAGTTGCCGCTTTTTTGATATCAGGCCAAGGTAACGTAGCACACCGCAGTTACGACTAGCGCCACCAGCAGGTTCAACATTACTCCTTCTCTTGCCATGGTTTTAATATCGAACTTTTCAGTTGAGTACGCAATGGCGTTAGGTGCTGTTGCTACGGGCAACATAAAAGCACAACTTGCGCTAATGGCCGCCGGTATCATAAGTAATTTAGGGTCAACGCCTACCGCCAGACCTGCTGCGGCCAATATTGGCATTAGCAATGTAGATGTTGCTGTGTTTGAAGTAATTTCCGTGAGGAAAGTTACGAACAAGCAAATGCCCAGTACAAGTAGTAAAACGGGTAAGGTTGCAAGCCCTGTTAACCACGAGCCCATCAGCACACTTAAGCCTGAAGACATAAATGCTTTTGCAATACAAATACCGCCCGCAAACAAAAGCAACATTCCCCATGGGATATCGTTAGCAGTTTTCCAATCTAGTAGTTTGTCGCGGTTGCCTTTTGCGTCTACTTCACCGTTATCATTGCCGCTATTGGTGAAAAACATGGCGGCAACACCCGCTACGGCTATAGTGCTATCACTGATAGTAGTTACCCCTATCCATGCAGTCCAAAAAGGTCTGAATATCCACGCCATTGCAACCGTTCCAAAAATGGCAAGTACACGCTTTTCGGCTTTCGTCCAGGTGCTTGGTATAGGTAAATCGATGTTTCCCACTTCTTTTATACCGCGTGCTAACCATAAAGCCATAATCGGCACACCAAGGATCACAATGGGTACACCCGTTTTCATCCAGTCGATAAAGCTGTATTCAACACCTAGTGTTTCTTCATATACGCTCATGAATATAATATTCGGTGGTGTGCCAATTGGCGTGCCTACCCCACCTAAACTTGCCGAATACGCAATACCCAGAATAAGGGCCACGCCAAATCGCGGGTTATCTACTGCATTAATAATGGCGATAGCCATTGGCAACATCATTAAAACTGTAGCCGTGTTACTAATCCACATACTAAGTACTGCAGTTGTCAGCATGAAGCCCAACACCAGTTTAAGCGGGCTGCCGCTGCCTGTTACACGCAGCATGTAAATAGCAAATCGCTTGTGTAAATTAGCGCGCTCCAACCCTTTTGACAGCATAAAGGCAGCCATTAATAATATAATGACATGACTTCCTAACGCTGACGCAGCTTCACTGTGTGACAGCACACCAAATAGCGGAAACAGCGCGAAAGGTAAAAGTGAGGTAGCGGGAATGGGAAGTGCTTCAGTTACCCAAAGTATCGCTACAAATAGTGTGATCGCAGCAGTAAAGATTATTTCGCTAGGCTGATCTACAGCCCACAACCCCATGCCACCCAAAACAGCGGCAATAAGCGCGAAAAGAATAATGCTGTTTTTGCGTGTTGGCTTTCGTTGTTGAATATCTGAAGAAGGTTCAGGATTTGTATGCATTGCGCTTCCCGTTACTAATAGCTTTATTATAAGTGCCAGGGCAGAAACCCTGGTTATTGCTTTTATATTTTCTATCAGTAATTAGCGGGAAACGCACGAGGCTTTTCCAAAAAAATTGTTTTTAGGTTGTTTTACTTACTTTCGTCGTCTGACGAAATACGGCTGGCTACTGCACCGGCTTGATCCTTATATTTCGCATCAACTCTGGCGTTATAAGGTTTTTCAGCTGGGGCTGATAACACTTCAAAGCTTAGTGCGCCTATTTTCATCTTAGGGCGAAGCGCTAAAGGTAATTTACCGCTGTTGTAAAACTCAAGAACGATGTTACCAGACCAACCTGGGTCGATTCTATGAGCCGTCACGTGAACCATTAAACCCAAACGCGCCAGTGAAGAGCGCCCGTCTAGCCAACCAACGATATTATCCGGCAGCGTTACTGACTCGTGAGTAATGGCCAGTGCTAATTCGCCTGGGTGTAAGAAAAAGGCTTTACCTTCTTCTAGTTCAATTTCGTCGCTCATTACGTGGTCCAGCGCTTCTTGTACCTGCGCTTTTGGCCCACTTAAATCAATAAACGGTGCTTGATGGTCTTCAAACACACGAAATTTGTTACCAAGGCGGATATCTACCGTTACACCGCTAATCTGATCATAATTAGGTGTAGGCTCAATTTTTATTTTCCCATCTTGAAGATGTTGGTAGATATCGCGGTCGCACAAGCGCATGGTGTATTCCTCATTTCGTTAGGCCGCTATTATGCGTATGTCACCGCATGCATTCAACTGCTCAAAGGCTTGTTTTATCTGCTTTTGCGCAATTTTTATAAAGTTTTAGCGAATTTTAAATTTAAGCGCCAAAACTTGCCTCTATTTTTCCTTGGTTCAGCATCTAACTAGGCTTTAAACTAAACATTCAACACTATTGTGCGTCACCTGTTATTACTTAACCAAATCTCTTTCAATCTTTTTCCTTTTTCAATCTTTCCCAATAATGCCAATTGGGTCGCCTTTGATGTGTTTAACCGCCCCTTTGCGTGGCTCAACGGTAAGGGCTAATTGCATAGACAATGCCCGCGCAGCTTCACGGTAACTTTCACTTAAAGCACCGTCGGGTGAGGCAAGTAACAAAGGTGTACCTGCATCGCCATGCTCGCGAATATGAATATCAAGCGGTAGCTGTCCCAAAAGCGGCAGTCCGTGGCGTTCGGCAAGCGCCTCGCCCCCGTCTTTTGAAAACACATAGTCTTTGGTGCCGCAGGCTCTGCATTGGTAATAGCTCATGTTCTCGATAAGCCCGAGTACTGGCACATCGACCTTTTCAAACATGCTTATGCCTTTTTGAGCGTCGGCTAGTGCTAAGTCCTGCGGCGTTGTAACTACCACTGAAGCAGTCAGCGGTACTTGTTGCGCCATCGTCAGTTGGATATCGCCTGTTCCTGGTGGCATATCTACAATTAAGTAATCCAGCACGGGCCACAAAGTTTCATCTAGCAACTGCTTTAATGCCCTGCTTGCCATTGGCCCTCGCCATACGGCCGCGTCTTCCTGAGGCACTAAATAACCTATTGAGTTCGCCACCAGCCCATGCGACATAAGGGGCTGCATGTGCTTATTATCTTCGCTTTCAGGGTGTGCGTCGGGGTTGCCCAACATAATGGGAATAGACGGCCCATAAATATCGGCATCTAAAATACCTACTTTCGCGCCTTCTTGCATAAGCGCAAACGCTAAATTGATACTGGTTGTCGACTTACCTACACCGCCCTTGCCAGAGGCCACTGCTATGATGTTTTTAATGTTGGTGACCGGTGCTACTTCAGTTTCTCCACTGGCAACGTTTTGTTTAAACGTAAGCTGGTCATCGCCAAGCTTCCCTTTTAGCTGGTTAAGCGCTTCTTGTTTAAGCGTATCTAACTGTGTAGCAATGCAAAATGGCAAAGTAACCGTAACGCCTGCATCTTCATTTTCTGGCTGACTAAAAGCACACCAAGGTAAGGTATCGTCTACGTCTAGCGAGAAATACTTGGCTAAAATAACAGCAACCTTTTGCGTTAGCGGCTCTGCTTTGCGAGAAAAGAACATAAAATGCCTTACTAGTAGTAGAATTGTGTGAATTACGAGATGCAAAAAACGCGGTTTTCCGCTAGTATTTGCAGCCATTTTGAAACGCAAAGAATCAATAACGTCATTATGTCAGAAAAACGCCGAATTCTGGTAACCAGTGCGTTGCCATACGCAAATGGTTCTATTCACTTAGGTCATTTGCTAGAACACATTCAAACCGACATCTGGACTCGTTTTCAGCGCCTTCGCGGAAACGAATGTTACAGTGTTTGCGCCGACGATGCACACGGTACACCGGTTATGCTTAAAGCCCAAGAGCTTGGCATTACACCAGAAGAAATGGTGGCTAGAACCCGTGCTGAACACCACCAAGACCTTGTTGATTTTCACGTTGATTACGACAACTACTATGTAACCCATTCGCCAGAAAACAAGGCATTGTGTGAAGAAATTTACACCCGTTTAGATAATGCGGGCTACATCAGTAAACGCACCATTAATCAGCTGTTCGACCCTGAAAAAGAAATGTTCTTGCCAGACCGTTTCGTTAAGGGTACCTGCCCTAGCTGTGGTGCAGAAGATCAAAACGGCGACAGCTGTGACGTATGTGGCGCAACGTATAGCCCAACAGAAGTAAAGAACCCGCGCAGCGTTGTATCGGGTGCTACACCAGTACTACGTGAGTCTGAGCACTTCTTCTTTGACCTGCCAAAGTTTGAAGGCATGTTAAAAGAGTGGATCCGCTCAGGTGCCCTGCAGGAAGAAATGGCTAACAAGCTGCAAGAATGGTTTACTGAAGGTCTTCAACAGTGGGACATCAGCCGTGACGCGCCTTACTTCGGCTTTGAAATTCCAGGTGCGCCGAACAAGTTCTTCTACGTGTGGGTAGATGCGCCTGTTGGCTACATGGCAAGTTTCAAAAACTTCTGCGACCAAAACAACTTAGAGTTTGATGACTTCTGGAAAGCAGACTCAGAGGCTGAGCTTTACCATTTTATCGGTAAGGATATTACTTACTTCCACTGCCTATTCTGGCCTGCCATGCTAGAAGGTGCGGGATACCGTAAGCCTACTGGCGTAAATATTCACGGTTTTGTAACCGTAAACGGTGCGAAAATGTCAAAGTCGCGCGGTACCTTTATTAAAGGCCGTACCTACCTAGACCACCTGAACCCAGAATATCTGCGTTACTACTTTGCGTCTAAGTTGGGCGACGGTGTTACCGACATCGACCTTAACTTTACTGACTTCGCACAAAAAGTGAATTCAGACCTAGTAGGTAAAGTGGTTAACATTGCAAGCCGCTGTGCAAGCTTTATCACTAAGCGTTTTGACGGAAAGCTGTCTGAAAACGTGATTGAGCCAGAACTTATTGCTGAGTTCCAAAACGCATCTGAAAGCATTGCTGCACTTTTCGAGAAGCGTAAGTACCACCAAGCCGTGCGCGAAATCATGGCTCTTGCTGATAAAGCGAACCAGTTCATTGATAACAATGCACCTTGGGTAACTATTAAAGACGAGACTAAGCAGCAGTTCACACACGATGTGTGCTCGCTAGGTATCAACATGTTCCGTCTGTTGGTAATTTACTTAAAACCTGTACTGCCGGTACTTGCAGAAAAAGCAGAAGAATTCCTAAACGACTCGTTTGACTGGAATTCACTGCAAACCCTATTGAAAGGCCACGCCATCAACAAGTTTAAGCCGATGATGCAGCGTGTAGAAATGGAGAAAATCGACGCCATGGTTGAAGATTCAAAAGAAAGCCTAGCGCCAGCAGCACCGGCAATCGACCCAGACAGCCCGCTTGCTAAAGACCCTATTAGCGACACTATCTCGTTTGATGAGTTCGCCAAGGTAGATTTACGTATTGCACGTATCGCTAAAGCTGAACACGTAGAAAAAGCTGACAAGCTTTTACGTTTAGAACTAGATTTAGGCGGCGAAACTAAGCAAGTTTTTGCAGGTATTAAGTCGGCCTACTCGCCTGAAGCCCTAATCGGTAAACATACGGTAATGGTGGCGAACCTCGCTCCTCGTAAAATGCGCTTTGGCATGAGTGAAGGCATGGTATTAGCCGCGGGCCCTGGCGGCGACGAGCTATACATTCTTGAGCCGCACGAAGGTGCAAAGCCGGGTATGCGCGTTAAGTAAGCTTCAAAGCGAACATATAAAAAAGTAAGGTGACAGTCAGCGCTATTAAGCGACGGGGTGTCACCTTTTTATTTAGCTGTTAATAAAATTCTCTGATTCGTGAAGCACAATATCTTATAGATAGGTTCAAGGTACAATTCCACCTCCGCGCAAGCTCAATATTCCCCCCTTTCTAGAACTATTCAATTGGGTTCTCGCATTCAAAAGTTGGATGTGAAATATTCATCTATAAGGAGAATCTTGGATTCATGCAAAACTAAGTAGAAACTAGTACGATAGCTAAGGTTGCTCGAAGATAACAATAGACCTTCAAGAATCTGAGCTAAACGCCTGTTAGGCGTCTCTACCTGATGCTGAAACTTTCTCAACGCCACATTGAGGTTTGAATAACACGGCCACGAAACACCCCCATACCGCCGTAAACATTGGGCTCGATGATTAATGCAAAATGGCGAGTATTGAGAATCAATATTTAATGCCGTCATGTTTGTTTTAAAGACGGGTCAACAACTGAGTTTAATAATCTGACTCGCAAAAACTTGCATTTCGTGGGCTCTAGATTTCTTGAACTGCATAGAAAAGAGCATTTGAACAGAGAGAACTGTTCCTTATTTTTGGTGACTCATAACAAAATTTACATTTACCGTGAATAACTTCAAGGTCATACGTTTCCCTTAGCGTACTGACAGAACCGAGTTCTTCAACTAACTTACCTCGTTCAAGAGTTCCATTTGTTCAATTTGCGAAAAGAACCATCGATTAACAATTTTATAACCATAATTCGACAACCTCACGAGTGCATGCTAAAGAAGAGTTTGAACTTATTGTACTTGAGAGGCTAGTACACCACCAAAACCTAACTAATGACGGAGACAAGCTGATTAAAAATTGATCAATATTTATTGAATATTTCTCGAATAAGTTTTAAATTTGTGTTTTATGAGAAAAGGAATTCCTATGAACTTCAAACTATCTAAATCTATACTTTATTTTGCTTTTGCTTACATATCGACTTTCTCGTTTGAGGTAAAATCAGATGAAACTGACAAAGCCAACGGAATACCTCTTAAACTAACCAGCGAGAATTATTTAGAGTTGTCTAAGAGTATTGATCTATCTGATCCAATCATCGGAAAAGCTTATGAAGCGTTACTGGCAATAATACAGGACAAAAACACAGACGCTGATATAGTTTGGGAAGGCGTTAAATCATTGCAGCTTTTATTTAGCAATTTAAATTACTCTGTTGATATTACCAATGTAGCACCCAATTGCAAATTATCAGGGAATGATAAAAAAACAGATTTGAATTGTCTTGTAAAAAAAGTCGATATCCTTTCGGATCAATTAAGGGAAGCCAGTTACAAAGATCAATTACACTTCAATGGGAACTTAAGCCATCAAACACGTACAAGATTCAAATCTCTTTTGACTGACGCTACATTAGTTGCACGGAAGTTAACCACAAATGAAGATAAAAACTACAAATATACGGCTAATAGCTTCGTAGAAGAGCTCTCACTGTTTTCCAAAAAATATATAAATTCAGCGAGATTTATCGGAGGCGTTGGTTTGTCGTACTCTTATATCCCTGTAGTTGATTACAAAATAAGAGAATCTCTTGATATTTCGCACCTAAACTTTTTTTCAACGACCCTAGAAGAAAACACTTTCAGCGGAAGTTTTTCACATAAGGGCTTCCCATCACTCAGTGCTATTGGGAAGACACCCTACTTTACTATATCAGCTCGATTCCCGTTCCTCGATATCGAAAATAGCTTTTTAACACCGGTGAAGGTAGCAAGTTCAAATGACGCCTCGAGCTTCTTCTACCAAACAAGTGTAGAATCAAAAATGTCTGTCAATTATGAAATTTCCATTGAAACATCAATAAGCAGAATTCTTTCTGATATGTTCAACTTTGAATTGAATTCAAATCAATCTGACTGGACTTTAGGAGTAGGGTTCACAGGAATTGATTGGGACTCAACAACTAATTATACAATTAAAGAATTTTCAAGTACCGAAACTACAAGCTTCTCACAAGGGGAAGTATTAGACACTATCACTCTGAATACACAAAAATCCTATGTAATACCTCATTACAGCTTGAATTTTCACTATATTTTGGCGGACAGTTTGACATGCGGCTTTTCAGCTAAATACCATCTTAAAAAGGATAAACCGGATTCATCTATAGATGTGAATGGTATGACAGTGGGATTTGAAATTCGATACTATCCAACATTTTAATTTACTCATGGTCGTTAGTATCACTGCAAGCTACATCAAGTAACTCAATATAAATGATGGAATGTAAATAAGCACTCAATAATTCCGCCAAGTATAGGAGATCTTATCGCGTTTAAGAAAGATTAAAGTCATGAGCTTTACTATACAAAAGTTATCAAGTGTGGCATCAACACGAAGAATTCGCGGTTAGCCTATAGTTCGGAATAGAACAGTTAAGGCGCCCAATCCGAAATATCTCTGTATCTCAATAACCTGCTCAATCGATGGTGCGCACAAGGTAGTTTTTAAGACTAATGCAAGTGTGCAACTAAGCAAGGACTACTCTTCTCTGCTGAGGGGCCGCGACCTAAGCACGTCGCTAGCTGTCCGATGCAAAGATCCAAAAAACGAATGAGGTTTATTCTGCGTAGTTCCATAGCTTGAGGTGTCCTTAATTCATAACGCACCGTTCTGTTATCGATTATGCTCAATTGTTAGTACCAAGTCCCGCTATGTAGAGGCATAGCCATTCCGGCTTCTCTGTTTAGTGACTCTCTACAAATATAAAGGCATGTAAACTGAACCCGCCTATTTGCGCGAATTCCCATCCGTCTTGCACTACAATTCTGGCCAGGTTTACTGAATATTCTCTAAGATTTTTCTATATTGCGCGCTTTAACTGCTTCAATGTCCGACCAAAAGAGTAAAAATTCACAGAATAAGCCAATTGACTGCGAGACGTTTGTCTTTCACTAACATGCGCCTACGTTCAACGAGTGGATTGAGATCTCTGGACGCATCACTACTCAATTTCAGCGGCTTTATCTTTTCTGGAAACTTAAAAAAGGTCTAGAGTCAGTTCAGTATCTGACGAATCATCTATAGGGCCAACTAAGAAGTTGGCCTAACGATATTGCACTAACGTCGCAGCTCGAATGGGAAATGCAGTGACATACGAATACATTTGCAATGCATGAACGGTAAGGACACTAGAGAGCCTAACCGAAATAACAACGGCCTCTTTCACCTCAATGTGTAACAAACAAAGCCATTCATCAATGCCTTCTGGTTAGAGCTTTTTAACTGTAAACGGTTGGGTAGCAGTATTGCATTTTTAAATTCAAACATCGTGGTTTTCAAAGTCCAGGTCAATGGACACTGAGAAATTATTTAACAAGTTAGTCATGACACCTCCCCTGCATATGAAGATTGTTATATGTCCTTTACCCGCCTAAAGTAACTCATTGAATCGAATATAAAGTAGTTATCATCTAATAACTTACGTACAGAGCCTTTCAGACCTTAGCTTTTAAACAAGTGAGCCTTTTCATTATTTTTGCGGTGACGTCGATTTCTAACTTTAATATACAGATAGCTATTAGATTCAACCTTCATTTAAATGTTCTTTAGGCAATTACATTATTTCTTAATACCTTGCTGCAATATGAGCTAGCGACCGCCACAATTAAAGGCGACTTTAAGTTGCGTTAATCGATAGCGATCTAACCCTCTTTCTATAACGTAGTCAGCGTGATTTATTAATGAAAGAGGCACTTATGGAAGATTTCTTCGGTACAAATATCAATTTATCGGAATTAACCGAAAAAGCCATATCACTGGTGATGACTTACACCCCCAAATTGCTATTGGCTATTCTTACTTTGGTGGTGGGTCTTTGGTTGGTGAATCGTTTTGTTAACCTATTGGATCACCGAATAGGAAAAAAGGACCCCACGCTAAACAAATTTTTATGCGGGCTTATTAGTGCCGTTTTAAAAGTCATGTTGTTGATTTCTGTTGCCTCTATGATAGGTATTGAAACCACCTCATTTATTGCAGTAGTTGGGGCGGCAGGTTTGGCTATAGGTTTAGCTTTACAAGGCAGCCTGGCTAATTTTGCTGGCGGTGTACTAATACTGATTTTCAAACCCTTTAAAGTGGGTGACACCATTGAAGCAGAAGGCCATTTAGGTTCTGTTGCAGAAATACAAATTCTTTACACTGTAATTAACACCTTTGACAATAGGCGTGTTGTTATTCCCAACGGGAATCTGTCCAATGCCACACTAACTAACGTTAGCGTATACGATAAACGCCGCTGCGACATGACATTTGGTATTGGCTACGATGACGATATCGACAAAGCAAAGAAAATTTTGCAGCGTTTGTTTGAAGAAGACGAGCGTTCATTGACCGAACCTGCACCTAGGATCTGCGTAGGTGGGTTAGGTGATAATTCAGTCGACCTAATGTTTAGACCGTGGGTCGGTACAGATGATTTGTGGCCTTACTACTGGGATATGCAGGAAAAAGTTAAGAAAGCCTTTGATGAAGAAGGTATTAGCATCCCTTACCCGCAGCGAGATGTGCATCTCTATAAAGCAAACAAAGAGTAACCTACTAACGTGGAGATAGCTTTCTAGGCTATCTCCATCTCCCCTTCAGATTGGGTTATAAACGCTAAAGCCTAAGGGTCTGGTACAGCAATCAACCAAATACCTAAAAGGGTTAACGCTTGTTACAGCCTTTTAGTTAAAAGCCTGGCCCGCGCTACGTGCGCGTGACATATACATTAACACCGCTGACGCAGCGTACGATTTACCGAGGAAGTCCGTACGCTGGCCCCCACCGCCGAAAAACGCGGTTTTAAATTACGTTTAGGTTTTATGGCCGTCATAGGGATTACCCGCTTTTTCGCGAGGATTACATATACCGCGCTGCACCAAGGTAAATAAGAGGATAAATAATCCTGAAGTTTAACCGCCCCTTTCCACTTTTGTTGAAAAAAGAGCGTTGAGAACATTACTTGACGTTGTTCAACAATTTCAAATCCCAGCAACTGAAGCCAATCTTTAATGCGATAGGATGTAAAAAAACGTGCATCGTGCAAAATATTTCCGCGCTTAACGGGTAGGAACTTGGCGATACCGGCAAGACTTAATGGGTTAAAGCCACTTATGATGACATAACCGTTTTGCGTAATAACACGGTCTACCTCTCTTAATATCTCGTGAGGGTCTTGAGCGAAATCTAACTCGTTAGCCAATAGAAAGCCATCAATACTATTTTCAGAAAAAGGTAAGGAATGCGACTGCCCTACAATGATATTTTCTCTGCTAATGGTTGATTCGCGCCTTCCATCCTGTGATTGTGAAGGTGCAACATTATTGTCTGAGGTATTATTAGATGCAGTGTTGTCGTCTGATTGGCAGCCAAATTGATTATCAAATGGCACTTGATTGATGTGGTGCCTAATAGGGCTAGTGTTTAAATTAATCTCGGCACTTAAAGAGCCTAGCTTAACAAAGTGATACCCAAATATGCGCTCAGCATAATCGCTACACACTGTACTCACGGCATCGCGGATATGCTCACCTGCGGGGAAATCATCCCAGCTTGTAGGGTAGCGAGGCGGTTTGGCTCTAAAGGCCGATCTCATTAACACTGCGCGCTCTTAGGTTGCTCTGCTGTTCACAAGTCCCTATAGTAACGCATAATTCTACCTACACAAGCAGGTACTCTTATGACGGCAGAAACGCTTCCTTCAGATGTAACAATTCATCCTATCCCCGCTTTTACTGACAACTACATTTGGTGCATTCACAACGGTAACAGCGCTATAGTCGTTGACCCGGGCGATGCTGAACCTGTATTAGTTTTCCTAAAAGCGAATAATTTAACGCTTAGTGCAGTGCTTATTACCCATCATCATAGAGATCATACTGGTGGCATTGCTAAGCTAGTATCTACCGTACCGGATTTACCGGTTATAGGGCCACGAGGCAACCATATAAGAGGCATCACTAAATCGGTGGCGCAGGGCGACACAGTTTCTCTTCCCGTGTTTAAAATGGCACTTCAAGTTATGGAGGTGCCGGGTCACACGCTAGATCACATTGCGTTTTTTGGGCATGGCGTACTATTTTGTGGTGATACGTTGTTTTCCGCTGGCTGCGGGCGTTTATTCGAAGGCTCGCCCGAACAAATGCATCATTCTTTGAATAAGTTAAAGCGATTGCCTGACACTACCAAGGTGTACGGCGCCCACGAATATACGCAAGCAAACGTTGCATTTGCTCTTGCTGTTGAGCCTGACAATACGGCACTAAACGACTACTCAGATTGGGTTAACGCTAAGCGAGAACAGAATCAACCTACTTTACCAAGTACCCTAAAAGAGCAAAAAAGCATAAACCCATTTTTACGAGCTCATGAACTTTCTGTGAAAACTGCTGCCGAAGCCTATTGCGAAAATAACCTGGCTGACGATGTAGCGGTATTTGCTGCAGTTCGCCGCTGGAAAGATGAGTTTTGATGCAAAAGTAAGCCGATTATCGTAATATTGCCGGTTTGCAGTGCTCCAAGAGGTTTCTTCATATATGCAGTTGAAGTTTTTCCCTCTATCGCCATTGTTGTTGGCGATAGGTTTAACGGGTTGTCAGATAACAGATAATAATAGTGACAACACGCAATTAGAAAGTAACGAAAATGCTTCGCTAGAAGCGTGCAGTGAAATTCATAGCAATGAAGAAGCTATTTCTGATTGTGAGTTAGCAAGAGATGGCGTTGTTGAAGTCGTGCACCCAAATGACGATACGCTAGAAGAAGGTGCCGAACTTACCGCGACACCTGACATGCATACGCAGGCTGTTGTAACAGACGTGTGGGAACGTGCTAGCGCAAACTTTGCTTTACCTATCCCTGACAATAAACGTCTAAGTGCACAGAGAAAGTGGTACTTAAAGCACCCTGAATACATGGCTCGCGTTGTTAAACGTGCCAAGCCATTTCTTTACTACATCGCAGAAGAAATTGAAAAGCGTGACATGCCGATGGAGTTAATTCTCTTGCCTATCGTAGAAAGCGCATTCGACCCTTTCGCCTATTCTCATGGTAGAGCAGCCGGTATGTGGCAATTTATCCCAGGCACCGGTAAGCGGTTTGGTATGGACCAAAACTGGTGGTACGACGGGCGCCGCGACGTTGTTGCGTCAACACAAGGTGCACTGGATTATCTTACCTATTTAAATGAGATGTTTGACGGTAACTGGCTACACGCACTAGCAGCCTATAATAGTGGTGAAGGCCGTGTTCAACGAGCGATTAAAGCTAACAAACGTGCAGGTAAACCTACCGATTTTTGGAACTTGAACTTACCCAAGGAAACACGTGCGTATGTGCCTAAGCTATTAGCCCTTGCTGATATTCTTAAAAACAAAGATGAATATGCGTACTCATGGCCAGAAGTGGAAAACGTTGCCGTTATCGAGGTAGTCGATATTGGCTCTCAGGTCGATTTAGCGTTTGCGGCCGAGCTTGCCGGCATGTCTTTGAAAGAGCTTCATGGATTAAACCCTGGGTTTAATCGCTGGGCTACATCCCCAGATGGTCCACACCGCTTAGTACTTCCCCTTGATAAAGCTCCTGCGTTTTCGCAAGCCCTTGCTAAGATTGATCAAAAAGAGCGTCTCAACTGGGTACGTCACACCGTTAAGTCTGGCGATAGCTTAGGTAAAATTGCAAAGCAATATCACACAACAGTGAAAGTGCTGAAAAGGATAAATGAGTTAGACTCATCAATGATCAGAATAGGTCAAGCGATAATGGTACCTGTAGCGCTTCAAGAGTTAGACAGCTATACCTTATCGCAAGAGCAACGTTTGGCCAGTTTACAAAACAACAGCTCTTCACAGCAAAAAGTGCGTCACACCGTTAAATCCGGTGATACGCTATGGGATATTGCGCGTAAGTACAAAGTAAGTACTAAGCAGTTAGCTAAATGGAACGGCATGGCGCCAGGTGATACGCTTCGTCCAGGAAAAACTTTGGTTATTTGGCAGAAAGGCAAAGCGCAAGCCGAGGTTACAAAAAAGCTGACCTACACAGTAAGAAACGGTGACTCGTTATCTCGTATCGCCAGCAAGTTCAATGTTAAGGTAAGTGACATTGGCAAGTGGAACTCGCTAAACACTAAGCGCTATCTGCAACCCGGTCAAAGACTTAAACTGTATGTAGACGTGACAAGGTTGAACGCATCGAGCTAGTGACTCGGCCTAGATTAGCATTAACGCGTTTTCCTTTAAGCGGTCATATCATACGTTAAATCACGAAAAGGATATGGAAATGCTAAGAATTAACCGAGAAAATCTGCGAAATAGTCACGAAACGCCTTGGTTAATTTTAGATTTAGTCATGCTAGGTATACTGTTTGTAAATCTAGCGTGGCTTATTTTCGATGCGCTTTATGCTACAGATTTTGTATACGGTCTTTTAGGTACATATTTCCCCGGCTTTCTAAACGCTTACGATCCAATTCACGCCAATTTTTTGTTGGTCGATTTAGTCTTCATTGCCATATTTTTTACCGAGTTCTGTTTTCGTTGGGCCGTTGCTATTGTTCGTAAAGAGCACTTACGCTGGTACTTCTTTCCGTTTTTGCATTGGTACGACATTATTGGCTTAATACCAACTGGCCCTACTCGTCTGTTTCGCTTCTTGCGAATATTCTCCATACTACACCGCTTGCACAAGTTCGAAATTATCGATTTAAATCAAACCGCCGTCTTTCGCTTTTTTGCCTTTTATTACGACGTGTTTGTTGAAGAACTTAGCGACCGGATTGTTGTTAAAGTGCTAAGCGATGCGCAAAAAGATATTTCAGCGGGCTCGCCTTTGTTAGACGATATCAATGCACAGGTGCTAGCGCCCCGCCGTCTTGTCATAACCCAATGGATGGCTGGCGTTATCAACCATTTAGGGCAATCTATTCAAAGTGAAGAACATGGTGAGGTGATTCGAGAGCACGTCCGAAAAAGCGTGGGAAAAGCAGTGAGAAGCAATGCACAAGTATCCTCGCTGCATTACCTTCCTGTTATCGGCAAAACCATTGAAAATACGTTGGAAGAGTCAGTCACCGATATCGTTACTACATCGCTAGTAAACCTATTGAGCGACTTAGATGCAGAGCGCATCGACCATTTCATTTCAGTCGGCATGCACGACTACACTCCTACTGCTGACGCACTAGATAAAGAAGTGCTTAACGTTGTAAATGAATGCTTGGAATTGGTGAAAGCGCACGTTGCCCAGCAGCGTTGGAAGTCACATCTCACCGAAAAAGAATCGGCTATCCCTACTGACAAACCCAAGATTTAATTAATTTGCAAAGCGATAGAGTCAAGATGAACGCTAGCCAGTATTCTGTTCAGCCACTGTTCATAAAAATAAGCTAATATAAAATCCTTACGAGTATAATTATAACAATTTTAGGGACTTATGATGAAAATTAAACGCTGCAGAATGTTCAGCCGCTCATTTAACCACGTAATTCTAGCAATTTGTATAACGGCATTTGCTTCAGGCTGCATGGTGATCTTGCCGACCTCTTCTATTTCCACCAACCAAGAACCTGAAAAAATAGTTGACCGCATTGAATACAATGCAAACCGATGCTGGTCCACACTGCATCAGCCAATCCATAGCGATATAGTCGTAAACACATATACAATACAAAACGGCTACAAACTCACGGCCAGTCGTAAAGAAGGGAGCACCCCGCAATATCCTTTTTTACACGTCACCGTTACCCACTCAACCTACGGTAGCGAGGTATCTGTTCGAGAAGGTGAGTTTAACTTAGGCACAGACTTAAATTTAAGTGATGATGTAAATCGATGGATAAATGGCGACAATAGCTGCTAAGACTGATAAGGCGTACACACTATTTTTCAGTAGTAGACAGAATAATACTCGTCTCACTATTAAGCACGCCTTTAACGCCGCGCACTTCTTTTAAAATGCCATCTAAGTGCGCGAGACTTTCGGCGGTGATAACAATAAGTAAATCCCAATTTCCGTTTGTAGTATGAAACCGCTCAACACCATTCACCTGCCTAAGCTTACTAATAAGCTGTGTAGTACTAAGCCCTTCAAGCTCGACTGACATAAGAGCTTTTATTTTGTCTGGTTGCAGCTGCTCATTAACGCGAATAGTAAAACCGTCGATCACCCCCGAATTTACTAACCTGTCGATTCGTTTTTGAACCGTATTTCGCGATAACGAGAGGACTTCAGCAAGCACGGTCACAGGTGTTCGCGCATCGCGTTTCAATATATCGAGAAGCTCGCGATCTTTCGCATCTAAATCTACATACATAGCCATTTCCCCAATAGATAAACGACTCGTCGAGTCATTAAAGCATTATCCAAGACTAATCAGCAAAAAGCATAATGATAAAACCATTGAGCATTATGCTTAAACTAAATGACAACTTGCAACACCTTGCGCATGGTTAAGTTAATTCGCCAGAGAATAAAATACACGCTCTTTTCAGTGGAAATATTTCAGCTAAAGGCTGTAGGACGTTATATGCAAGCCAGTCACATCACAAACACACGCCTAACTACGCCAAATACGGTTTTAATGGTACGCCCCTGTCACTTTCGCCCAAACAAGCAAACAGCCAAAGACAATAGCTTTCAAAAGCCCTTTGTATTGAAGCGAGAAAATATAGAGGAAATATCAAAGAATGCGTGCATAGAATTTGATGAGATGGTTCGCACTTTACGCATAAACCATATAACAGTTGAAGTATTTGAAACTGAAGACGAAAAAACACCTGATTCCGTGTTTCCGAACAATTGGTTAAGTACACATCCCAATGGTTTGCTTGTCACCTACCCTATGTACTGCGAAAACCGCAGAAATGAAAGGCGAGGTGACATAGTCCGCTATCTGCAAAAACACTATGCCGTAGCGCAAACAACGGATTTGTCTTATCTAGAAAAAGACAACATGATTGTGGAAGGAACAGGGGCCATGGTAATCGATCATGAAAGCAAGTTAGCCTATGTTTGCCTTTCTCAACGATCCAACAAAAAAGCTGTAACAGCGGCGTGCAAATTAATTGGTTTAACACCTGTATTTTTTAGCGCCTTTGACTCCAACGGTACAGCCGTTTATCACACTAATGTGATGATGAGTGTGGGTAGCGACTTTGCCATTGTTGCGACTAGCATGATTAAAGACTGCGACAGGCCTTTGGTGCTATCAACACTTAAGGAATCGGGTAAAACTGTAATAGAAATTAACGAAGCGCAAGTAAATGCATTTGCTGGAAACTGCCTTGAGCTATTGAATAACAGCGGAAAACGTTTGTTACTCTTATCACAAACCGCTTTTAATTCATTAGATGAAACGCAGCGAGCTTTGCTGCCCACCGATCTTACTTTGCTTCCTATCGCTGTTCCCACTATTGAAATGGGAGGTGGTTCCGTACGCTGTATGGTGGCTGGTATTCACCTTCAACGCAAGGTGGTTGATAGCAAAGTAAACGAGACAAGTAGACCAAGCCCACAGACACGAATTAGGTTGGTAAAAGAAGGTGATTTGGAGGGCTTACTTGCACTAGCACAAGCTGCTTCACCGGGCATGACCACATTCCCACCCGACAGATTAACACTTAACTCCAAGCTAAAACGCTCAATAATCGAAGAGCAAAAACTGTATAAAAAAGAACGGCCTGATTATTTGTTATTCGTTTTGGAGGAGCTTCATTCCGGTGAGCTAGTTGGTACATCTGCCATTTTTGGTGAGTTGGGAAAAGATGATAGTTTCTATAGTTATAAACGAGAAAAAGTAACACAGCGCAATAACGCGCTTGGTGTACAATACACCCACGATGTGCTGCACCTTAGTCATCATTTTGAAGGCTATGCAGAGGTGGCTTCGCTTTTTCTTCTCCCCCAATACCGAAAAGACTTTAACGGCAAACTACTGACTAAAGTACGGTATCTATTCATGGGCTTGCATCAAAGTGTTTTTCCCAAAAACGTAATGGCCGATTTGCGAGGGTATGTTGACGAGGAAGGCCGCTCCCCTTTTTGGAACGCTTTAGGTAACCATTTCTTTCCAATGACTTATGCCGAGGCAGATTTATACGGCGCCGTTAACGGCAACCAATTTATTGCTGATTTAATGCCTAAGCTTCCCTTGTACGTGAACATGCTACCTGACGATGCTCAACACGCCATTGGAAAGCCTCACAATGATGGACGACCTGCCATGGCATTACTGGAAAAAGAAGGGTTTAAGTTTACCAACTACATCGACATTTTTGACGGTGCACCAAGTATGGAAGCCGAAGTAGCAGCGCTTAAGACTGTTCAAACGACGAAACAAATCAAGGTAGAAATCGCTCATAGTGTTACAAAAGGCAGGTTGATGCTTGTGGCAACCCGAAACCAACCGTTTTATGCCATGATGGCCGAAGTGAATGAGCAAGGCGAAATTGCTGTTATCTCTCAAAGAACTGCACAAGCGCTAAACCTAAGCTCCGGAAATACAATTTTACTTTCTGAGGTTTAAGCCTAATACGGTATCCCAATCATAGAAGCTATTAAACGTTTCTCTTTACCAAATAAAAAAGCCCGCAAAATTGCGGGCTTTCTTTCTGTCAAAAAGTACAGGCTACTAATTAGGCTTTACGCCACGTCGTGCCGCTTGGGCCGTCTTCTAACACTACGCCTTTCGCGTTTAATGCATCACGCGCTGCATCTGCAGCTGCCCAGTCTTTAGCTGCACGAGCATCATTACGCTGTTTTATTAACGCTTCAATTTCAGCGGCTTCGTCATCGTTACCTTCACCACCTTTAAGGTAAGTATCTGGGTCGCTTTGAAGCATTCCCAAAATAGCGCCTAACCGTTTAAGAACAGCAGCCAGTTTACCTGCTTCTTCAGCATTGTCTTTTTGGCGGTTAAGCTCACGTGCTACATCGAACAATATAGAAAACGCTTCAGGTACGTTTAGGTCATCATTCATAGCTGCTTCGAAACGCGCTAAATAGCCGCCGTAACTAAGGTCTGTACTCTCGTCTACCACAACGCCACGCAGCGCAGTATATAAACGCTCTAGGGCTGCCTTCGCTTGAGTTATGTTGTCTTGAGAGTAACTTAACTGGCTACGATAATGCGCCGACATCAAGAAGAAACGCAAGGTTTCTGAGTCGTGCTCTTTAAGCACATCGCGCAAGGTAAAGAAATTGCCTAACGACTTAGACATCTTTTCATCATTAACTTGAACCATACCCGCGTGCATCCACACGTTTACGTATGGCGTATCGTATGCGCAGCACGACTGAGCTACTTCGTTTTCATGGTGCGGGAAGGTTAAATCTGAACCACCGCCATGAATATCAAAGTGTGCGCCAAGGTGCTTGTGGTTCATAGCAGAACACTCAATGTGCCAGCCCGGACGACCTTCGCCCCATGGTGACTGCCACGCAGGCTCTCCCGGCTTGGTAGTTTTCCACAATACAAAATCTAGCGGGTCGTCTTTACCTGCCGCCACTTCAACACGGGCACCTGCTTTAAGCTGCTCTAGGTCTTGCTTACTCAGCTTGCCATAATCTTCATACTTGCTTACGTCGAATAGTACATCGCCGCTTTTAGCTTGATAAGCATAGCCTTTATCCATAAGACGTTGAATAATTTCAATGATCTCATCCATATGGCCACTTACTGTTGGCTCAACGTCTGGTTCTAGTAAGTTAATCGCCGCAAAATCTTCGTGCATCATAGCGATAGTACGTGCAGTTAGTGCCTCAAAGCTTTCGCCATTTTCATTGGCGCGAGCGATAATCTTATCGTCGATATCCGTGATATTACGCACGTACTTCACGTCTAAACCAAGGTGACGCAAGTAGCGTACTAAAACATCGAAACTTAGGTAGGTACGGGCGTGACCCATGTGACTTAGGTCATAAACAGTAATACCACACACATACAAACCCACTTTCCCTTCTTGAAGCGGAACAAACTTCGCTTTTTCACGGGTTCGGGTATTGTAAAGATGTAGCATGTCTATATTTCCTATTTGTCATAATTTTGGGGCGCAAAGTTTAGCACTGTCACGATTTAAATGGTACAAGCCTTTTGCAGCGATATTGCTGTTATTTGCCATACGCGTCTCTTTGAGCTGAGCACCCGTTTGCGCTATCGACTCGTTTTGCGCTATCGACTCGTTTTGCGCTAAAATGCCCCCACTTTACATGTACGCTAACACACAGGACAAACCACAATGGTTACGTTAAAAACAAATTTCGGTGACATCACCCTAGAGCTTTTTGAAGATAAAGCACCTAAAACAGTAGCTAACTTCCTTTCTTACGTAGAAGACGGCTTTTTCGACAACACTATCTTTCACCGTGTAATTAACAACTTTATGGTCCAAGGTGGCGGTTTTACGCCTGACATGGAACAGAAAGATACTAAAGAGCCTATCGAAAACGAAGCAGACAACGGTGTTGCAAATGAAGTAGGTACCATCGCGATGGCGCGTACTCAAGACCCACACTCAGCTACTGCACAGTTTTTCATTAACGTGAACAACAACGACTTCCTTAACCACACTAGTAAGTCTGTAAACGGTTGGGGTTACTGTGCTTTCGGTAAAGTGGTTGAAGGTATGGACGTGGTAGAGAAGATCAAAGCGGTTAAAACCGGTAACAATGGCTACCACCAGGATGTACCTGTTGAGCCAGTGATCATTGAAAAAGCAGTTGTAGCCTAAGTAACTGCTTAGATAACAGTCAAATACCTAACTGAATGTTGGCTTGGCTGGCATGCTGTTCAAAACAAGCCTTTAGTTATATAAAAGCCGCGTGATCGTTAACGCGGCTTTTTAAACCACACTTAAGAAGATTTATGTCGTTCACCTACTTCATTGCTGATTTACACCTAAGTGCAGACCGTCCAGATATAACAGAGTGTTTAATGCGCTTTTTAAAAGAAGACGCGATTAACGCCGACGCACTATATGTTCTTGGTGACTTATTTGAAGTGTGGATTGGCGACGACAATGTTACCCCGTTTAATACTGCTATAGCGACAGCCTTTAAAGAGGTAAGTCAGCACTGCCCGATTTACTTTATACACGGCAATCGCGATTTCGCGATACGAGAAAAGTGGCTATCAAAAGGAGGCATGACCCTGTTAAACGAACAAGAGGTCATAGACTTGTACGGCACGCCTACCCTGCTGACCCACGGTGACGAGTTATGTACTCGTGATGTTGCCTATCAGAAGTTTCGCAAGAAATCTCGTGGTTGGTGGTGGCCTCGTTTAATGCTTGCCCTTCCTTTATGGTATCGCCAACGCGTAGCCGATAATGGCCGTAAGGAAAGTAAGGCTAAGCAACAAAACCTTAAACCAGATATCATGGATGTTACACCTGAAGAGGTGGTGAAAGTGATGGAAAAGTGGGGTGTGCAGCGCATGATCCACGGCCATACACACAGGCCAAACATTCACAGCCTTGAAGCTAATGGCAAACCTGCCACGCGAATTGTACTGGGTGATTGGTACGATCAAGGTAGCGTTTTAAAGGTTACAGGAAACGACGTGATGCTGCAGCAACATAACTTTAGTAAATAGCAGTCTTTCGAACGAATCAACGCTTCCTCTTTTTTCAGGCCATCTCGACAATACTAGCGTTTTGCCGATCATCATTTCTTACAAACTAGTCCAAAGTACATGCGTTACGCGCTGGCTTAATTTTTGTTCTGTGGTATAAAGAATAAAAGCAAGTTAGTCATCATGGACGGTGTAAATGACAGATGTTCTTCTTTCCCCTGCAAATTTCTGGTTTAGCATTGCGCTTATAGCCGTATTCTTTGTTTTTATATTAGAACTTATAAGTACTATTTTCGGTGCGAGCTTTTTGGGGCTTGGCGACGACTTTGCTGAAGTCGATGGCGAAGGCTTTTTAAGTACATCGCTAGCTAACTGGTTAAATATCAATAAAGTCCCTTTCCTCATATACCTAATTGTATTGCTTACTTTATTTGGGCTTGCAGGCCTAATGCTAAACGGCTTAACAGCCAGCATATTTAAAATTACTTTGCCTGCTGCTATCTCTGTTCCTCTCGCCTTCGGTGTTGGGCTGTTTGTTGCAGCCAAAACCGTAAAAATTATCGCCAGTGTATTACCAAGCGTTGAGTCTAGTGCGGTCAATAGCGAAGATTTTATCGGGTCCGTGGCGGAAATCACCATTGGTAAAGCAAGCCGTGGTAATCCTGCAGAAGCGAAATTTACTGACCATTATTCTCAGCCTCATTTTGTGTTAGTTGAACCATTCGAAGATGAAGAATTGTTCGCACAGGGAGAGCGCGTCATTTTAGTTCAGAAAAAACAACACAGCTGGTTAGCCACCCGCTATCTATAACCTAAAAGAGATAAAAGTATGGATACAATTCAACCATCTAACTTGCCGTCAATACTCTTTATTGCCGGTGCTATCGTTGTAGGGCTTATTGTTATAGGCCTTATATTTGCCAAACTTTATACCCGTGCGACCAAAGAAACTGCGTTCGTAAGAACCGGTCTAGGCGGTGAAAAAGTGATAAAAGACGGTGGCGCTTTGGTTCTACCTGTTGTTCACGAAATTATTCCGGTGAACATGAATACCCTTCGTATAGAAGTAGAGAAAATACAAAAAGACGCGTTAATCACTAAAGATCGTATGCGTGTGGATGTAAAAGCCGACTTCTATTTGCGTGTAGCACCGAATGCCAACGGCATTTCAATGGCTGCGCAAACGCTCGGTACTCGCACCACCCGCGCTGAAGAAGTCAAAAAATTAATGGAGTCGAAGTTTGTTGACGTATTACGTGCCGTAGCTGCTGAAATGAGCATGACGGAAATGCACGAGCAGCGCGCTGATTTTGTACAAAAAGTTCAGCAGAGTGTTGCTAACGACCTTGAGAAGAACGGTTTAGAACTTGAATCGGTAAGTTTAACTGGCTTCGATCAGACAGACCTTCAGTTCTTTAATGAAAACAATGCATTCGATGCTGAAGGCCGCGCTCGATTGACCAAAATCATTGAAGAAAAGCGCAAAGAAACGAACGACATACAGCAAGAAAACCGTATTTTCATTGAGCAGCGTAACCTAGCTGCCGAGAAACAATCGTTGGACGTAAAACGCGATGAGGAAGAAGCCCGCCTGGCGCAAGAACAAGTACTTGCTTTTAAGCGCCAAGAGCAAAAAGCTGAAATTGCTAAACAGCGTGAAATGAAAGAACGTGAAGAGCGCGAAGCAGAAATTGCTAAAAACCGTGCTATCGAAGCGGCAGAAATTGAGAAATCTCGTGAAATAGAAACTCAGGAAATCGCCAAGCGCCAGGCGCTAGAACAAGCGCGCATTCGCCAGCAACAAGAAGTTGAAGTTTCAGAGCAAGTGAAGCAAATTGCTGTTGCTACCAAGTCGGAAGAAGAGTCTGCTGCACGCGCTAAAGCTGCCGAAGCTGAAAAGCAAAAGGTGGAAAAAGAAGAAGCAGTACTTACCGCTAAATCGGTAGCAGAAGCTGAGCGTAAGAAGCAAATTGAAGTTATCGATGCTCGCAAAGAGGCGGAGCGTGAAGCTGTAGGTATAACTGTTGAAGCACAAGCTAAGAAAGAAGCGGCTGAAAACTCTGCTGCCGCAATTCTTACAGAAGCCAAAGCTGCAGCTGATGCTAAAATGCTGCAAGCCGACGCGGACGAGAAAGTGCTTGCCGTTGAAGCGCAAGGTAAACAAGCGCTTTACGAAGCTGAGAATACGCTCAAGACCGAACAAATTGAGCTACAAAAAGCCCTTGCGATGCTTAAGGTATTACCTGAACTTGTTGAGCAAGCGGTTAAGCCTCTTGAAAACATTGAAGGTATTAAAATTTTACAAGGCTACGGCCAAGGTAGCGGTGCAAAAGGTGAGCATACCATTGCAACCTCGGGCAACGGTTTGGCTGAGCAAGTAACACAGGCAGCGCTAAATTACCGTGCTAACGCCCCACTGGTAGACTCTATGCTGCGTGAAGTAGGTTTAGTCGATGCCGACAATGGCTCTTTAGCAGACTTGGTTACCGGCAACAGCGATATTTTGGCAAAAGCAGGCGCAGTCAAGCCCAAGCCGGTTGTAGCTGCACCAGAAAACCTAAATGGCCATACAGCGCAGGACAGCCAACCTATTGAATAACGCTCACTAGAAAAATAGTACACTATGATGAGCTAAGCCCTGTTATTTAACAGGGCTTTTTGTTTTCGGGCGTTTTTGCGAGTAATATTATGTTTTGCAGCTTTAATTTCCAGCACTTAGATCGACGTTGAACATAAAGAATACTCTTAGTGCATAGGCATATTTGAATAAAGAAGGCAGACTAAATTGTTATGAAGTCGCTACCTGAAGAGCCGGAAAAACCATTAAGAGACGATTGTTGCGGCGGTGGTTCGTGTTGCCCATGCATTTGGGACGTGTATTTTGAAAAACTTGATAAGTGGAAAGAAGCAAAGCGAGAATTCGACGAACTAAATAATAGTGAGTCATCAAACACCGGGGCACAGGAGTAACGGTTCGTACTCGTTCTTGGGATTATCGTGTTCGCTATTACTATTACCTACTACTAGGGAGCCCTCAAACTCGCTACCTTGCTCTAATATATGCGGGAATTATGCGTGAATAAAAACGCCGCATTGCAGTTTAAGCGTTCCATTTTTTAAACTTCTCATTTACAAATATTCCTTCTACTGCTATTTTAACTTAATCGATTAAGATTTTACTTTACCGCGTATTACAATCATATTGAGTTACACCACGGTAAAAGATTAAGAATTAAGCTAAGCCT
The DNA here is from genome assembly GCF_903772925.1 of Alteromonas macleodii. NCBI lineage: Bacteria > Pseudomonadati > Pseudomonadota > Gammaproteobacteria > Alteromonadales > Alteromonadaceae > Alteromonas > Alteromonas fortis. The sequence goes on from NZ_LR812090.1 coordinate 2,782,121, forward strand.
TTTATACGGTCAACTATAAGCCTGTCAGGCTGGTAGTGCTTAACCCGTAGGAATGTGTACTTGCGAACAAGAGCAGTACGAGCTAGCGCATGCTGAGTTTTGGAGAATTATCATGTCTATACGCAATGGCGTTCAACTAATCACCTATGCTGATCGATTAGGCGATGGCAATATCGATAGCCTGACAGCAATACTTGAAGGTCCATTAAATGGCCTGTTCACCGGTGTTCACATTCTTCCTTTTTACTATCCTTACGATGGTGAAGACGCAGGTTTTGACCCTATTGACCACACGTCAGTGGATGAGCGCTTGGGCGATTGGAACAGCGTTAGAAAACTGGGTGAGTCTGTAGATATTATGGCTGACCTTATTGTTAACCATATGTCTGGACAAAGCGAGGCGTTTAAAGACGTTTTGAAAAACGGGCGCGAATCTACCTATTGGCCACTATTTTTAACTAAAGAAGATATTTTTAAGGGTAATGACCCAGCGCAAATCGACGAACAAATAGCAAAAGTGTTCCGCCCTCGCCCAACGCCATTTTTTAGCGATTATGAAGTAGGCACAGAGACTGGTAACCCAGAGACGGTTCCATTCTGGACCACTTTTACCTCTAATCAAATCGACATTGATGTAGAGTCACAGCTGGGCAAAGACTATCTATCATCTATTCTTCAGTCATTTACTGAAAGTAATGTTGACCTTATACGACTTGACGCAGCAGGCTACGCCATAAAACGCGCAGGCTCGAACTGCTTTATGCTTGAAGAAACCTTTGAATTTATTGAAGAGTTATCAAACCGAGCGCGTAACATGGGCATGCAATGCTTAGTAGAAATTCACAGCCACTATCAGACTCAAATTGATATTGCCGCACGTTGCGACAGCGTCTACGACTTTGCTTTACCACCACTTGTACTGCACACCTTGTTTACTAAAAATGCAGACGCATTGGCACACTGGCTTTCTATTTCGCCACGAAACTGCTTTACCGTACTTGATACCCACGACGGTATTGGGATTGTCGACGTTGGTGCAAGTGGTGACAAACCTGGCCTTTTAAGTGCTGAAGCAATTAACGCACTTGTAGACCAAATACATGAAAACTCTAACGGTGAATCTAAGAAAGCCACAGGCGCAGCGGCGAACAATGTCGATCTTTACCAGGTTAACTGCACCTATTATGACGCATTGGGTAAGGATGATTTCGCCTATTTAGTTGCTCGCGCTATTCAGTTCTTTAGCCCGGGTATTCCTCAGGTTTATTACGGTGGCTTACTTGCGGCCCATAATGATATGGAACTACTCGCCAACACCAATGTTGGTCGTGACATTAACCGCCCTTATTTGTCTTCCACTATGGTCGAAGAGGCAGTTAAAAAGCCAGTAGTTAAAGGCTTAATGCAGCTAATAACCCTAAGAAACGAAAGCGATGCCTTTAATGGCACGTTTGACGTAAATTACAGTGATAATGTTTTGACTCTGTCTTGGGCAAATGGCAACAATGCAGCGTCACTACACGTAGATTTTAGCGTGATGGACGCGACTATTAAGACAGTTGCAGACGGTGAAGAAAGCGTATTGTCTATTAGTTCGTTAATCGCTTAAGTCATAAAATACAAGACTACTAAGGCGAGTACTGCTGATCTGCTCAGTACTCGCCGTTCTTAGCCGTCCTTACCTAATTCGCTGTTTAACGTTTTCATTATTTTCAGCTAAAACAAGTTTATTTGGCAGCCTGAGTCGCATTATCTGTAGTTATCGTTGTAGGCCCTACCCCAATCACATAGCTGTCGTAGAGTTGGCTCTAACGTGCGACCTAATTCAGTAAGTGAGTACTCCACACGAGGAGGTACTTCAGCATACACCTTCCGGTTAACCAAGCCATCGCGCTCTAACTCTCTTAACTGCTGAGTAAGCATTTTTTGTGTGACGCCTTGCAAACGTCTTCGTAATTGACTGAAACGTAGTGTTTTATGACAAAGGTGCCACAAAATAACGCCTTTCCATTTACCACCGATAATCTCAAGCGATACCGCTACACCGCAAATGTATTGCTTAGGGTCGTTTGAGCTTTCACTAGCGCACTGTTTTGCATTCGCGGCGTTACCTTCGACTTTAGTAATCGTATCGCACGGCTCTGTTTCTACACTTTTCAAATTTGTTCCCATTTCGCCCTCTCAGCTCAATCAAGCAAAAGATACTGCTTCAATATCAGCTCGCCTTTTGCAAAAGCACACAAGCGAAAAGCTAAATATAACTCCAATAGTATCTTTTAGGGTACTACCATACTAAAAAGTGTATACTTGCACAAACTTCATATATAGTCACAATGGGCAGTGTAAATTTTCGACCAACGGAGACAGGTATGACATCGTTTAAGGCTTTGCTTGTAGAAAAACAGGAAGACAAATCATTTACTCGCTCCATCACGGAGCGTTCACTTGATGATTTGCCAGACGGCACGCTGCTCATCAAGGTTGAGTATTCATCACTTAACTATAAAGATGCCTTGTCTGCGACAGGTAACCCTGGTGTCAGCAGAAATTTTCCCCATACCCCTGGTATCGATTCAGCGGGCACTGTGGTGTCATGTGATGACGGCCAGTTCAAAGAAGGCGATGAGGTTATCATCACAGGTTATGACCTTGGCATGAATACCTCCGGTGGCTTTGGCGAGTACATCCGTATACCCAGTGGATGGGCGGTACCTAAGCCAGATGGCCTTACGTTAAGGGAATCTATGGTTATTGGCACTGCTGGCTTCACAGCTGGGCTATCAGTACAAGGGTTAGTTGAACACGGCATAACACCTGATAAAGGTGATATCTTGGTAACGGGTGCTACAGGTGGCGTGGGCTCTGTGGCAGTTGCACTACTAGCCAAAGCTGGCTTTTCTGTAGTGGCATGTACCGGCAAAAAAGAACATGAGTCGTTCTTGAAAACTCTCGGCGCAAATAAAGTAATAACTCGCGACGAGTTGTTAGAAAGTAAAGAGCGCCCTATGTTGAGAGAGCTATACGCGGGCGCTGTCGATACTGTAGGCGGCGAATACTTAGCGCAGGCTATAAAAGCCACCCAGTATGGTGGTTCGGTAACGTGTTGTGGGCTGACTGCTTCTGCCGATCTTAATGTAAGTGTATTTCCCTTTATCTTACGCGGCGTGTCTTTGCTAGGTATCGACTCGGTGCAATGCCCCATGCCGCCTAGATTGAGGCTATGGGATAAATTAGCTAGCGAATGGAAACTAGACTGTCTTGACGATTTAACTGAAGAAGTTTCGCTAGATGAAGTTAGCCAAAAAATAGATGCCATATTAAAAGGCGAGCTGTCAGGCAGAACATTAGTAAAGCTTTAGCCTGTTGAACGAAGTGGCTGCCGCAATGGCAGCCTTGTACATTAACTAAAAACAACGCGACATTTATAGAAACCTAACAGTGTTTATGCTGACAGCCGAGCCTGCCTGTGCATTTATCGCAAAGGTACTACGACACTATAGTAACGGGGAACAAACAAGGGTATTACCTGTCAACTATCAAGTGCTTAGTCAAATCATTAGCACTAATTTATAGCTGCTAAAACCATAAAATAAGGTCAGGTACTCTATGTCATCTCTTAAATCGCAAACTCAAGCAAAAGTCGACGCAGGACGAAAAAACAACCCGGCCTTTATGGAGGGTGTTGATAGAGAAATCGAAAAGGCGCGTACATTCCAGCAGGGTGAAAAGGCGCTTGATATTAATTGCACTGCGCCGGATTTCACGCTTCCCTCTGCAACGGGAGAGTTATTTCAGCTATCCGAGGCGCTAAATAAAGGTGCAGTGGTACTCACGTTCTATCGAGGCAGCTGGTGTCCATATTGCAACTTACAGCTAAACGCACTGCAAAATATCAATGGCGAAATTAAAGCGTTAGACGCGCAACTAGTCGCCATTAGTCCAGAGAGCCCCGACAGCAGTTTAAGCGCGGAGCAAATCAAGCAGTTACCTTTCACTGTCTTATCTGACCAGGGGGCAAAAGTTGCTGCTACGTATGGCGTCGCGTGGGAAGTGCCAGAATTTTTACTTGAGCATATGCTTAACGACCGCCAGCTTGACTTAGAAGCAATTAATAATGGGAATAGCAATATCCTCCCTATACCCGCAACATTCATCTTAAATAAAGATGGCCAAGTTATTTGGCGCTACGTTGATGTAGATTATAGAACGCGAGCCGAACCACAAGAAATTATAGAAGCTCTTCAAAAGGGTTAACTAGACCCGCAGTGTTTGTGTACAGGTAATAATTTGAAAAAGGGGCGTTATGTTACGCCCCTTCTTTGAATAATATCTTTTTAGAAAATAAAATCTCTTTCAAAAAATTATTACGGAAGATGTTTCCCGCCTGTTACGCCTAGTATTTCGGCAGTGACATAGCTAGATTCCTGAGACGCTAGATACAAATACGCCGGCGCAAGTTCTGCAGGCTGCCCTGCACGGCCTATAGGCGTATCTTCACCAAAGTTAGGAAGCTTACTCGGTGCTTGCCCACCACTTTGCTGTATGGGTGTCCAAATGGGTCCAGGGGCAACGCCGTTCACTCTAATACCTTTTTCTATCAACATTTTAGCGCACGACTTGGTAAACGAAGTAATAGCACCTTTAGTTGATGAATAATCCAGAAGGCCGGGTGAAGGCTGATAACACTGAATAGATGTAGAATTGATAATGCTACCACCTGGGGGCATATGCTTAGCTGCTGCTTTGATAATCCAAAACATAGCGAAAACGTTAGTTTCAAACGTAGTTCTAAATTGCTCGGTAGTGATATCCTCAATATTTTCAACAAACTTCTGCTTGCCGGCGTTATTTACAAGAATATCGAGACCGTCCAAAAAGGTGTTCGCCTCTTCCACAAGGGAAACACAGAAGTCTTCGTCTTTAATGTCTCCGGCTATGCCCTTAGCTTTTACGCCTGCTTCTTCTAGAATAGCAACGGTTTTATCACCATCTTCCTGTTCAGAGGGAAGGTAATTAATGACGACATCAGCGCCTTCTCTAGCAAAAGCGATGGCAACTGCTCTACCTATGCCGGAATCTCCGCCTGTTATCAGCGCTTTTCTCCCCTTCAGCCTATCGCTCCCTCGATAAGTATTTTCGCCATGGTCAGCTGACGGGTCTAATTTTTTATCTAATGCAGGATCCGGTTGGTCATCGTTGTAATGGGTTCCATCGTTATCATATTGAGTACGAGGGTCGGTCATTGTGTATTGGTCTTGCTTTGACATATTTGTTCCTCCTTAATGAAAATACACACTCTTATGGGTGCATGACCCATGCCGAAGGAACAAGATATTAAAGATTCGCTCATTGCAACCAAAAGCATCACGAAAGGCATAGGCAATTGAATTAAAACAAAAAAATTCAAATTTAATTTCTATTTTTAGAATATAGATAACAGTAAAACTGTTTTAAGATATTGTTGTCAGTAAAACATTCTTACCATTGAAAAATAAGTACAGAACCACCGAGATTTAGAGTTATTTAGTGTCCTTAAAAAGAAGTGCTCTTAATTTTAACGTAGTTCAGGACTGGTCAATTACAGGACGGGGGCACATAATAAAAAAGGGCGCCCAAGAAAGCGCCCTTCTATTTAATTTTAAACAAGTACAAAGGCTGGGTTAAGATCTAGCCCAGTAACGAATACTACGTAATGTCTTAATAAATTCGTCTGCTGACTTTTGTTTAAGGTCCACAAAACCGTCATCCATCATGCTATCTAAGCCAACTGCCTTGATAAGTGGCATTGCAGCATCTGTGTAGCCGATAAACTTGTTGTGAGCAAACGCATCTGAAACAAAGTCTTTTGCTTCAGGCTTGCTAGCTAACTTTTCGGCTCCTGACTTAGACATCAACAACAGAACTGCATCGTACAATACTGACGGTCCGCCATCGACCTTCTGCTGTGCATCTACTGAATTGCCTTTATCGCACGTAACACCGCCAATCTGCGGTGCAACAATCTCGTACATAGCGCCTTCATTGTCTAAGGCGGTTTTTACATTACCAAGTAATTCACCGTCAAGTTCATCACTTACTAAGATACCCAGCTTTCTACCTTTAAACGTATCCGGCGCATTCTTCAAAATACTTAACGCATCGGATTCAGCAAGATCTTCTCTAGTTTCCATTGCAGCCTCTGCTGGCTCTGGCATTTCGCTAAAACCTAGCGCTTCAGCAACCGCTTTAGCCAAATCCTTATCAACATTTAGCAGATGTGAAACAACTCTTTCACGAATGGCTAAACGCTCTACTTTAGATAGCTCAAAAGCGAATGCATCGCGAATATGCTCCTTCTCAGTCTCAGTTTGACTAATATAAAACTGACGAGCTTGGCTGTAATGGTCAGCAAAAGTTTCTGAACGATGTCTAACCTTTTCACCAGAAACCTCTTCATTATGTGACTGGAATCCATGAGCAGGACACGCGCGCGGATTATCTTCATCAGCTTCCCAAGAATTCGGTTCGTAATTGGCGCGCCCTTTCGGATTATGCATCGCCATGTGGCCGTCTTGCTGGAAGTGACGCATCGGGCATTTAGGCGCATTTATGGGTAGATGAGTGAAATTGGTACTACCTAAACGTTTTAGCTGCGTATCTAGATAAGAGAAATTACGCCCCTGCAATAGTGGATCGTTGGTAAAATCTATGCCAGGTACAATGTTTTGTGTACAAAATGCAACTTGCTCAGTTTCAGCGAAGAAGTTATCTACCACCTTATTAAGTACCATTTTACCTACAATTTTTACTGGTACTTGCTCTTCTGGAATAAGCTTGGTTGCGTCCAAAACGTCAAACTCAAAATTATCTGCAAACTCCTGGTCGAATATCTGCATACCCAACTCCCATTCTGGGAAGTCACCAGCAAGAATAGAGTTCCAAAGATCCCGACGGTGAAAATCTGGGTCAGCACCGTTGATTTTGAGTGCTTCGTTCCACACAACTGATTGCATGCCCTGCTTCGGTTTCCAGTGAAACTTCACATATTTCATTTCACCCTTAGCATTTATCAGTTTGAAGGTATGAACGCCGAAACCTTCCATAAAGCGGAATGAACGTGGAATAGCACGGTCTGACATAGCCCACATAAGCATGTGAACAGACTCTGGGCTTAAACTTGCGAAATCCCAGAAATTATCGTGCGCGGTTTGCGCTTGTGGAAAACCTCGGTCAGGCTCTTGTTTAGCCGAGTGAATCAGATCTGGAAACTTGATAGCATCTTGGATGAAGAAAACAGGAATGTTGTTACCAACTAAATCCCAATTGCCCTCTTGGGTATAAAATTTGACAGCAAAACCACGTACATCTCGCGCTAAATCTGGAGAACCTTGGTTACCCGCTACGGTAGAAAATCTAGTGAATACTGGGGTCTTTTTGCCTTTTTCTTGAAAAATATCCGCACAAGTTATATCCGAAAGTGACTCATACGTTTCAAAGTAACCGTGGGCGCCATAGCCCCTTGCATGAACTACCCTTTCTGGAATGCGCTCGTGGTCGAAATGAAATATCTTCTCACGCATTACGTGGTCTTCTAAAGCTGTTGGTCCGCGTACACCAGCTTTCAACGAGTTCTGGTCATCATGTACAGGGCAGCCTTGGGCTGTCGTCATAGTCGGATACCCATCCCCTGCTTTTTGATGTAATTCGCCGCCTTTTCCCTTGTTTCCTTCATATTTGAATGATTCAGCCATGATTTTTCCTTGTCATTTAAGATTGAACACATTTCACATTGTTTTTAATGCTATGCGTACCCTCTACAGCAAGTTAGATTCCATGGATTAAACCATTAATTATCAATCACTTAATAAAATGACAGCTATATGAGTCGTCACTTTTACAAAAAGGCTAGAAAGTTTTACATGATTTGAGGCAAGGCTTAGGGCAGTCATTTCGCCCTAAGCCAATGTGGCTAAATCGCTTTTAATTTCGCGTTGGAAAAGCGAATTAACGAATCAGGTAAATGGAAGTAAGAGGCTAAAAACCTTCTAGTACAAGCTTACCAATTGCGCGCCCTTCTTCCAGAGTTTTGTGCGCCTCTATTAGGTTGGCAGCATTAATTTTCCCCAAGTGTTTGCCTACGGTAGTCTTAATTTTACCCTTATCGATGAGCCCTGCTATGTGAGCTAGAAGACGACTTTGTTCTGCCATATCATCAGTTTCAAACATAGAGCGGGTGAACATGAACTCCCAGTGTAACGACAAGCTCTTTTGTTTAAGCTTTGCTACATCCAAACTTTCTGGGTCGTCAATTAATGCAAGCTTACCTTTCGGTTTCATCACCTCTACATAAGTATCGATATACTGGTGGGTATTATTTAAACTTGCAACGTGTGTCACTTCACCAATTTTTAACGATTTAATTTGTTCTGCCATGGGTTTACTGTGGTCAACCACGTAATCGGCACCTAATTCCTGCACCCATTGTTTAGAGCTTTCTCGCGATGCAGTAGCTATAACCGTTGCACCCGTAAGCGTTTTGAGAAGCTGAAGCATAATAGAGCCCACACCACCAGCCGCGCCTACGACAAGCACCACTTCGTCACTTTGTTCGTCCTGCTGCTTAAGGGCAAGATGGTCAAACAATAACTCATAAGCAGTAATTGTTGTAAGCGGAAGCGCTGCTGCGTCACTATCAGATAAAGACTTAGGCGCTTTACCGGCAATGCGTTCGTCGACCAGTTGAAATTCAGCATTTGAACCGGCTCGGGTTAGATCGCCAGCATAGTAAACCCTGTCGCCTACCGTAAATTCGGTAACATCAGCGCCAATATCAACTACTTCACCTACTGCGTCCCAGCCTAGTATCTTGGGTTCTCTGCCCTCTGGGTTTACTCGCTGCCTAATTTTATAATCAACTGGGTTAACCGCTATAGCGCTTATTTTTACAAGCAAGTCTCTACCTGAAGCACTAGGTTTATCGACTTCTAAGTCCATCAATACATCAGGTTCATTTATATCGAGCGAGCGGGTATAGCCAATAGCTTTCATCATTCGTTTCTCCTTTAAGTAATATTTCCATCATACCCTTGATTAAATTTGCATAAACAGCACAATAATAGAAACATTATCAAATGGTTTTTGAAAATCATGTTACTCGATGACTTGAATGTTGTAATAAAAGTAGCCGAATTTAAAAACATTACGGCAGCAGCAACTCATTTAAATATGCGAACCGCAACGGCAAGTGCGGCAGTTAAACGCGTAGAGCAAGCGCTTGGCGCTGAGTTGTTTGTTCGCACAACCCGTTCTCTCAGGCTTTCTTCTGCAGGTGAACGTTTCCTTCCAACATGTGAACAAGCCATGTCGATGCTGACTACCGCCAAGCAGAACTTAAAAGGTGATACCGGCGTTATTGAAGGTGAACTAAGGCTTGGGTTATCGTCTGACCTAGGCCGCAATGTGATTGCCCCTTGGCTTGACGATTTTATGGAAGAGCATGAAAAAATAAGCGTTAAGATCAATTTAAATGACAGTAATATCGACTTCTATCGCGACCCAATTGACTTAGCTTTACGTTATGGCTCGCCTGACGATGCGAGCGTTTACGGGTTTAAGATATGTGATGTACCACGCTTACTTGTTGCCTCTCCGTCTTATATCAGCACTTATGGTGCACCTAAAAACTTCGAAGACCTGCAAGGTCACAACGGCCTTTTTTATCAGCTGCACGATAAAGTGTATAACGAATGGGATTTCGTACACGGCGATAAACCGGTAAAGGTAAAAATGCAGGGCAACAGGACAGCCAATGACGGTGAAATGGTAAGAAGATGGGCTGTAGCAGGGAAAGGCGTCGCCGTTAAATCAAGTTTAGATACCTGCGACGACATCATAAATGGTCGGCTTGTTACCTTATTGCCAGACTACCAACCGAAGCCCACGCAACTTTGGCTTATTTGCCCAAGCCGCCAGTCTATTACACCAGCGGTTAGGCTATTACGAGACATGCTAAAAGCGCGCTGCGCCGAGTGTTTAGCGCAGCTCAAAAAAGCAGGCGTACATACTAAAACTTAGCTTAATCATGATGTGTTACGCTTATCGCTTCACTCTTGAAGTAAGCTGTTTGTATGCTTCGTCAAAGCCAGCTAATGATATGGGTAGGGTAACTTGCTGGTTCTCAGACTTTTGAAATGCGACTAGCATGGTTCTACCGTTATTCATTTGGTCTAAAAGCTCACTATCTATTTTAATTATACTTTGGCAAGTCTTTCCATCACACCCGGAAAAGGGTACTTGTAATGGAGCAAAGTCATCTATTTTTACTCCGACCCCATTTTTAGTAAGCGTATTTTTAGGTAGCTTTATTATTAAAACGGGGAAATTCTTTGAATAAGAATAATCAACGTTAACGCCCAATAACACCTTAGTTGCTTTTTTATCTTTGGCAACAAGTTGGCTAAGCGTGCACACTGAAGAATCATTGCACAGTAAACTCCAACTTTCATAATTGCTCGTTGTTACAGCCCATGAAGAAAACGATGCGAGTATCGAACTAACTAACACTAAATATTTCACTTCTACCTCTTAACGAAAATGGGGAGCTTATGCTCCCCTTATCATAGTTATTTTTACTATTTACGCTTTCTTAATAGGAAAGTGCTGAATAGCGCACCTAGCATAAGGAACAAGGTACTAGGCGCAGGAACTTGGGTCGGGTCTGGTACGAATACAGTAACTGCATTTTGGTTCATATTAATAACACCTGAACCATCGAATGTTAAGCCAGTTACAAACGCATCTGGCGTAGGTTCAAGCATATTCGAAACGTCAATCCCCATAATTCTGAAGCGATCTACAGGTGAAGTGAAGTCGTACTCTACACCTCCAGTAATATCTGTATTTGTGTCTATCCAATCCATAACGCCATTGTCCCAAAGGAATAGGTCAAACAGGTTGTCATCATAACCTTCTGGCAAAAGAACCGAAGCGATATTTGGGCCACTATTTACAATGTAGTCATAGCCTACTGCTACGTCTGGATCGATGAAAACAAGTTCGTCTGGATCATCAATAGAAAATTCAAATTCATAGTCAGTCGGTGTTTCTGGATTAACAATTGGCAATATAGGGTTTTCTGGATTATCACCTGGTAACACACCATCACGAATAGCAAATTTCCAAATTCCAGGCGTGCCCGTATTGCTGTTACTTTCGTCTATATCAGCAATAGCTGCAGTTTGAGAACCAGGTACCGTGAAAAAGTTTTCGCCATCGCCTGCGTCATATCCCGCTTGAGCAGGAACACCGTCCGATGCTTCTCCTGAAGTCCAGCCGATATCTTCATATCTAAACTCAACATCGAAATTACCTGCACCAGTGTCTTCTCTATCGATTAGCACTAACTGAAACGTATTCGTAGGATTACTGTTTGATGCAAAATAGCCTACATCGTTCCATGTTACAACGAGCGTATCTTCGTTCGGCGAGCCAATGAATACCTCACCGCAATCGTCACAGCTAGTATCCACATCCCCCCAGAAGGGCGCTATCATAGGCTGATTAGTGTTTGGAAAAGGTACAGGCGTATAGCTACTGACGGCGCTATTAAACGTAATATTACCGTTGTTGTTAATGAAGAATCTATCGTATGAAGTACCAAAGAAATTTACGCCGCTATCAAAACCAAGCGCTTCGTAAGTGTTAAATACGATTGGGCCCGAAGAACCATCGTCGTTACGCTCCATCGCTAGGCTACCAAATCCGCTTTCTGTAGAGCCTTCCCATCCTGACAGGAGTACAGAAGCATTGGCAGAGGTACTTGAGACAGAAAATGCTAACGCGGCACTTGCAAGCAGAGATAATCTAAAACGCGAAGGTTTACTCACGGGAACGTCCTTGTAATTAATGTTAATTAAATTTTTTATATATCATCAAGATGTTAGCAAACTCCAGGCCAAATAATTTTCCCATTAAAAATCAAAAAGATAAAATAATCTGAATTTATAAATTAAATCATATGTAAAAGAAACCGACATCCCTGTCCTGCCTTTCAGTTGTACTATCGCTTGTATTCAGCAGGTGCACCTTTACTAGGTGTGCTTGCTTTAATGAATTCACGTAGGTCTTGGTTAGACTGTTTCAAGTCATCGCGACGTAGGTACATCATGTGTCCGCTGCGATAACCTTTAAAGCTTAAACGGTCTTTTAAAGTGCCACTTTGATCTAGCTGCCACATGGTATATTTGGCATCAAAGTAATTCGTTGCACCATCGTAATAACCCGCTTGAATCATTACATTTAGATATGGATTTTGCGCCATGGCTAATCGTAAATTCTGCCCCGTTTGATTGTTACTTCTATCCCACGGATGCACGTTTCCGAACATGTTGTACTTAATGTCGGTTTTGTAGTTTAACTCTTCACGCAAATAGTAATTAATAGCAGGCGTGAAGGAATGTAGCCATGAGGTCAATTCAGCCCAATAGTCAGGGCGATCGCCACTTTGCTTAGCATCTATACCCAAATAGCGACTATCCAAACGGCCTAAGGTCTTCCCTTCGTCTCGCAATAAGTCTTTCCAGAAGAAAGCTGTGCTTACATCTAAGTTATTTTGCGCAATAGACGCTTCGCTTAAACCAGAATAACGCGCCATTTGTTTTAGTACATCACGCTTCTCTGTATCACTAATAAAGCCACCTTTAGCGAGTGCCGGAATAAGCGTGTTGATAGTGAAATTTTCAACTTCGGGTAAGAGTTCAGTTAGGTCTTTATTTTGCAGTTCTGGTTCAAGTTTATTGTGATACCAAGCAGCAGCGGCAAAATAAGGCAGGCGATTGGCGGCCTTGACTGGCCCGTTGCGCTCAATGCCGATGTCTGTTGGTGACACCAATACGACGCCGTTTAAATACATCCACTGGCGATTTTGAAGTTCTAATGCTAGGCCTGAAACCCGTGTTGTTCCGTAACTTTCACCGATAAGATACTTAGGCGAACGCCAGCGATTATTACGTGTAACAAAGGTATTCACCCAGTCGGCCAAATAGCTGATATCCGCGTTTACGCCAAAGAACATCTTCTTTTGTTCATCCTTCGACGGCATGCTGCCATCAGCTTTCGGCAGTACTCGGCTGTAACCAGTGTTTACCGGGTTAACAAATACAATATCAGCAACATCTAAAATAGAATAAGGGTTGGTTTGAACGCCATAGGGCTGAACAGGGTAACCTTCGTTATCAATATTAAGAATACGTGGGCCTGTGTATGCTACATGCATCCACACTGACGCAGAGCCCGGGCCGCCGTTGAAAGAAATGATAAGCGGGCGCTTTGTATTATCTTTGACGTCGGTTCGCTTGTAGTACGTATAAAATAAAGTGGCAACCGCTTCGTCTTTACTGTTCCAAACCGGTTGTGTACCTGTCGTTGCGCTGTACTTTACGCGTTTGCCAAGAATTTTGGTTTCATGCTCCGTTACTACACTACTATCAATTTTAATTGCGCGAGCGTGAGAGGCCGAGCTTTCCTCTTGGGCTGAAGCACCGGTTGTTAAACCGATGAAAGTAATCATAACTGCCATTAGCCACGCTGATGGACGGTGAGTTGTTTTAGCGCGCGCTAGTAAACGGTGAATTTGTGATTTGTGTTTTAAGTTAACCTGACTGAATAACAGGTCTCTTGTATTTCTATTGAAAGAGAGATGATTTTTCATTTTTTCGTCTTTTGTGTGTCGTTAGTTTTTGGTTTTGTATTTGTTGAGCGCAAGCTAACCTGTTTTTCATACAGACCATCATTGCACTATATTTGAGACTCTATCAATTAAGACTATATCGCTGTTAATAAGTGAGCTTAACAATCAACGATAGAACTACCAATTTCTTCGATACGTTTCTGTTATGGTGACTAACCCTTATCGATATTTTCAGGGCCCCTGTCTTTTATATGAGCGATGAGGTCTGGGAAAAATGTCATAAATCTCGCTTCTATTTCCTTTTTATTCGCACTTATATCATCTACCACGTGATGAAAAGTGTTCGCAAACCGAATTCGTTTAGCAACAACAGAGATGGCCCTAGCAATACCCTCTTCTTTGGCATAATCTTCAAACCAATCGTGGGTTATCATGTGCCCTACGCTATACTGCATTGCCCTTGGCATAGTGGGCAGTCTCTGTTCTAGCAAGGAAAAACTTTGCTCTCGAAATTCATCAAAGCTTTGCGACGTGAACGTTGACCAATGCTTTATCAGCAAATGGTCGAAATAGATATCTAGCGCCACAGGCGCAAATCGCCTGCGCTTTTTATCAAATAGTTTTTTTGCAGCCAAAACACTGTCGTGACTATCCGTAAACTTGTCCACTTCGTAGTGGTTTTTTAGACCTAGCTGAACCGCTTTTCCATAGGTATTTATATCAACACCACGCCTGAAATCGCCAAGTAAATTACCAAAGTGGGAGTCGGCAGTAGGAAGCGCTAAAAAAAGGTGAGCAAGGTAATTCATTTTGTAATTTAGTGGCCTCTATTTTAAGTTGTAACGGCTTACGAGTATCAAGTAAAATCGGTGCTTAGTTCAGAAGCATCGAATTTGTATTACCTCAGTCTAGGGCGCGCACAACTGCCTTGTCGACATTAATGTTGGAAGTTTGACAAATTCAAATGTAACTGAAAATTCGTAGCACTTAAAACCGAGTTTCAACATGTCTGTAATATCTTCTTCTGAAGTCACTTCTCTTCTGTCCCCCGTCGATGATTTTCTACATTGCGAGACGCCGCAGTCGTGGATTGAGGAAGCGCAGAAAGAAGAAAACCTACGGGTTATTCTTACTGATCACTTAATTTGTGAACTTAAAGCAGCGCAGTCCGCTATGTATTTACTTCGTCGCTATGTGGCTGATGAGGAAACGAGTAAAGTATTGCTTGGCTGGCTGAAGCCCTATGAAGACTTCACCTACCGCCATGAGGGCGATTGGCAATTGCTAAATACTAAACACCTGTCTAAAAACATCTTTAATGTTGAAGGTTTAGATCCCTTTAAAAAAGACATGTTAGATAAGATGGTCATGCTTATTAAAGAAGAGCTTCACCATTTTTATCAAGTACTCGAAATTATGCACGAGTTAGGCTTTGAATATAAGTCAGTGACATCAAGCCGTTATGCGAATGGGTTGTTACGTCACGTGCGCACTTACGAGCCTGAAAAGCTGGTTGATAAGCTTATTTGTGGCGCTTACATTGAAGCGCGCTCATGCGAGCGTTTTGCCAAACTCGCGCCCTATGTTTCCGAAGGTTTAGGCAAATTTTATGTGTCGCTGTTACGCTCAGAAGCCAGACACTTTGAAGATTATCTTACCCTTGCCGAGCAAATCGCCAAAACCGATATTTCAGAGCGCGTCGCTCATTTTGGAAGTGTTGAAAAATCACTTATTGAAAGTGACGATAAGGAACTGCGTTTCCACTCCGGCGTTCCTCAATCCAACTAGCACCCATAGCCGTTTATAAATTAATCAATTTTTATTGACGGCTTTGCTTTTCTGCTGCACACTCAGATTGTAAACATATTGTTAATGGCAGTGTTTGACGCCTTGCGGCGTGTTCGTGTTTTCTTAGTTTTACGGTTTGTCCGTGTGTTTACCCTGCCTCACAACAATATTCTTTAAAATAATAACGTTGGTGAACAAGGCGGGACATTATGATTTTAAATCATCTAATTGGTATTTACACTCACCCAAGAGAAGAATGGCAAACCATTGATACCAAACACGAAACCTATTTTTACGCGCTTACCCACATTGCTTTTATTGCACTTATTCCTTCCCTCGTAGCCTATTATTCTAGTGCGCATACAGGGTGGAGTATTGGTGCTGGAGACATAATACGGCTAAGCGAGAATACCGCTATTCTGATGGGTATCGGTATGTATTTTGGCTTAATTGCTGGTGTTGTGGCGCTGGCAGTGTTAATTCATGAGTTGGCTAAAGCGTTCGATGCAACACCTACGTATACCCAGTCACTAGAACTTGCGGCTTATACTGCGACACCATTATTTATGGTCGGCTTTGCAGGTCTTTATCCTGAACTATGGGTAGTGATGACGGCACTGCTAGTGGGTATTAGCTACTCAGTTTACCTACTCTATTCCGGCGTACCTATTTTGATGCATATGCCAGAAGACAAAGGTTTCATTTACTCAAGCTCGGTAGTCACATGTGGGCTGGTTTTACTGGTTATTTTAATGACAGGCTCGGTATTAGTGTGGGGATTAACTGGCGGGCCAGTGTTCGTGCACTAAGGCTTTCAGTTATACACAAGATAGGATTGTAAAAAGCCGCTCTAAAAGCGGCTTTTCTCGTTCACTATCAACTTATTTCAAAGATGCTAATCAGCAGCATCAATGTTATGTACATCAAGGTTACTCAGTTCAGCTTGCACCACAGGTGCTTTTCTTGCTGCCTCACCCCGCGACATATCGATGCGCTCAAGATACTCCTGGTTGATATCGGCAGTGATATAGTTACCGTCAAATACTGATGTTTCAAAACGCTGAATCGTATCATTCTCTTCGCGAACGGCTTCAACCAAGTCAGAAATATCTTGGAAAATAAGACCGTCTGCTTGAATAAGCTCTGCAATCTGATCGATTTCTCGTCCGTATGCGATTAACTCATTTGCCGAAGGCATATCAATACCGTATACATTCGGGAAGCGAATTTCCGGTGCCGCCGACGCAAAGTACACTTTCTTTGCACCAGACTCTCGGGCCATTTCAATAATCTGACCCGATGTAGTACCGCGTACAATAGAGTCATCTACAAGCAATACACTTTTGCCTTTAAACTCAGATGAGATGGCGTTTAGTTTACGACGCACTGACTTTTTACGCATGGTTTGGCCAGGCATAATAAAGGTTCTGCCGATATAGCGATTTTTAACAAATCCTTGGCGATAAGGCAGTTCAAGTGTGTTCGCAATTTGCAGCGCTACATCCATCGACGTTTCAGGAATAGGAATAACTACGTCGATATCAAGATCTGCCCATTCACGCTTAATTTTTTCACCTAGCTTGCGGCCCATGTTTACGCGGGATGCATAAACTGAAATACCATCAATAAAGCTATCTGGACGAGCAAAGTATACAAACTCGAAGATACATGGTGACGTTACCGGGTTCTCGGCGCACAATCTGGTATGAAGCTGACCTTCTTCGGTAATAAATACCGCTTCACCTGGCATTACATCGCGAACAAATTGGAAGCCTACAGCATCTAACGCAACGCTTTCAGAGGCTACCATCCACTCTTCACCTAGTTCGCTCATACGCTTACCAAGTGCAAGCGGACGAATACCATGGGGGTCACGAAAAGCTACAATACCCTGACCGATAATGGCTGCAACTACAGCATACGCACCGCGTATTTTCTTATGAACTTTAGTTACCACTTCAAATATGTGTTCAGCGCTTACGCTTAAGCCTGCTACCTGCTGTAGTTCGTGAGCAAGGATGTTAAGCAATAGCTCGGAATCTGACGTGGTATTAATGTGACGGCGTGCTATGCGGAACACTTCTTCTTGTAACTCATGTGCATTGGTTAAGTTACCGTTGTGAGCAAAGGCAATACCAAATGGCGAGTTTACATAAAATGGCTGTGCTTCCGCAGAGCTTGACGTACCCGCGGTTGGATAGCGAACATGACCAATACCCATGTTGCCTGATAACCTTTTCATATGACGCGTATGGAAAACATCTCGAACCAAGCCATTTGCCTTACGCAAATTAAACATATTTTGGTCGATAGTCATAATGCCTGCGGCATCCTGTCCACGGTGTTGAATAACCGTTAGACCGTCGTACAGTGACTGAGCTACGGGCGTTTTACCAACTATTCCGACTATACCACACATGTGCGTTACCTATTTCAAGCGGGATTTAAGAAACTGGAGGAGTCTTTCACATAACTGAAAAACCACTCAATGATGACACCAAACTCTGGAATGAGCACCGATGCTTGCCACCAATTAGAGGAAGCGGCGCCGGTGAAGGTATCCATAAAAAAGAGCAATGCGCTAACTATCAACACGCCACGCAGAGCACCAAAAACTATACCAAGGGCCCTGTCTGTGCCAGACAACCCCGTTGCTTGTACCAATTGGCTTATGACGTAATTGATCATGCCGCCCAGAATGAGCGTTGTAATAAATAGCGCAGCGATTGCAGCGCCGTTTTTCAGATAAGGATCGTCAATGGCTGTAAAGTAAACTGCAAGGTCAGCGTAGAAATTACTTGAAATAAAGAGTGCAGCAAACCACACCACTAACGAGATGGCTTCTTTAACAAACCCTCTAATAAGGCTTATTAAGGTAGATACCGCAATGATACCCAGTATGGAAAAGTCTACCCAGTTCATCGTCTCTTTATTGCGTTGATGTTGCTTTTTGTGATGAAGCAACGAGCCTTTGGCGAGATGGCGCGCATTCTAACAGAAGATAGAAATATTACTAGTCTGTAATGCAATCCGTGACACTTCCTTTCAGTAAGCGTGGTTCAAGTAGAAAGAATTCGCCCTACTCAACTTTGAACGTGGTGACTTTCCCTTTGAGTTTCGTTAGCTCTTTCAAATGGGGAAGTGCCGATTCCAGTTTCTTTTTGTCTAAATCAGGGCCTACAAAAACTTTATTGAGCGGCCCCGAGCTGGTTTGAATTTTGCGACTGAACGCGCGATACCCAGCCCTTTCTAGCTTTGCCAACAATGCCTTTACGTTTTTTTCATGACGAAAGCTGCCAAGCTGAATAACCCAGCCTGCGTCATCATCGGCAGTAGCACTTTTCGTATCAACAACCGTTTGGCTCGCTAGCTCGTCCTTTTCTTCAAATGCTTTTGGCACTGGCGCTTTAGCAGCAGTAGCTTGGTCAGTACTTTTGCTGTCATCAGTACTTGAAGCAACCAGCTCTTCATCTAACGCTGTTTCATCTTCAATCTCCACAGCCGCAACCGCAGCTTTCGCTACCCGCTCTGATGGGAAAGATTCAGGCTCTACGATGGGCTTTTTAGGTGGGTTTGCAGGAACAGAGACAAAGGGCTCTCTGTTCGTTTGCTTCTTGCCATCAAGAAAGTCTGGTAAAAAGATAACCGCTAGGGCGACAACAATAATTGTCCCCACCAGTCTATTCTTTAATGCCGATGTCACTGTGCTCTCCTGCTTGAATACACGGTTTTACTTACAATGCGCGTGTTAGTTTTGCTCAGCAAGTACGTCTGCAACGGTAACAAAAGAACCAAAAACGAGAATAAGTTCACCAGTTTGATAATCTGCAAGCGCACGTTGATATGCTGAAGTCACGTCTTGAAACGTATCTATATTCTCTATGGTTGTGCCGGCATTAACAAGTGCATTTTCAAGTACTTCTGCACTGCAACCTCGCGGCCCACTTGTTGAAGCTAAGTACCACTTGGCGTTAAGCCCTGAAAGAGGCGCCAAGGTTTCAGCAATTGACTTATCTTTGAGCATACCCACAACAACGCGCATCTGGCTAACATCGTA
Source organism: Alteromonas macleodii (assembly GCF_903772925.1). NCBI lineage: Bacteria > Pseudomonadati > Pseudomonadota > Gammaproteobacteria > Alteromonadales > Alteromonadaceae > Alteromonas > Alteromonas fortis. The sequence continues at coordinate 2,801,632 of NZ_LR812090.1, forward strand.
ACGATTTAGCCACTCTTGCATGGCCGTGGTAGCTTGTGGATTATGGGCGACATCTACGACAACAAGAGGCGATTCACTAATTGTTTGTTGGCGACCCGGCATAGTGGTATTTTCGATAATGTCCCTAACCACGCTTTCTTCGGGCAGTAAGTCTAAAAGCTCAAGTGCTGCTAATGCTGTGCTTGCATTTTGTAGAGGGATTTTGGGATAAGGTAACGACGCGTAGCTGTTACTCTTTCCTTTCCAGCTCCACTCGTTGTAGTCACTTGCCACTACTGTGACGAAGTCTTGCGTGGCCCAGCGTACGTTTGCCTGTAACTCATTAGCCACATCGTAAAGAGAAGATGGCGGAAACAGTTCACCCACTACTGCACTACCATTTTTACGCATAATACCGGCTTTCTCACGAGCAATTTTTTCCCGTGTATTGCCAAGCCAATCCTGATGATCAAGGTCAATAGTCGTAATAACGGCAAGATTAGGGTCTATAATGTTCGTAGCATCCAAGCGTCCACCTAAACCAACTTCAAGAATAACTACATCGACTGCCCATGGCTGCATCATTTTCATTGCAGCGAGCGTACCAAATTCAAAATAAGTTAAGGTGATGGGTTCGTCAGCATTGCTCTTTCGCGCACTTTCTACAAACTCAAAAGCATCGACAAATTCACTGGCAGGCGGTAATTCGCCATTGTAACGCACCCGTTCACGGTAATCGGTTAGATGAGGTGAGCTGTATACCGCAACACTTTTGCCTTGCGATAACATGGCTTGTTCAAGCAAGCGGCAAGTTGTGCCTTTCCCATTTGTTCCTGCGACGGTAATAACCAGCGACTGACTGAGCGATAATGCCATGGCGTTAGCCACTTCTTTCACTCTGTCTAGCCCCATATCGATGGCGCTAGGATGAATAGATTCTAGGTAGGATAACCACTGACTCAGGCTTTTTTGCGAAGCTGAAGGCGCAGAGGCGCCTTCTTTATTTGGCACTGAGCCAGGTTTTAAATTGTTTTCGTTATTCACTAATTCTTGTAATGCAACTTAACCAACAGGCTGTGTAATCTATCACGCATATCTCTGCGGTCAATGATCATATCAATTGCACCTTTCTCAACAAGGAATTCACTGCGCTGGAAACCTTCCGGCAGCTTTTCTCTTACTGTTTGCTCGATTACGCGAGGGCCCGCGAAGCCAATAAGCGCCTTTGGCTCTGCTACGTTTACGTCACCAAGCATTGCCAAGCTTGCAGATACACCACCCATTGTTGGGTCGGTAAGCACACTAATATAAGGCAAACCTTTTTTGCTCATCTTAGCAAGCGCTGCAGATGTTTTAGCCATTTGCATTAGTGACATAAGCGCTTCTTGCATACGCGCACCACCACTTGCACTAAAGCAAATTAGCGGCATATCATTTTCTAAACATGCATTAACAGCGGCAACGAAACGTGCACCTACTACTGAAGCCATTGAACCGCCCATAAACGCAAATTCAAAACATGCAACGACGACAGGCATACCTTTTAACTTGCCCTGCATTACCACTAGGGCATCTTTTTCGTTAGTCGACTTTTGCGCTGCGACAATACGATCTTTGTAGCGTTTAGAATCTTTAAACTTAAGTACGTCTTGCGGCTCGTGCTCTGCACCTAACTCAACGCGATCGCCATCGTCTAAGAAGGCATCGATGCGACGGCGCGCAGTAATGCGCATGTGGTGGTCGCATTTAGGGCAAACTTCCTGAAGTTTTTCCAGTTCGCTCTTATACAGCACGGCTTGGCATGAACCACACTTTGTCCATATACCTTCTGGCACATTACCTTTGGTTGAAGTTTGCGTGCGAGGAAGAATTTTTTGAATCCAGCTCATGGAAATTGAATCCTTTGTTTTTGTTTGCCGACCATGACGATTAATGTTTGTTCATACTTGTGGTCAACAACACATTAAATTTTTAAGTTTCATACTGTATTACAAAGAAAAAATACGTAACACAATAGAACAGCTACCTAATATAGCGCGCTATTAGACCACAATACAACGAAATGGAAAAAACAAAACTGGTCTTAGAAGTTGGCAAGCAGTGGTTTGGGGGTGGTGCATTTGATTTTGCCTAAGTTAACTACCGTAAAAAAGGCAGCTAACTCAGGCGTGAGTTACATCGGCCGCGAGGCAAAAGGCTTATACTTCTGGGAGAAAAAGCGGGCCTAACGGCGGTTTAGGCAAGTTATGCTCTTCAGGGTAAGTTACATCTACCAGATACAAACCATTTGGCTTTGCCGTGGCTGCTGATTTGCTTCTATCTTTTAGGCTTAATAAGTGAGCAATCCAATTAACGTCTTGCTCACCTGCCCCAATTTCAACTAGCGCGCCGGTGATATTGCGAACCATGTGATGCAAGAACGCATTGGCACGAATATCAATAATCACATAGCGACCTTGGCGATACACACTTACATCGGTCACATTGCGAAACGGGGTTTTACTTTGGCACAACGCCGCACGGAACGACGTAAAGTCCTGTTCACCCAATAGCGCTTGGGCAGCAAGGTGCATTTTTCTCTCGTCTAATTCACGGTGAATGTGGGTAACGCCCGAGTTCAAAATTGCTGGGCGCATTTTTGCATTATGGATAACATAGCGATAGCGGCGATGGGTAGCAGAAAAACGAGCATGAAAATCATCGCTTACGTTTTTCGCCCAAGTAACGGCAACAGAGTTTGGAAGGTTAGCGTTAACCCCAAGCGTCCATGCGCGCTCTGAACGTGGAGCATCACAACTGAAGTGAACCACTTGCCCAGTCGCGTGCACACCAGCATCAGTGCGTCCAGCGCATTGCACTTCAATAGGTTGGTTGGCTACTGTCGATAGTGCCTTTTCAAGATGCTCTTGAACACTCGGTACTTCGCGCTGGCGTTGCCAACCGTAAACTGCAGCACCGTCGTATTCAATACCTAAGGCAATTCGCCCCATATCAGTTTTACCCCGTTTCTTAAAAGGCGCTAAGTGTAGTCATCTCGCTTACAACATGCAATGCTGCTTATAATCAAAGCCCAGCTACTGCGTGGCAGATAAATGCAAGTTAATGAAATCAAAAGCGGCCTGTATATCTTATCAATATACAGGCCGCTTAATACGACAATCAATGCAGGTTTACGCCTACTCCTACAAGTGAATTAAGTAATTTTTTGTAGAATTGAAGCCGCTTCCTGTTTCTGCTCTTCGCTGCCATCTTTCATTACTTCTTCAAGCAACTCCTTCGCAGCATCTGCATCTTCCATTTCAATGTATGCACGAGCCAAATCTAAATTGGCGTTTTGCCCTGCGTCTTTATCTATGTCAATTACTGTGTCTTCGTCAGAAACGCCAGTAAAGTCAGATAAACTCACATCGAGATCTAGCGCTTGGCTATCTGGGTCAAGTTCGTCAGAGTCGTCGCCATCGTCCATCAATGCTTCTACATCAAGAAAATCTTCGGATGGCGTTTGAGGCTCACTTTCCGCGTCGACATCACTTAGTAAAGCAGCTAAATCTAAATCAGGATTATCAAGCTTCAGCTCTTCCTCTTGTTCCTTTTCAGGCTCAGCTTGTTCCGCACCCTGCTGGTCCTCTTCAATTTCCACAGGCGTGGCGATATCTAAGTCCACATCATCTGGTATGTCGAGGTCGTCTAACGCTAGTTCAGAGTCATCGTCTTCAAGGGCGAAAGTTTCTTCTTCGCTATCATCCAGCGCTGATTCTATGTCATCGCCATCATCTAACTCGAAAGTTTCGTCGTTTTCATCTAGCTCGAAGGTATCGTCAGTTTCCGCTGGTTCAAGGTTTTCAGTTGCTTCAAGGTTGTCAGCGACATCGTCTTCCAACTCAAACGTGGCATCATCGTCAGCTTCCTGTTCAAGTTCGAGCGTATCTGCATCATTTTCGGTAACTGACTCTTGTGTATCTTCACTTTCGATATCGCTTGCATCTACGGCATCATCTGACTCAAGGCTTTGAAGAAGTTCATCAAACTCAGCACTGTCTAAGTCATCGAGTATCTCGTTGTCGTCAACAGCATCGTCTTCGTCAGAGCCTGACAACCAATCGTCAAGACCAGGCACGTCATCAAGTTCGTTGAATTCTTTTTCTTTACTCTCTTCTGAGTCATCCTCGCTTGAATCTGGCTCTTGGACTGAGTCCATGTTTTCAGCACTACCAGAGTCTTCGAGTTGTTGATCACTTTCATCAACGCCGTCGACCTCTTGCTCAAGTTCAAAGCTGTCTATTTCATCAAATGCTTCATCTAACAGACTGTCGTCGTAATCATCACTGTCTTCTTCTGCCGGTGACTCAGATTCATCTTGGGCAAAATCATCCGATGAAGGCTCTTGTTCAGCTGAAGGCTTTTCGACTGCTGAAGGCTCTATCTCACCGAAAGAAGGAATGTCATCCATCATTTGCTTTTCAAACGCTTCGATGGCGTCATCTAACGGATCGTCTGCATCACTTTCCGTTTTGTCTTCGGCGCTTTCAGTGGCACTTTCGAGTTCAGGTTCCGGCTCTATCTCAGCTTCTACTTCTTCCTCGAATTCCAACTCTGCTTCAGGCTCAGGCTGAGACTCTAGCTCTGCTTCTAATTCAGGCTCTAGTTCTGACTCTATATCGGCATCTTGTTCGGGCTCTACTTCAGTGCCCAACTCTGGTTGTTCTTCTGGCTCTGCGTCTGTACTAGAGCCTTGTTTAGGCTCTGCATTAGTGCTTAACTCTTGCTGCTCTTCTGACTCTAGCTCTGGTTCTGACTGTGGCTCTACAGTATCTTCAAGCTCGCTATCAGCGTCAGCTTCCGCCTCAACCTTCTCTTCAGGTGCTAATTCACCTTCTTCTGATTCAGTATCGAAGTCTAGTTCTGCTTCAGGTTCTGGCTGAGACTCTAGCTCTGCTTCTAATTCAGGCTCTGGTTCTGACCCTATATCGGTATCTTGGTCAAGCTCTGCTTCAGCGCCCAACTTTTGCTGCGCCTCGTCCTCTACCTTGTCTTCGGGTGCTAATTCGCCTTCTTCTGATTCAGTATCGAATGCAAGTTCTGCTTCTGGCTCTACATTATCTTCAAGATCGGTATCAGCGTCTGCGTCCACCTCAACCTTGTCTTCAGGTGCTAACTCGCCTTCTTCTGATTCAGTATCGAAGTCTAGTTCTGCTTCAGGCTCAGGCTGAGACTCAAGCTCTGCTTCTAGCTCAGGCTCTAATTCTGACTCTATATCGGCATCTTGTTCGGGCTCTAGTTCAGTTCCTAATTCAGGTTGCTCTTCTAGCGCTGGTTCTGTTTCTTCAGGTTGTGTAACGGTTTCGTCTTCAGCATTAAATTCTGCATCTGTGTCATTTTCAGACTCTATTTCAGATTCAAGTTCAGAAAGCAGTTCGTCTGTTAGCTGATCTACGTCTTCGCTGGTGTTAGATTCCTCAGCTTCTAGTTCAGCGAGAAGCTCATCAGTTAGAGGGTCGCTAAAGTCATCTTCGTTTTCTTCGCCGTCAGAAAGAGTTAAGTCGGTATTTTCATCGTGAGCGTCTGGGTTGGCGTCTGGGCTAACTTCTGGTTCACCTTCCAGCTCGGCTTCAAGCTCAGCGAGTAACTCGTCAGTAAACGGGTCCTCAAAATCCCCTTCATCTTCTGCTTGAGAAGGTGACTCACTTGAAGTGTTTTCATCTTCAGGCATTTGAGCAGCTGAGGGCATTTGAGCAGCTGAGGGCATTTGATCCGCTGAAGGTATTTGATCCGCTGAAGGCTCTTCCGCTAGTTCATCTTCTGCCTGAAGTTCAGCGATAAGGTCGTCGGATAGAGGGTCACTGAAATCAGCATCCGTTTCTATTTCGTCGGTGACTATTTCATCTAAATCATCAGTGATAGCATCAAGACTTTGGATAGACTGAGGTGACGGTGCCGATGTAGTTATTTCATCTTCAATATCGTCTTCGTCATCTTCTTCGCCTAAACCACCCATCATTTCAATTTGCTCTATTTCGTTAAGCAAATCGTCGGTGATCTTATCTATTTCGTTGTTTTGCTGATTTATCTCATCGTCGAGCTTACTCAGCATGTCCTCATTGATAAGGTCATCGTTACTGTCTAACTCATCGGTAAGGCCTGCATCAACGCCATGCTCTTCAAGCAAATCGTCAATGCTTATCTCTGGCTTATCGTCTTCATCTTCTACATTCGGTAAAGATGTATTACTTTCTTCTTCCTCTCCAGCCTCTGATACCGAATCAACAGAACTTGCAAGCAAGGCGTCTATATCGTCTTCGTCGACGTTTTCAGCATCGGAAGTTCCGTTAACCTCAGCAAGGATATCATCAGGGTCTATATCACCTGACTCATTGAGTTCATTACTTTCAGGTTCTTCGGTGCCTTGACTTTGTACATCATCAAGCAAATCATCAATATCAAAATCGTCGTCATCTACTGATACAGCTTCTTCAGTAGCCGCGGCCTCAGGCTCGCTATCATCTGCCGCATCTTCATCAAAGATATCGTCATCACCTGAAAGGTCAAAGCCTTCTAGGTCATCTGCGTCTTTGTCATTTAACACCTTGTCTGACAGGTCATCATCATCAAATAAGCTGTCTAACTCGCTCTGGTCAAGCTCATCATCACCAGCCTCGAACAGATCGTCTCCACCATCGTCTGGCACTAACATATCATCTTCAAGGTCAGCAAAGGTTTCTAGCTCGTCATCGAGACTCTCTTCTAAATCTGAAGTCAGAACGTCATCAAGCAGGTCGTCATCATTGAACAAATCATCATCTGACAACTCCGCTTTATCATCAAAGTCAGGGGCTAATGCGCTTGAAAGATCATCAATGTCAGCATCTGGAACCGGTACTTCATCGTTATCAGCGGTAATAGTAGGGCTAGGTGCAGGCGCCTCTTCCGGCTTGCTGTTGCGTTTCAGCAACCACATTATGAGTCCACCTACCAACAACAGTGACAGAATTGCAGAACCGATGATTAAGCTTAGCGGGCTGGTAAGTGCGCTTAAAAACGAAGACTGTTTTTCTGCTTCTCGCTGCGCTTGCTCGGCTTTAATCATATCGAGCAGTTCTTGCTGCAGCGCCACTTGCATATCAAGCTGACTCTTAACGTCACCTTCAACTTGGCTACGCAAGGTTTCTAGCTCACCGTTTACGGCCTCAACACGCTCGTACAAGCGTCTGTTTTCGTTAAGAATCGCTTCAACATTTTCTAGTGAGGCGGCAAATTGCATACGCAGTTCGTCAAACTGACGGGTTTGTTCTTGATCTAAGCGGGTGATCTTTTGCTCAATGTCAGTTTGTGTTTGAGTGAGGTCTTGTTGGTTAACTAATGGGGATGCTGGTTTAATATTCCTTACGCTGCTACCAGGCTTGTTAAGCGTTTCAGCGAATGCCCTATCGTCTTGCTCAGCTCGCATTTGGGCTTTTTGTTTGTCGATTCTGGCAATATAACGCTCAGACGGCAGCTTCAAAATTGCGCCATCTACTAACAAGTTTAAGTTGCCATTTTCAAATGCGTTGGGGTTGAGTTCATAGATAGCAGTCATAACCTGATAAACACTCAGGTTATTGTTTTGGCGATAGCGCTCGGCGATACGCCACAGGGTATCGTTAGCGTCTATAGGTCCGTACTCTAGACCCGAATATTGATCAGTTGCGTCTTTAGGACCTTTTAAGAAGGTAGCGCGTTCTTGTGCATCAACAGTGATTATAGGGCCAGACAAACATAATGTGAGTAAAAGTAAGCCCGTCAAATGCAATTTCATAGCAGTCCTATATGCCCTCAAGCGTCTTTACCACCCGGTCGTATGGGCGGATTTTTTAGCCAATCACTACAGAAAAATATATTGGCTTTTATTTTTATTCTTAAGCCACCTTGAAACCATTAATCGTCAAGCTAGCGTTTTTCAGTCTAATATGACCCTGGCAGTAAGATTTGTTTGCGCTTTTTAGAGTTCTTACTCTTCGCCTAAGTGTCTGACTGACTATTGTTTTTAACGTTGTTCTGTTCCTAACCCTACAAACTATAAACCAGTTATTCAGGGTGATCTAGTTAGACAGTAGTATTGGTCTAATCTAATGTTTAAAGTTTTGCTAAATGCTGCTTGTTTAATGCCCTTAGATTTATCTTCCCATTGCGTCAAGAACGCCAACTTCGCTACACACGTTATCTCTTTTACAGTGCAACAGACGCATTTTTTACATCGCACCAAACACCCTGCTTAGTTTGCGTATCGGCAAGCACAGAAAAATGTTTACCTTTTCCTGTGCTTATCCGATTAATCAGAGGCAGAACCTCTGTTGAACCGTTTACAGGTAATCGCGAATTAGCGTTTCAGCAATTTGAATGCTGTTTGTTGCTGCGCCTTTACGGATATTGTCAGAAACTACCCATAAATTTAAGCCACAAGGGTGTGTAATGTCGTTTCTAATTCTGCCCACGTGCACAATGTCGTTACCGCTAGCACTACTAACCTGAGTTGGGAACTGCTCATTTCCATCGTACACGGTAACACCTGGAGCATCGGCTAGAAGCTCTTTAACATGCTGTGCATCTATCGGAGAACGTGTTTCTAAGTGAATTGCTTCCGCATGACCGTAAAATACAGGCACACGTACCGCAGTAGCGTTTACCAAAATACTTTGGTCACCCATGATTTTTTGGGTTTCCCACAGCATTTTCATTTCTTCTTTGGTGTAGTCGTTATCTTGGAAAACATCGATTTGAGGGATAACGTTAAAGGCAATTTGTCGACTAAATGACTCTGACTTCACTTCACGAGCATTTAGCAAACCCGCAGTTTGTTTAGCCAGCTCTTCCATGGCCTCTTTACCTGCACCAGACACTGACTGGTAGGTACACACGTTAATACGGTCAATACCAACAGCTTCTTGTATTGGTTGAAGTGCTACTAACATTTGAATAGTTGAGCAGTTTGGGTTCGCAATTATGTTTCTATTGCGAAACTCTGCCAGTGCATGCGCGTTAACTTCTGGCACTACAAGAGGGATATCAGGCTCGTAACGAAACTCTGAAGTATTGTCGATTACAATACAGCCTTCTTCTGCTGCTAGCGGCGCAAATTTTGCTGAGATACTTCCACCGGCTGAGAAAAAACCTAATTGTACTAATGACCAATCGAAGTCGTCAGCATCTAATACTTCAATGTCTTCGCCTTTAAACGATACAGTACTACCAGCTGAACGTTTACTGGCAAGCGGATACAAACGGTTTACCGGAAAGTCTCGCTCTTCTAATAGTTCAATCATGGTTTGGCCCACTAAACCAGTGGCACCAAGTACCGCTACGTCAAACGCTTGCGACATAATGCTTTATGCTCCTAATAAAAAAATATCTAAACCAGACTAACGGAAAAGCCTAGTTTGGTGAAAGTGTTTTGAATTTGTTTGCTGGTGTTCTTTGGCAATTGTAACTCATAGGCGCTGCACTCGCGACGTACTCTGTATTGCTTGCGCAGTGCAGAAAACGTATTCGCTACATCAGAATTCGTCTTTTCGTTATTTTTTGATGTTGTTGAAAAAGCGTTTCGCGTTATTTCGTCATCAATAGCGACATCGTACACCTTGTGAAATACTGCTGTAAGATCTTCAACCGATAAGCGAGATGCTTCTGGCGATGCTAAATCACCGTTTATTGGGCTGGTCTTATCTAGAAAGTCGCTGAGCTCTTTATCTGGTGCTGTACCCACTACCTCACATATTTGCTCGTAAATCATTTGTGTACCGCGCACTTTGCCTTCAACAGAGTGACCCGCAATATGTGGCGTAACGAACCAAACATGGTCAAATAACGCTGTGTTTATTGCGGGCTCATTATCAAATACATCGAGCACCACCGTTGGCGCCTGTTCTTGTTGAAGCAGGTTAAGTAGCGCTTCTTCATCTATAACCTCACCCCGACATGCATTGATAAGCAGCTGGTCAGGTGTTAATGCTTCAAGAAAAGTCTGGTCGATCATCTGATACGTGGGATAGTCGCCGCCTTTAATGAAAGGCACATGAAGCGAGACAACGTCGCACGTTGCAATTTGTGCTAAATCTACAAACGACTGACCGTTGTGCTGTGTTTTACCAGTACTTGCTAACGCTTGTTGTAGCGGAGGGTCGTACAAGCAGTGTTTAACATCAATTGCCGTTAAAATACGTGATAGCGCGCTTCCCACGTTACCGGCCCCTACTATACCTACTGTCGCATTGTACAAGTCGAGCTTTTGGGCTTTTTGTGCATGTAATAAAACACTTAATACGTACTCAGCAACTGCAACGGCATTACACCCTGCTGCGCTGCTATGCACAATACCAACCTTGTCTAGATGTATTTTATCTAGATGATTGGTTCCTGCCGTTGCTGTGGTAACAAACTTAAGCTTGTTAGCGTTCGTTAACAGTTCAGGGGTAACCTTGGTGGTAGAACGCAGCGCAAGAATATCAACATCGCACAACATCTCTGGCACAAGAGACTGCCAAGCATAGGTTTCAACTTGACCTACGCTGTTAAGGTAATCTGTGCCAAAAGGAATGGTATCTTCAAGAAGTATTTTCATGGCGCTAAGTGTACCTTAAGTTAGGCTTTTAGTAACCTAGCGCCCTTAATTTACTTGCTTTTAATTGGCTTTAATTTACGTCATTTAATACAGGGTTGGCTGCAATATTTAAGATAAGGCCGAAATACAAACAATCTGTTTAAAACGATAGCTTTTATGATAAGAGCTATTAGCCTAGTTCTTTTTTGCCTACCTCACCATTGTAGAGTTTTCTGTTAGATAACGTTTAACTTCAAACCATTACTTATCGTATCCAGGGAAGCGACGCTCAACGCGACGTTTAATACCTGGCCATGCCAGTGACCCACCCGCTTGCCTGGTAACTTGCTCGGCTTGTGCGCGAATACCCTCAAGAATTGCCGAGTGAATAGGAATCAACGGCTTACCTGTAGCCTGGGCTTTTAGCTGAATTTCACAGGCGCGCTGCATAATAAACATAAACAAAAAGGCATCTGGAATATTATCAGCACAGGTTAAAAGCCCGTGATTGCGCAAAATCATAAATTGAGTATCGCCAAGGTCGCGAACCAGCCGAGCTTTTTCTTCTGGGTTCAACGCCACCCCTTCATAGGCATGATAAGAAAGGGACGCCAGTGGAAAAAGGGACTGCTGCGAGTAAGGCTGTAGACCGTCCTCTAAAATGGAAACCGCCACGCCTTCTGCTGTGTGCAAATGCAAAACGCATTTGGCATCGTCACGTGCCTCATGAACTGCGCTGTGAATAGTAAAACCTGCAGGGTTAATATTGTACTCGCTTTCCATTACTTTGTTACCGTGCAAGTCAACTTTTACCAAACTTGATGCAGTAACCTCATCAAACATTAAACCGTAAGGGTTAATTAAAAAATGATGGTCAGGCCCTGGTACACGAGCGGAAATGTGAGTAAAAATAAGGTCATCCCAACCATACATAGCAACCGCACGGTAACACGCGGCAAGGTCAACACGGGTTTGCCATTCTTCACTGCTTACCTTCGACTTTACTGAATCTGTCATAGCTTTACTCTTTTTATATCTAAAATGATTCCATTGAGATTTGTCGTTTTAGACTTGTCAGCCCCTTTCTGGAGGCTCCTCACCTTAAGCGCTCAATGAAACTTCTATTTACTTTCTCTTACCGCCTACATTACGCGCAGTAATTGCTATACACTGTCGGATATACGACATTGTAAGTGATTTGTTAAATGGAAAAATTTAAACCTGTTCTGGCTGGCTCTACTTGGTTTAGCGCGATCCCTTCTTATTTACAGGAGGCTATGTTCGAAAAGATGCGCCTTAAGCATTTAAAAGCAGGACAGCAATTGCATGCCAAAGGTGAAGACGGTGTAGGTTTCTATGGTGTGTGCGAAGGCCGCTTAAGAGTTGTGACCGTGGGAGTAGACGGCCGAGAAATGCTATTTGCGTTGCTGGGGCCCGGCACCTGGTTTGGTGAAATATCAATGTTCGACGACCTCCCTCGTACCCACGACAACTTCTGTGAAACGAACTCCACCGTTGCTATTATTCAAAAAAACGCGTTTAAGGCATTACTTGAGCAGTACCCAGAATTATATCCGCATTTTACTCGCCTTTTATGCACGCGAGTGCGCAGTGCGTTTCAGTTTATTGACTCAAGCGCAGGGCTTAGCCTCAAACACCAGCTGGTGAAGCGGCTATTAATGCTTACCACCAGCTATGGCCAGCATTTACCTAAAAACAACGCGATTACACTCACCCTTTCGCAGGAGTCTTTGGCGCAAATGATAAATAGCAGTAGGCAAACGGTTAATCAGCTTTTAGGTGAGCTTGAAAGTGAAGGTTTACTGAAACGCCATTACGGGAAAATCTCTATTCCCGAGCCAGATACTTTATTTAGTCGTTACCAGTTTATTTGACCGAAATAATTAGCTGAATCGCTCAAGAGTTTGTGGAATATTATTGAAAGCGCAAAAACGCAAAGAAAGGGAAAGTTCGCATTGAAAATTTTATCTGTCAGCATAGTTTTGCTTTTCATGGTTGGTTTTGTTTATCAGTCATATTCAAGCTATGTCGATTCCACCTCTTTTGACAAGCGTGGAGAAATGATAGATATCGATGGCTACAGCCTGTATGTCGAGGATATTGGAACAGGAAAAGTTACCGTTATTTTTGATGCTGGTATAGGTGATGACTCATCAGTCTGGAATAAAGTAGCAGAGGAAGTCTCACAGTTTTCTCGGGTCATTACCTATGATAGAGCTGGCCTTGGATGGAGTGAAAAAAGCCCGCACGAGAGAACCAGTAAAACTATTGTCTCTGAACTTCATTTGGTTCTAGAAAAGAAAGACATTACTGCACCAATAATCCTTGTAGGCCATTCATTTGGCGGGGTAAACATGCAACGCTATGCCCTCACCTATCCCGAATATATAGCCGCTTTGGTGTTGGTAGACTCTGCCCATGAAGATCAGATAGATGAGATGCCTCAAACGAATTCTCTTCAAAAATATCTATTCAAATTTGGAATGTGGGCAGCCCCTGTCGGTATTCCCAGATTGTATCTTTCCAACACTAATCCAGAAGAAAAAGCCAAAAAAAGTACAACCAAACATCAATATACCAGCTTAGATGAAGCCGAATACTTTCCAAGAAGTCTTAGTGAATTAAATGAATTAACGCCTAACTTTGGCAATTTGCCTTTGGTGGTGGTTGCACGCAATAAAGCATCTTCTGAAATCGATAATACCAAAACTAGAGATTTGGTATGGGCGACTTTGCAGGAAGACATTGCCGCTCGCTCTACCGATAGCACAATTGTTTTTTCAGGGGAACGACAGCATTCTATTCACAAAAGGCAGCCAGAAATTGTTATTGAAGCAATCCAAAAATTAGCTGAAAAGCTTTAAGTAATACTAGGATTCCGCCGTGGAATGCTTAGTAGTTATTTTCCGGAAACTTAGAAATAACACAGTTGCCCTTTACTAATATTAGGGTGAGCTTACGATTTTACTTAGTTAGATATAGATTTGTACGTGACGCACTGTGTTGAGCAGTGCAACTTCGTTTCCGTCCTTAAGGTCTGCTTAAAACAAGGAGCGGACACCGAGTTTTTTGTTGGCTTGATTTAGAGCCAGTCAACGACATCTTGCCCACCCCAAATTGCCATTATCTCAACTTCAACACCATTGTATCGATAGTAAATACTGTCTGAGCCATAAGCGCAGCGTCTATACCCCTGTCGAATATGGTCAACTGATTGGTATGCCGATGGATTACTCGCATTTTTTTTAAATGTCTGAAAAAAACCTTCGAAATACTTATCTGCTTGGAGTTCGCCAAATTCTACAAATCCATATGTATAAATACGCCTAAGATCCTTTTTTGCATTCAGCGATAGCTTGTAGCTTTCCATTTATCTTTTTAACTCAGCCTTGAATTCTTTCAGCATATCTTCAGGCGATTGTTCAATGAATCCGCTTCTCTCTGCGCTGACGAGCTTTTGATTGATTTCCTCAGCGCGTCTGGCCCGGCGAATCAAATCATTCACGAGTTCACTTTTGTTTGCATATTCTCGCGTATCTTCAACATGACTCTTGAGCCACGCATCATTTTTTTCGGTCAGAGTAATACTTTGACGAGGCATGACATTTACTCCAATAGACATCATCTGGTGCAATATTACACCAGACTTTGTTAAACATCAGCATTTTTTAATTTAGAGAAGACAAAAGCCACAATTATCAAAGTCAGCTTGAGTGACGGGTTAGTGTGCGCTGCCGAAGAATAGCCTATTCTGGCAAACGAAAAGCTATGAGTGTCCTTACCAAAGATGAATGCAGACGATTTTACTGTGAGTCTACTGGCCTTAAAGGTGGAGAAATTCACTTCCCCTAGGACCGCTTCACGTACTTTTCTGCCCTTCAGGAAGAATTGACTGGCACAAACAATGAGCAGACTTCCTACCGAGCGAAATTTTAGTCAATGAGCGTTAAAAAAATGCGGCTCTTATTTTTTCCGTCGCTTTATTCGGTACAATGGCGCAGTACTTTGATTTTCGTATTAACCATCAAACGGTTTTCAAAGCACTATTCGTACGATATATACATAATTGCCTCACGCGCAAAAGCGAGGAAAATAGACCCCCCCCCCCCAACTTTTTGCCGTCACAGTGAAAGCGGCACAACCTTCTCTGCTATACACTTACCATTCATCATTTTTACGTTTTTCAGTATTGCTCTGTTAGCATATTTGTTGAGCTCAGCGCGAAACGCATAAATTACACCTCTATCTATTACTGGGTCTATATATATTCTGTTTCCGCATTCATGCTTCGGATCCTTAACTGGCTTGCCGTCTTCATCCAGTAACCTGAAGAGAGCAAATTCCGGCATTAATTTGAGCATCGATACACGCATATCTCCTATGACATGATCGCCTGCCACAACGACTTTATCTTGCTGCGCTTTTTTTTGTTCTGCTTTCTTTTTGGCAACGTCTTCAGCGCTTGCCAGTACTTTAAACCCGGTAAAAGTGCATTGCAGACCACCAGCACCGTAATGTCGCTGAACACCACTGAGTTCAATACTGGCACCCGCGTACTTATTAACAAAAGTAATATATTCTTCAGCGGTGTAACTCTCGTCTTTATAATACATTCTGCACGAGCGATAGCTGCTATTCCCTAAAAAAAGCTCTAAAGGGTATTGCGCCTTTAAGCCATAAGCCCGCGCCATATTTTCACGACTGCTATTGTACATTAAAGGTATTTCAGCAATGCTCGTTTTACTAGCTAGTATTCCGCTTACGACCCCAACACTTTCCGAGCGTTTAATGCTGGAGTTATTAGCCAATGCATGTAAGGAAAAAAGTACCCAAACCACCACGAAAATCGATTTCTTATTAAATATCATACTCAGCATCCTTGATGAAATTGTACAGCTTCAACTGATTATAAAGTGAACAAGTACTATATTCTACTCTTTGTTACAACTGTCTTTTTGATGACCTGATTCATTCAAAAAATGTTTGTGTTGGTATTTGTGAAACCTACGCCTGTTAGTATCTGAGGAAAACTGCTTTTTTAGGCCAACTGATACTAAATAAATTCGTTATAAACTTAGTATATTTAGCAAATGATAGGAAATAGCAACCAAGTCAAAGTTAAAATAATAAGTACAAAAGCACTTTTGTCAGTGGGTAGTTAATAGAAAATATGTTTGCCTACAAATTCAAACAACTTTACTCTAACCTTTTCCTGTAAATAGTAATTGCGGTTTTCTGCAGCGTATTGAAGTTTGCTCTTCATCGGAAAAATTGAAAATAAGTGATAACAAGGAATCGTTATAATGTCTAATTTTGCAGCACGTCTAGTCATTGGTTTTCTACTATTGATTGGTTTATTCGCCTGCCAACCATCTTCAAAAACTGAAAAGCCTCTTAATAGCCCATCACAACAAACTATCGAGCTTGACCGACTATTTGCCCAATTCGATGATATTAAAAAGCCTGGGGCCTCAGTTGCAGTTCTGCAGAATGGAGAGATTATATTTTCAAAAGGTTATGGTAGTGCAAACCTAGAATACGATATACCTGTTACGCCAGAAACTATGTTTCACGTTGCATCTGTATCCAAGCAATTTACCGTATTCGCCATTCTTCTACTTGCAGAAGAAGGTAAGTTAAATTTCGATGATGACATACGACAATACATCCCAGAAGTGCCAGACTTTGGTCACACCATAACTTTACGACACTTAGCATCACATACAAGCGGCATGCGAGATCAATGGAATTTGTTGCGTATGGCTGGTTGGCGATTAGATGACGTAATCACTACCGAACACGTACTAAAAATAGTAGCCCGACAAAAAGAGCTAAACTTCAAACCGGGAGAAGAGTTTCTGTACTCAAATACCGGGTTTACACTATTAGCAGAGGTTGTTGCACGTGTTAGCGGTAAATCTTTTGCTCAATTCACACAAGAAAGGCTGTTCACGCCATTGAATATGAGTAACAGCTTGTTTTATGACGACCATCAGAAGATCGTTAGCAATAGGGCCTACTCATACCAGCTCGATGGTAATGGTTACAAAAAAAGTGTGTTGAACTTTTCAAATGTTGGTGCAACCAGTTTGTTTACGACCGCAGAAGATCTGCTGAAATGGTCAGCTAATTTTAGCGAACCGACTGTGGGTAGCCCTGCTATAATCGAGCAAATGAATACCCTTGCGTCCTTAAACAATGGAGAAACATTTGGTGGCGCATATGGGCAATTTATTAGCTATTACAAAGGTACCAAATATATTCAGCATAGCGGCGGAGACGCAGGATTTCGTTCGTATTTGGCTCGATTCCCTAAACAAAATTTAGCAATAGCAATATTGAATAATGGCGCAGACGCAAGGCCATGGGAATTGGCTCTACAAATTGCTGACAGACTTTTGGAGAAAGACACCCCTCCACCTCAGAACGCGATTGCTAACGCATTTCTGGAGTCGATCTCACCTAAACAAATATCTGATTCTATTGAGTTAGATGAAGAGACACTCAATGCCTATGTGGGCCACTATTGGTATGAACCAGAAGCGTACTCACGAGAGATTTATTTAGAAAACGGTAAACTAATGTATTCAAGAGGCCAAGACGACGTAAGCGTACTCGCTCCTATCAGCGAAAACACCTTTAAAATGCTGAATGTAGAGGGAGAGATTTATGTTGAGTTTACTAAAGATGACGATGAAAGCTTAATGACAGTGCAGGTAGACAATGTCGATACGTATGTGTCGGTTGGCTATACACCAGTCAAAATAACCAAAACCTGGTTATCGCAATTCGCCGGCAGTTACTTCAGCCCTGAGCTTTCTTCCACTTACCACTTTTCACCGGAAAATAAACAACTAAAAATTTCTCATCACCGCCTAAACGACCATTATATTGCGCCAGTCAAAGGTGACTTTTTTAGCTCACAAGTTGGCGATATCCTATTTGAGCGCGATGTTCACGGTGAGGTGAATGGCTTCAGGATATCTAACGGTCGTGTTCGCAATCTTTATTTTAGAAAGCTCTAGACAAAAAAACAAAAACAACTTTTAATTTGTTCTCTTATCAATTAGGGCTATAAACAAAACGAAGTGAAGCAACCGCCACGTTTGCTGCCCATCGAGCCCGCGAGCGACTTTATTAGATTGTTAGCGGACACCAGCTAGTAATGGTAACGACACGAGATAACCGTAATTGCGGTATCATCCACGGCATATACCAAACGGTTGGTGTCATCTATTCTACGTGACCAGAAACCAGCAAGATTTTCTTTTAAAGGTTCAGGCTTTCCAATTCCATCAAATGGAGAGCGCTTAACATCGGTTATTAATTTATTGATACGTTTCAAGGTTTTCTTGTCTTGGGATTGCCAATAAACGTAGCTATTCCAAGCTTCATCAGTCCATGACAACAACCTGTCACTCATCAATAAGTTCTCGCTGTGCCGTTTTTGCCGCTTTAAACTGTGTAATCGAACGATTTAAGTGTTCAGCATTCGCTGGAGAACGAAGTAGATGAACGGTTTCCATAAGGCTGTTGTAGTAATCTAATGACATTACAACCGCATCTTCTGAGTCACGACGCGTGATTACTGTTGTATCTGCATCGTTGACTACATTGTCCAAAACGGCTTTTAATCCATTTCTTGCTTCTGTAAAAGAGACAATTCGCATTTTTCACCCCACTTGTACATTATATAGGACAAGTTTAGACTGCAAATGAGCACATGTACAGGATATTGTGCATTGCGGAGGCGTGATAGCTAAAAGCTTATTGCTGACACTTCATAGTAACGAATGTGGGACGTTTGCTTCACCTATAAAACTCTCGATTACAATCACTCAAGCAACAACGTTGCTAAAGTGATTGTCATCAAAATGCAGGTTTAATTGAAAAACGGTAATAAAAAAGGGCGTTAACACAAACACTCAAGGTGTTCAGGTTTACGCCCTTTTTAGTTTAAAGCTTCTTAAAATGAAGCTAAAAATTTTCTGTACCTAGCTTCTTTGACTAGCCATTATAACGCTGCATAACTAACGTTGCGTTAGTGCCGCCGAAGCCAAAGCTATTTGACATCACTGTGTTTAGCGTTGCTTCACGTGCTTCAGTAACAATATCTAGCCCTTGTGCTGCATCGTCCAGCGTGTCGATGTTAATTGATGGCGCGATAAAGTTATTTTCCATCATCAACAAGCTATAGATAGCTTCGTTTACACCCGCTGCACCTAGTGCGTGACCTGTCAGAGACTTTGTTGCACTAATAGGTACGCCGGCTTGGCCAAACACTTCTTGAATCGCCGCAAGTTCTTTTACATCACCTACAGGCGTTGATGTACCGTGGGTATTCAAGTAATCGATTGGAGCATCGATATTTTGCATCGCCACCTTCATACAGCGAATTGCGCCTTCACCCGATGGTGCAACCATGTCGAAGCCATCTGATGTAGCACCGTAACCTACTACTTCACCGTAGATTTTTGCGCCGCGTGCTAGTGCGTGCTCAAGTTCTTCAACAACGACCATACCGCCGCCGCCTGAACTTACAAAGCCGTCGCGTGCCGCATCATAAGTACGTGATGCCACAGCTGGATTATCGTTATATTTGGAGCTTAGTGCGCCCATAGCGTCGAATTGGCTTGATAGTGACCAATGTAGTTCTTCGCCGCCACCGGCGAATACTACGTCTTGCTTACCAAGCTGAATAAGCTCTAGCGCATTACCAATACAGTGGGCGCTGGTTGCACACGCCGAGGCAATCGAATAGTTCGCGCCGCGAATTTTAAACGGTGTCGCTAGGCAAGCCGATACCGTAGATGCCATACAGCGAGGAACCATGTATGGACCAACACGCTTAACGCCCTTTTCGCGAAGAATATCTGCAGAAAGTACTTGGTTTTCAGAAGACGCGCCACCTGAGCCTGCGATAATACCTGTGCGCTCGTTTGAAATGTCACTTTCTTCTAAACCAGAGTCTGCAATAGCTTGCTGCATTGCCACGTATGCGTAGCCCGCTGCATCGCCCATAAAACGCATAGCTTTACGGTCGATGTGCTCTTTTAAATCGATATCAATGTCGCCCCAAACTTGGCTGCGAAGGCCCATTTCGGCGAACTGTTCTGAAAATGTAATTCCAGACTTACCCGCTTTTAGTGAAGCAAGTACGTCTTCTTTATTTACGCCGATGCTTGATACGATACCAAGACCGGTGATAACTGCTCTTCTCATAGTTTACCCTTTGCGTTGTTGCGGCTTATGGTAACGATTTTGAATGGTAAAGTGGTCTGCTCTGCCGATTGCCCCACTGGAATTAGTTAAACGTCAGCGTTGCAGCAACTGCCTTAGTACCGTGCTTATGTTTACGAACAGGAGGTTTCCCAGTTCCTTTCTTTTATCGCTTTTACCGTCTGCGGCTACTTATTTTTTATTCTAATAAGTCCAATGTACCACGAATGCACAGGGTCATGACCAGTGTTAATTTATACCTTCACAAAACCTTCAAAATAGCTTTAGTGATTTCTTTTATTGACTAAATTGAGCTCTAAGTTTGTTCTTAAATATTTTACCCGTATCTTCTCTGGGCAGAGCATCGAGTATTTGTAACATTTTAGGCCACTTAAACCGCGCTAGCTTGCCACCTAAATACCCGTGTAGCGTATCAATAGAAAGCGTATTGCCGGGTGAGCATTGAACAGCCACCACAACTTTTTCGCCATACTCAGCATCAGGCACACCGAATACCGCACAGTCTGTAACCTCAGGCATTTCTATGATGACGCTCTCTATTTCAGCAGGAAATATATTGGCGCCACCTGAGATGATCATGTCTTTTTTTCTATCGCAAATATATAAGTAACCATCTTTGTCCACATAACCCATATCGCCTAATGTCGTGAATTCACCAGCGTGTAAGTCACTCGAAGCGCCCGTAGTATTGGTATATTTGAATGGCGCGAACATGGAAAGGTGCGCATATATAACGCCAATGTCCCCTACTTCACACTCCTCTTTATTGTCGCTCAGTATTTTAATTGCGGCACCGGGAATGGGTTTACCCACAGAATTAGGCTTAGCTAAAGCCTCTTGAGATGAAATTAAGGTCATGAAGCCCAATTCACTAGCACCATAAGACTCATAGAAAATTGGCCCAAACCAGTTAATCATTGCTTCTTTCACGTCGCTTGGCAGTGCGGACCCAGTTGATAAGGCAAAACGCAAACTTGAAGTGTCGTATTTGCTTCTTATCGACTCGGGCAGTTTAAGTAGCCTCACCATCATGGTGGGAACAATATAGGCGTGAGTAAGTTTAAACCGCTCTATGTCTTGTAAAAAGCGTTCGGGGTCGAATTTAGGCTCAATGTATACATCAATATTACCCGCTGCTAAACAGCAGAGCGTAAGCGCATGTGGTGCGCTGTGATAAAGCGGTGCAGATACGAAAAAGCGATCGCCTTCCGACAATTGCATTAACGCTTCAGAGAGTCCTTTGAATATTAAATAAGGGTCTGGCCGCGTTAAGTCTTCATCGCGCTTAATGCCTTTGGGTTTTCCTGTACTGCCCGACGTGTACGGAAACATGCCCTTAAAGCGTTTTGGCGTTTTACTGTGGCGCTTTGCGTTTGGGGCAGCTAATAGCGTATCAAGGCACTGATACTTTTCCCCATTTTTCGGCTCTGAGGCTAACAGTGAATTATCTATAAGGTGATAGCGCTCTAAAATGCTGTCCGGCGTTTTAATCGTGTATATCACTGCCAAGGTGGGAACGAATGACAATGATTGGAGGTCATTCTCCCCCTTTAGTAAATCGCGATGCGCGAACAGCACTTTAGCACCGCAGTCGCCCAGAATAGGCACAAGTTCGACAATGGGGCTGTGCCAATTTAGCAGAACATAGCGCGAACCCACATATCGGCATGCCTCTACTATTTCGAATATATCGACGTGATTTCGCATAAGAATAGCTACTACATCGTTATCGCACACACCTTGCTCAGCAAGTGCATGCGCGATGATACGTGCACGATCATCCATTTCGTCTCTTGTACGTTTGCAAATGCTTTGACCACATTGGTGAAACACGCCCGCCATATCTTCTCCCTGAACAATCTTCAATAGACTTAGCGCTAAATTTAACAAATTATTTACAACAACAATTAAATAAACGTATTGTTTTTACTGATAGATTGTTATTTGCAGAAGCAATAAGAAAAGAAGAGTTTTAAGCAGGTACAAACTTTTGCGGAAAAACAAAAAGGTGACAGGTAGAATACGCGGCCAAACGTTCGAAATTTAGATAAAACTGAAGATTGCTGTGTTATTAAAAAAGCCAAGAACCATTGCTCTACGCATTTTCCAAAGTGCAGTGCCCCGACTTTCTTTCGTGGTGGGTGCCTTTATCATTGCTTCTGCAGCGACTGTCTCAGCAGCAGCTGCGCCTATCGTCCTTCCCGCGCTGCCAGAGCCTGTTTCAAACAATGCCGTAGCTTCTGTAACCATAGACGAAACACAATATGTATTTAGTTTTATGGGGCTGGGCAAAGACAAGACCCATAAAGACGTGCACAACCGTGCTTGGCAGCTTCCTATTGATAGCAAAGATAAACCTTTGCAATGGCAAGCCCTTACCCCAGTTCCATCCAGCCTTGCACTTAAAGGTCGGTTGGCTTCAGTAGCAGTGGGCGTTAATGACAGCATTTATATTTTTGGCGGTTACACGGTTGATGAAGAACACAATGAAATTAGTACGCCAGATGTTTATAAATACGCTCCTGTAACAGGGGAATATACGCTATTAACGCCTATGCCTGTGCCTGTTGATGATGCAACTGCTTTAGTCTACCAAGACCGTTACGTGTACTTAATTTCTGGCTGGCACAACGATGGGAACGTAAACCTTGTGCAGGTTTATGATACGCAAACCGACCAATGGCAACAAGCGAGCCCTTTTCTTGGCAACCCGGTATTCGGTCAAGCTGGAGGTATCGTTAATAACACTATAGTAATTTGTGACGGCGTATCAGTAACACCTCACAGCGATAAACGCCGTAGCTTCGCTGCAGAAACTGCCTGCTTTAAAGGCGTAATTGATAAGAAAAACCCTTTAAAGATTGATTGGCGTACACTTGACCATCCAACAGGTACTGCGCGCTATCGCATGGCGGCAGCGGGCGATAAGGCCACCAATAAAATCTATTTTGTAGGCGGTTCAACTAACCCGTACAACTACAATGGCATCGGCTATAACGGCGAGCCTTCAACTGCAGATGACGCCATATGGACCTTTGATATTGCCGAAGGCACCTGGGTTATCTCAAAAACAGAAGCTGAAGCGCCTACAATGGATCATCGCGGATTAATTAACGTTAACGGTTCTTGGGTTACTATTGGCGGTATGCTTGGCGCGCAGCTCGTGACCAGTAAAGTAACATCGCACTTTTCAACACCTGCAGAAGTGTCCTGTCCCTCTAAAAGCCAGGTTAGCTCTGGCGTTTCAAAACAAGCAACGGATGGGCGAGCTATTGAAGTAGTGAAAACTGCCTCCAATTCAAAGTGCCAACACAACAACGACATAAACGGAGAAAAATAAACAGTGAAATCTAAGCATGCACAGGTTCATTTTAATGAGAGCGGTACGCCTGTCGCCGACCATTTTGACGACGTTTATTTTTCTAACGATAGCGGAATTGATGAAACCCAACACGTTTTTGTTGCAGGCAACGACCTTGCTGAGCGCTGGCAACAGTGGCGCAACCCAACTTTTGTCATTGCCGAAACAGGTTTTGGTACAGGGCTGAACTTTTTGGTCGCCATGCGCGCCTTCAACGAATTTAGAGCAGCGAACCCTGATCATCCGTTAAAGCGCCTGTATTTTATTACCACGGAAAAGTTTCCACTGCCTCAACAGGATATGCAGCGTGCACTAGAAGCTTTTCCTGCCCTCAAAGACGAAGCGCAAGCACTCGCTTCACTTTACCCCATGGGCCTTGAAGGTTGTCATCGCCTTCATTTTGATAACCATTCAACCACACTCGACTTATGGATTGGTGATGTGCACGAGCTTTTGCCTCAATGGCATTCCCCTGTAAATGGCCTCATCGATGCCTGGTTTTTAGATGGTTTTGCACCTAGCAAAAACCCTGATATGTGGACAGATGCTCTGTTTAGCCAAATGGCTCGCTTGTCAAAAACCGGAACTACCTTTGGAACCTTTACCGCCGCAGGAATCGTAAAGCGTGGGCTAGCTGGAGTGGGTTTTACCATTAAAAAACGCAACGGTTTTGGCCGTAAGCGCGACATGCTGACCGGCGTTTTTAACCAAGACAATGAGAATGTGCAGCATAAACTTCGTCTGCCTGCTGGCCCCTATTACAGGTACGTTAACGGCAGTTTAGATAAAACAAGTGAAGTCGCAGTAGTAGGCTCCGGCCTTGCAGCAGCTACGGCATGTCTGGCTTTAGTAAAACGCGGCATTAGCACTACTTTGTATTTTGATGGTGACACCCTTGCAAGCGGCGCGTCTGGCAACCCGCAAGGCGGCTTTTACCCGCAGCTTCATAGCGAAGCAAGTATTGCCAGCCGCATTCAGGCGCACAGTTTTTTGTATGCTAGACAAGCCTACGACCACACTATTGAACATGCAAAAACCTGTGGCCTAGCCGACGTTGCCCATGATTTCTGTGGCGTTATTCAACTAAGCTTTAACGACAAGGTAGCAGAGCGTCAAAATAAACTGGCAGCAGCCGACGTATGGCCTGAAGCTTTGATTAAGCCCGTAGACAGCAAAGAAGTGAGCGATATCGCTAACCTAGCTCTTCCCTACTCTGGCTTATACATTGGCCTCGGCGGATGGATTTCTCCTCCACAGCTAGTTACTGCCATGATTGAAGAAGCACTTCAAAGTGGCAAACTCACGCTGAAACCCAATCATACCTATATATCTCATGAGGCAATTGAGACAACAAAGCAGCGGGTGCAGATTCGTTTTAACTTAGATAGCGCTGAGAGTGAAGAAGTTATTACTGCCGATCACCTTATCCTTGCCCTTGGAGCAGGTGCGGTAAACGCTAGCGATTTTGACAGCCTGTCCCTTCGCCCTGTTCGCGGACAGGTTGAAGCTATTCCAACCCAAATGCCAATTGAACAGCTTAACACTGTGTTGTGTCACAAAGGCTATATGACACCTGTATTCGAAGGTCGGCATGCGTTAGGTTCAACCTACGTCAAAAACGACTTAAGTACCGATGTGAGAAGTGACGAAACTGAAATGAACCTCGCCACACACGAACAGGCGCTGGCAAACACCGACATCGTGCAAGCATTACAACATGACGGTAAAGCCAGAGCGGCTACGCGTTTAGGTTCACCCGACCACCAGCCTGTTGTCGGTGCACTACATAATTTTGACTCATTAAAAGAACACTACACTATGCTAGGCGTGGGCAAACCGTTAACCAGCGCGCCAGTGTTGCCAACCAGCGTAGTTTCCACCCTTACTTGCTTAGGGTCACGAGGGTTAACTACAGCGCCTTTAATGGCAGAAGTCTTGGTGAGCAGTCTATGTAATGAGCCGCTACCTTTAAGCAGTGATCTGCTTAATGCTGTAAACACAAGCCGCTTTATGACTCGCGAAGCGATTAGAAGTCAGGGTAAATAGACGGAGAGGCCTTTGTAAAAACTCTCCTGTGCAAGACACAAAAGATCGGATGTTTAGAGGTTTTAAAGCGAACATGAAACGAGTTCGCTTTGAAAAAACAGAGCGTAATGGAAGTAAATGGCTAGTTTACGCTAGCCATTTTATTTAAATCCATCACGATAAACGCAGGAATGTATACGTTGGCGCTTGCCACCACTTGTTTATTTTCCAGCGACACGATACGGGCGTTTACGCGGACGCCTCTGTCATCTTCAATGATGGTGCCAGTTACAACATGGTCCATTTCAACCTGTTTAGCGAGTGCAGTACCATCTCGAGTAAGTACGAAATCGCCAATTGGCGTTACGGTAATGCCACCAGCAAGCTTAAAGTCGACAACCGCTAACCCGAAGTCTTGCAGCTCAGCAATTAAATACTCTGAAAGCTGATTGCCTAACACGGTGCTGTCGCTCAACGACTGATTAAGCCTCACAAAGCTCGCCACACCCACCATATCTTGCTGCGTAAGACGGGTTGCATTGTCCATTAACTCCATCGCAAGTTGCGAGGCGTAATCATTTAAGCGCTTATGCGTTTGTGAAGGTGAATAGCCATGATGTAGTGGGTCTTTATAGCCAGGTTCGACTTCCACGTGCTGTTGATATTGTCTATCGCGAGAATCTGGTGTGTACTCCAGCCCTGAGCGGCTTGGTACAGGCACTGGCTCGGCGTGATGAGTAATTTCACCGTCTTCACCTAACCAAAATGAGCCAATAGACTCTGTGCTAGTGCACCCTGTCATACATACACTCAGCAGCACGCCAACGGCTGCCCAACTGCTTGACACAAGCTTCTTTGTAAACACCATGCTGAAACTCCTAGCCGCGACTTAGCTTAACGCCATCGCGCATACCGTTTTGCTGGCTACCGTCACTTGGAATAAGTGCATCTACTACGTAGAACGGCACTAACATTTGCGCAGTTGCCACCACTGCGCGCGATTCCATGCCCAAAATACGAGCGTTAACTAACACGCCACCTTGGTGCTTTGTCATCGTTCCCGTTAACACGTATTCAATAGGAAGGCTGCTGCTCAATTCCAAATAGTCTCGGCTTAATACAAAATCGCCATCGTCAGTAATGCGAATATACTCGGTGGCTTTGAAGTCGATAACCGGCACGCGGAATTTATGCAGTTCATGAACAAAAGATTCCGCCATCTGACGACCAAGCAAATCTGTTTTCTGCAAGTCAGTATCCAGTAGTGCGAAATGGGTTACACCAATAGGTGTTTTGTTATTCACATATTCCATATTGGCAATTAAGTCTTGCGCCATGTTCTTCACATAGTCGCCAATATGCTTGGTTAGAGGTCGACCTTTATACGCGCCCTGTACGCTCGAATACAAAGGGGGTTGACCGATAGCGCCGTACGCGTCCATACCCTGAGGCTGAGTATCACTGGTATTTTCAACTGGCTTCGTAGGAGCGCGGTCGGCGGCAGTAATATCAATCACATTCATGGCCGGGCGCTGAGGCGCTTGTTCGGCGACCTCT
Source organism: Alteromonas macleodii (assembly GCF_903772925.1). Lineage (NCBI taxonomy): Bacteria > Pseudomonadati > Pseudomonadota > Gammaproteobacteria > Alteromonadales > Alteromonadaceae > Alteromonas > Alteromonas fortis. The sequence continues at coordinate 2,828,385 of NZ_LR812090.1, forward strand.
TCTTCCCCCATCATCATAGAGCACCCGCTAACGCTTAGCAGTGAAGCACAAAGCGAAAGCGCCGCGTATTGATTTCGTCTTTTCATGGGGTTACCTCGTACCTTCAGTTCTGTATAACTTACCGTTTCTGGTGGTTACTTGTTCTTCGCGCCAAAACAGTTCGGCAGGGAAAAAGCGTGTTGCTGCAGCGACAATGTTTTTATTTCTAGCGTTGATAATTCGAGCGTTAACCACCGCACCAGACTCTTGATACACCATGGTGCCGGTAATATAAAAATCGACGCGCTCAATGTTGGAAAGCTGGTCGATATCGCGGGTTAATACTCTGTCGCTTTCGTTACTAACAATTATATCGTTCGAAAGCTTAAATTCTTGAGTAGAAAAGCCTCTTTTCGTGGCCTCAGTAATCATTCCCTGTTCAAGTTGATGGCCCAATAGCATTAACGGGTGTTGATGGTCGGCGCTGTATTTCATAGTATCTGCAGGTACAAAGCCAACTACCGCGTAGCGTGACTGACGTGCCGGACCCACATCCGCAAAAAGTTCATTTGCCAACATATAGGTATGGTATTCCACATTCCCCAATGCCGATACGTCGCTGGCATCGGTTTGCGCAAATTGACTTTTAGGTTTGTCAGATGAAGAGCAACCAGAGAGTAAGCCTAGGAAAAGCGCGGCATATGCCAAGGCTTTCGCGACTAAGCGACCATTTTCTGTCGGCAAAGCGTGAGAGGCAGGTTTTGTGATACTTTTCATTACACGTGTCCAGTGAAAAACGTCAAATTTCTATCGGAAAGAAGCAAAAACTCATCGAAAAACAGTGATCAGCTACTACGCAAACCGACATTTTCAGTGTCTTTAAACAGGCTTTTGCAAAATTCACACCAAAGAGAGGCTACAAGTCGAATTGAGAACGCTACTTTTAAGCGTGTTAGATAAGGCGGCTAATTTCAGGGGGGATATAGTTTTTCAGTGCTGAAGGAATTTAAGATTCAACGCCATACAATTCAAAAAAGCGGAGGGGACTTGCCGCTTTAGGACAGAAAGCTGCCGATAATTAAATAGGCAAAGATCACCATGCCAAGTGATTAAAAAACTTGAGAACTCCCGGGACTCTCATGCCACGTTAATGACCAAGTAGCTAAATAAACCTACACAGGCCTAAACCTAAGCTCTGACCATCGCGAGGTTTAAAGCCAAACTTAAGATAAAAGCTCTCTTTACCGTGCGCAGCCAACAGGCCAATGGTTGCGCCAGGTGCGCAGCAAGACTCCAAATGTGCAATCAACGTGTTCATTATCTTCGATCCCAAACCTTTATTCTGATGTCCTGGATGAATAATGACGTCTTGAATATAAAAATACATTGCGCCATCGCCAATCACCCGACCACAGCCTACAAGGTTGCTGTCGAGGTAAATTGTTGCCCAAAACAACGAGGCATCAATACTTTTTTGAACAACCGATAAACCCGGGTTACTCCATCCAATCAACTTTCTTAAATTGGCAAAGTCTTCAACTGACGGAGGGCTTTCTTTAATGGTGTAATTCGTATGCATCATTCGTCATTCCGCCCTTCGTTCTCGCAAAAGCTAGCTACCTAATTCGGTAATGTGAAGTAGTTCGCCCGACGGGCCCCATATATAGAAAACACTTCCCCAATGTTGTTGCTCAATTGATGAAATTTTCGTTTTATGTAATGAGCGTGAGCACAGATCAAAAGCGTCCTGAATGTCTGCTACACATATTTGTAGCATAAAGTTATTCGCCAATTCAGGATTATAAAAGCGCTGAAGAAAGAAGAGACAATCACCATTTTCAAACAGTGTGAGGTCTTCATTTACGTACTCTGCATTAAATCCAATCTCAGAATAAAATGCTTTAGAAATGTCGTAGTTTTTGCTTGGAATAAAAGTCTTAATATCTATGACGTCCATATCTTGAGATCCCTCGCATTTCGCTGCTTTAAATTTAAGTCGTGGCTAAATGGCAATAACAGCAAGCATGTCTTCGCCATCTTCATCTAACCCCACCTCTTCGAAACCAAAGCTTGAATAGAAGGCTTTGGCGACAGGATTCTTGGGGTTATAGCATATCTCTATCTGTTTGAGCTCAGAAGTTTGCTTTATAAGCGTGATAGCTTGAGATAGAGCAACTCTGCCAATTCCATTATTCTGATGGCTCTCATCAATCATAAAGCGCCAAATGGACACTTTGGTTGGCGTTTCCTGAACCCACATCAAGAATCCTACGGGCTGGTCGTTGCAATAAATGGCTTTGCAGGTATGGTTCTCGTTGTAAAAAGACTCAACCAACGACCACATATTGCACGCTACAAACGCTTGCTGATTTTCCGCCACATCCAAGTCACAAACCTGCTCATAGTTAGATTTGTTTATTTCTTCCAGTGAAATTTTCATCCTGTCTTCTTTTTCCGGTTAATTATTAAGAACAAATAAATAATTGTGGCTGTTTTGGTATTTTAAACTTTCTTATCAGCAATTGAGGTAAGTAATTTCGTTATTCATTGTGATATGTTGTTCTTGGTTCGTGTTTTAATCTTTATAATATAGTGACACGCTTTACAGGAACTGTTGGTTAGGAGCATACGGAATAGCGCTTTTGACAGAGGTAATCTTACCCACAACAAGCACATCACCTTTCAGTTATTGAAATAAGGATATTTATATTGAAAAAACTCTCTTTTGTTTTGACCGCAGTATTGTTCACTACTGTGGGTTACCTTATCGGTTCGTTAACCAGTGAGCCACGTCTTCAGAAACAAGGCCAAGCAACTAACCTAAACAATACAGCAGCTCCCCACGCGGATAAGTCAGGTTCAACTTCGTTTCAGGCACTAACTTCAGCGGAAGAACTTACGGTGACGAAAGTCGATACTGACGCTGAGCTAAAAAATGAAAAGCTAACTAGTGATGAAACCAATGTTCACGCTTTGATTGAACCAGAAGACCCCATTGACGATACAAGTCACATTTTGCAGGTCAATAACGACGTGGCCACATTAGACACTAAGCGTTTAGGTTCGTTGACTATTACGGAATTAAAGGGTCTTGTTGAGACGATAAAGTTTGCTCCAAAAACTAGTGAGACCCTTTCAATAGAAAACGATCTGCAAGATTCACTTATCGACAAACTAAATGAGCAAGACGCAGCACTGTATCAAGAGGCCGTTTGCAATAATGACCTTTGTGCAATAGAGGTGGCGTCAGATGACACTGAAATATTAAATAGTCTAGTAGATGACTTAATGTTTGACGCAGACATTTCCTCTAGTATGCAAGGAGGCTTTGTTAGGCTATACAGTGAAGATAATCAACACGTTGCTACATTTCTTGGCGTAAGAAAAGGTAAGGCATCAACTGTAATAATCGCCAACTGAATGCTCCCAGTTACCGCTTATTTTACTAGCTAATACCTTCCCTAAACAGATTCTGTCTGGCACTCTGCAGCTTTTATTTGTATTTACCGCTCGACCAACTCCATTACTATAAGGACAGGACGGAACTAAGAACTAATGCCGAAAGGTACAACCCTAAGCCAAATACTGCATGGTTTAAAACGCTATGTAGACGGACAGCGTTAGGATTAGGCGTTTTCGACGCGGCAACTCCTGCGCCCATACCAGGCTGCAATATAAAGAACGGTGCAATGACCGTAGCGATACCGAGCGCTACTGCTGGACCTAGTGTCGGCTCGAACAACCAAGCCTCTCCAAATATAAGAAAAAGTAACACCGCATAGCCAATACCAATCACGTAATGCGCTGTCCACCCAATGATCTTCTCACCACTCACATCATCGGCGTGTGCTATAGAAGTATGCGAGAACCGCCCTTTTCTCATATGCCCTATCCAACGCCCTACCATGCCCCAATTTGTTGGAGCAATACCAAACAGTTGTTGCCTTAGCAGCGCCCATAAATCCATCACTAGGGTAGCCCCAATACCAATTAGCATGATAAAAACAATATTCTGCATATTCACACTCAACAGCTAGTTACAATTAATTAGAGATGATAGCCTACAACTTCAAGTTAACTTTAAGTCAAGCGAACCTTTGGAAAAGTGTATGGAAATATCTCAAGTTGCAAAAAAGTCCGGAGTTTCAGCTTCCACGCTGCGGTTTTATGAAGAGAAAGGTCTTATCAGTTCTATTGGTAGACAAGGTATACGCCGCGTGTTTAGCCCAAATGTACTAGAGCGGCTTGAACTAATTGCACTAGGTCGCGCTGCAGGTTTTTCTCTAGAAGAAATTGCGGGCATTTTGGGGAACGAGGCAAAGCCGGAAATTGATCGTGAACTACTACTGAGAAAAGCTAATAAATTAGACGGAACAATAAAGAAGCTTACAGCTATGCGTGATGGTCTGAAACATGCGGCAGCCTGCACAGCGCCAAGCCACTTAGAATGCCCTAGATTTCGTCGTTTAATGAACCTCGCCGGTACAGGGGCAATAAAAGGCTTAACAACGAACAGAAAGTAAAATGACAGCTTTTAGACGTGTATTTGTTCGAGCTGGAATTTGAAATTATACGCGCACACCCTTCTTGCTATTCACCCAGCGCAATTATCCTATTAAAAGCCACAGCAATAATTTAATTTTATTAAAATAATAATAATCCATAATTTTAAGTTAATAACTTTAAGAACTAGTATATCGGTCAATCAAGGGCGCTTGCCCGGTTTACAGTAATACAACAGTTAAGGAAGTTATGATGAAGAAGTGGCTATTAATGATGGCGAGTTTATCGGTAATCACTCTACCGACATTTACAGCAAATGCTGTGCAGGAAACAATGACGAAAGAAGAGCAAGCCTTACAAACGGCTTATCCACGTGCCTTTTCTCACATTGGTATTTCGGTACCAGATTTGGAAAAAGCGGTAGAGTTTTACAGTGAAGTACTTGGTTGGTACACCATAATGGAGCCGACTAGTGTGCAAGAAGATAACAGCGCAATTGGCAAAATGTCGACCGACGTATTCGGCAAGGGATGGGGCAGTTATAAAATTGCTCATATGTCGACCAGCGATAAGATAGGTATTGAGCTGTTCCAATTTGAACAACAGAAAAACCCTGACAATAACTTTAAATATTGGGAAACGGGCGTATTTCCCTTTGCAGTTCAAGATCCAAATGTTGAAGAACTGGCGCAGAAAATTGTGGATGCCGGCGGTAAGCGCCGTATGGAAAAACCTCGCTACTATTACCCGGGTGAAAAGCCATATCGTATGATTTATATGGAAGACCCGTTCGGTAACATCATCGAAATTTACAGCCACAGCTACGAACTTCACTACGCTAGCGGTGCTTATCAGTAAGTCTAACAATCGTTAAAACGCCCGCATGTAGCGGGCGCTTTAGCTAATCGAAAATTAAATGCAACTGAGAGACCCCGATAATCTGCTTAAGGCTTTCTCCACCGCGCTTTAATACCACGGGTATCAATATGAATAAATGGACCTCGGTGAGGTTTAGGCCCATAAACCCCCATACCACCGATTAAGCCTTTATATTCACTGCGTTTGTTTAGCTCTGCAATCATGTTGGCCATTACGTCAGCATCTTTAATATTCACTACCCCATCGCTGTTCAAGTCATCCATTCTGTAGTTACCGTCATTATCTACAAAAATGTCGGCTGCATCGCCATATACATGTCGACTAAACTTGACGTTACCGATTGCCTTATTATATTGAGGCGTTCTGTATCCGCTCATGATCACCATGTTTGAAACATGAATTTTGTTCATATTCATTTCTCTTCTAAGCATTTCGAGCTTTAAAAGTAGAGATGGACGAAGATACACGAATTTAGGGTAGCCAGAGCGCTGTTTACTGGTGAACTCTTTCAATTTGAAATGGGGAGACAATAGTAAGTCTTGGTTTTTCTGGGTAACTTCAATAAAGCCTTCGGGTTCAACGTAAACGTCTTTATTTTTTACTTCGCTTTCATCTGGATAGGGCCCTATATGATAATATTTTAGGCGTCCTCCTTGGACTTCCTCGGCAGGAATCATCACAAATACATTTAACGACATATTAACCTGCCCGTCTTCGCTTCTTATTTCTAAGCGCTGCTCGCCAGGGGTATCTTTCGCCTGCCAATGCCATGTCATAGACTCGGATTTTGCAACCATTACACCGTTTTCAAACAGCTGATAGTTTTTATCCGGTTGCGGATAAATAATTTCTAGCTCTGTAATCTCTTCAGGCAATACAAATGAAGAAAAGACGTTGTAAGGCACCACGATATTATTGATCTTTAAACTAAACTCAGCATCCTCCAAGTGAGCTTTATTCTCAACGACAACTGGCTCGTGTGGCGCTCTTTGAGTGCTTCTTTTAGAGACTTTTTTCTGAACCACCTCGGCATTTTTTGCATCTGCGCCCTGCGCAAGGGCATGTGCATAATGTGCGTTAAAAAGTAATGCGAATGCCACTACCGAAGCTATTAGGTTGTTCACTATCATCTTCATTTACCTTGTTACCACTATTATTCGTTTATATTTTTTTACAGAGACGCTACCTGAGTAAGCGCCTTAGCGTCGCGTCTATCGCGCTGATAAATATCATTTCTAAAGTTCACGGTACCGTCTTGGTCAGCCCACGCGGTCCAATACACCAAATGAATAGGCAGAGGCTCTTCGAGGTGAAAGGTTTTTGACTGGCTTAACTCACGAGCTGTCATGACGTTGTCCATTAGACTCTCTACGCCCTGCTCTTCTGCAATTAACTTTGCTAGTGAAAAGGGGTCTTCCAATCTAATACAGCCGTGAGACGCTGCGCGGTTTGTTTCACTAAACCACTGTTGATAGGGCGTATCGTGCACGTACACAGCGTGTCGATTCGGGAATAGATACTTAACCTTGCCTAACGGATTCTTTTTGTTGGGGAGCTTTACTAAAAAATGATCAAACTGATAGGGCTTTATGTTTTCCCAATCGATTGTATTGGGGTCAACCAACTCTTCATCAACAAAACTATTTTTACGAATAACAATGTTGTTTTCTTCTAAGTAATTAGGGTTGTCTGCTACTTTTGGGGCGATCTCTTTAGTCGTGATCGAAAGTGGTATACGCCACTCTGGGTTAACGACGAACTTTTCGATATGATCGCTAAAAGAAGGCGTAGCCCAGCTTGGCTTGCCTACTACCACATCTTTAGTGGCTTTTACTTTACCTTGACTAATATAACGAAGGCGGAATTCTGGAATGTTAACTAACACGTAAGCATCGCTGTCTTTTTCTTCGAACATCTCCAAGCGTGTTATATTCAGTGCTAATTGCTGGGCTTTCTCATCTGCCGATACATTCAGTGCAGCAAGCGTCTTTTTGCCTACTACACCATCTACTAGAAGGCCATGACGGCGTTGAAAATCTTTTACTGCATTTTCGACATCTTTATCGAAAATGCATGGTTTGGAGTGAGTAGCGGTTAATGCATAAGTACAATTTGTATCTATCGAGGTGTATTCTCTGCCTAAACGAGCGACTAATGCACTTACAGCTTGAGCTTCCTCTTCACTGTAGATAGGTGTTGCATCTGCTGAAGCCTTTCTCAATGCACCATGCTTGAGAAGCAAGTCTTCGTCTAAGGCTACCCAACCACCTTGCTGAGCTATAGAAGAATAAAAAGCATAGGCACTTTTCATTTGCTTTAACTGTGTCTGCAAAACAGAGTTGTTACTTGTCTGTTCTAATGCTTTTGGCGAGGAAGTAGAAACGGTCGAGGCAACACCTACTAAAGGTAACCAGAAAGATGCAGCAGCAATAAGGAGTTTTTTCGCTATGCTAGAAGTTCGCTTTTTAGGCGCTAAAAAGCGGCCAGAAGCGTTCACTTCTAATTGATTACTATGGCGCAATTGAACAGTATGCTTGACGGCTCGATGTTCGGTTTCCATTGTTCCTTTCCTTGAAAATACACACATAGACAAGGTCGCAAAACAAGTGCCAGAGAATAACAAAAACATAACCCGCTGAAAAATATAACTTATTTACATAAACAGGAAGTGAAAGGCTTTAGATAACAGAATTATTATGTGTAGGTAATTCAGCTTTTCAGTAAGATTTTTACGGGAAAAGGTTAGAAAATCGCCGTAAATTTTACAAACTAGATAGGTTTAGAAATATAAATAGAGCCGTAATAGCGCTAAACGCTTCAGTGGAAAGCTCGATGTTTGGCGAAGACATATCTGGTAGTAGCCAAGAAGATTTAGTTAGGTAAGCAACTAAAAGGCTAAACACTTAACTTAACTAAACTATTTAACTAATTGAACTAGCATCGTTTTTACAACAGTAAAAGTATTGTTGAACAAATATAACAATACGTCTAGGATGGTGACGGTGTTTACAAAGCAAGCAGAATAAGGATATCAACAATGCTCAAATACTGTCTTTTCTTACTTTCGGTTATTGCAATTTCACAGGCTAACGCTGCATCTATTTCTTATTTCCCTTGCGCAGAACGGGAATGTGTTCAACGCTTCAAAGATATTAAAGTAAGCGCTCGCAAGCACATAAACGCAAATATTATATTGGGGGATATGTACCTTAATGGTTACGGAACCGATAAAAGTAAAAGCAAAGCATTAAAAGCTTTTAAAAAAGCGGGTAGCTGGGGTTCTACTGAGGGAAATTATAAAGCAGGACTATTAATTATCTCTGACGATAACCTTGCTGATAAAGAGACAGGCTTACGCTTTCTTAGAGATTCAGCCAAGAGTGGTCACAAAAACGCGGTTTATTTTATGGCTGAGATTTTATCGAACCCAAGCTATAGCGTACAAAATTTAGAGCAAGCTGACTTTTGGTTGGCTAAAGCGGCTGAGCAGCGCCATGAGCTGGTGCCTAACACAGTAGCTAGATTGAAGTCGGAGCAAAAGCTTAATGAACAAAACTTCCCACAAACGCTATCAACACTAGAAGAACTATCCGCGAAGAATTCTGATGAACAAGCCCCACTTGGCCACCAAGCAGGGACATTAGTGCCAGATGGTAACGAGATTGAAGTCGTTACCGTTAAAACCCCCAAACTTGGCGACCTTATTGATACCGGTATCGAATACTATCAAAGCGCACCAATCTCCATTACAAAAAACACCACAGGTACAAGAATTAAGGGCCGTAGTTGTCAGGATAAAGCCAACGCATGCTCTGACGTACCCACTGACCAATTCATACGCTATTACTGGCAATTTCTTATGGATTAGATCTAGGAAAAGTTGACGCTTTTTGCAAATGACGCGCCCGGTTGATCATATAATCGGGCGTTATATAACAAACGGCTAGATTTTCCCGTAGATATTTTCAACAAAGTCTATTTGATAGAAACTTCTGTAAGTACTAGTACGGTTACAAATCGCACTTATTCTAATCGAAAATCAATCACTTCTAGAAACTAATATAAATCTACAGCGCCATTCACACAAACCAAATATTGCTACAAATATGCACTCTGCACCAATAAATAGTAGTGCGAACATACTCGCTTGTTCGAAGTAAATTAGGATAACTCCTACACATACAATTGCCCAAAGAAAGTTTGCAATAGCTAAACCTGTTACTACTTTAAGTGATCTATTGCATATAAGGGCAAGCCTCAATGCGTATATGCCATAGCATACATTAGCACCGGCTAAGAAAAGAATTAGCCCTTTCGGCAGTTGGTAGAAGTCGCTCGCTATATCTTGGAAAAACAGAAGCAATAGCCCAACACTCGTTCCTGCAAAACCATCAATATGAAGTATGTATTTAACTAAAAGAGCTTTCATTTGTGCTGAAACGCTTAACCTATTTCAATGTAGCAAAAATATGGCTATCGTAAAACTGTCCATCTTTGAAAATGGCGCGTTGCAATATCGCTTCCTGCTTGAACCCTGCATTTAGCAGCAGCTTTTGCGAAGCAAAATTGGATGAAAATACGCAGGCAAAAATGCGCTCTATATTTGTGTTTGAGAAAGTAAGCGCAATAATCTGGCGCAGCGCCTCGCGCATAATGCCTTTTCGCCAATGTGATGTGCAAAGCCAGTACCCAACTTCTCCAGACCTCTCATATTCAAAGTCACCTGGGTTAACACCAATACACCCTACTAACTCGCCCTCATACTCAACAGCTCTTATAAAGCCTTGGGTACTACCCTCTTGAACCCACCACATGGCATCTTCTTTTGTATAAGGGTTAGGAATTTTTGTCGAAAGATATTGAGTAACCGACGGTTGATTTAAAATATCTACCAGTCTACCCACATCGCCCATTTTAAAATCTCTGAGTGTTATCATGCGCTTTACTTCCCACCCGCTAAATCAATAAACGACCCTGTAACATATGAAGACTGAGGTGATAGAAGCCAGGCTATCGCCTGTGCGACTTCATCTGCTGTACCGCCCCGCTGCATAGGAATTTGTGGGCTTAACCGCTCTACTCTGCCAGGTTCACCACCATCGGCATGAATGTCTGTTTTAATAAAACCAGGCCGGACGCTGTTTACACGAATGTTCTTCGTAGCAAGTTCTAATGAAAGCCCTTTGGTGAATGAATCCATTGCCCCTTTCGACGTCGCATAGTCGACGTATTCAAAAGGAGCACCAGTACGAGAGGCAATGGACGAAACATTAACGATTGCGCCCCCTGCAACGTTTTGTTTTACAAAAGCCTTCGAACACAAGAATGCGCTAAGCACATTGGTATTAAGTACTTTGGTGAAGCGCTCTGCAGTGACGTTTATTAACTCAGTTTTGGTGAATAAAACGCCCACATTGTTTACCAAATGCGTTATTTCACCCCATCGGCCGTTCACAGTCTCGAACATGTTCAGCACTTGCGCTTCATCTGAAACATCGGCTTTATGAGCAAATGCAACGCCACCGTTGTCAGCTATCGACGCGCACACCCTATCCGCAGCATTTTTATCTGATAGGTAATTAACGCAAACCTTATAATCGTTACTTCCTAGCAGTTTAGCGGTTGCGGCACCAATACCACGGCTTGCTCCAGTAACAATGACTACTTCTTCCACTCGATATCCCTTTCTAAAGAATTTGTTTACTCTTTACTCAGCAATCGCTTTATAAAGTACGCTTGAGTACAACACACAATCACAATTAACGTTACTGAAATTTCTGAAGGCATTCCCAATTGTGCAAGAGCGATAACAGGCTCAGGTAGCTTCCCACCGATAAATATTAAGTGGCGAAGGTCAAAAAAGACTGGGAAAATTGAGTAGCATAGCAGGTCATAAAACATAAAAGCGCCGAAGACACACACTTTTTTCAAGATACCCACAGGGCTGCATAGCCAAAGGAAAATGGTACATAGCAAAGAGATTAAGTAAGTTGTACCACTTCCCATCAAAAGCACTACAGCTACACGGTTTTGGTCGTATAAAACGCTGCTATGCTTTATGTTTAGGATAGGCTTTATAATATAAGAGTTAAATTCGCGGTGAATATCAACACTTAAAGATTTTACCTCAGGAATGAAGCTAACAACTGCTACCGCTCTGCCGGGCCAATGCTTTATATGATTCAGCGCCCCCATTTCCGGAAAAATTTCGAAGCCAGGCCAAACAGCAATGACTAACTGCCCCATCCCTAATATTTTCCCTGCTATTCCGTGCCCTAACTCGTGTATAAAAACCGAAATAATAAAATAAATGAGTGCTACACAGATTAGTGTAAATCCTTTTTTAAACGTAATCATTCCTTGTTCTCTTAAATTATCTATTTGGGCAATAAGTATTAAAAGTTGAAGCTGTTGGTTTTTAATACAAATACTAAGAGGTGTAAATTACATCAAGGTTCCCACGATAATCGTGATTAAACATAAAGCGCCATTTTCGAAAGGCACTGCAGGCTGATTAGCTCTACTGAGGAATAACATCATTGACAGGTAACCAGAAAACTTCACAATAGTTCTACTTCTTATCCACTCGCAATCATGATGCTGTATCTTTCAGAATTTCAAACAAAGCTTTCTAATCAATATATTACCCCTGCATTTTCGTTAACGCTAAACAATGAAAAACCATTCTCGCACTACCTTATTGCAGGTAGAAATAGTAGCGGGAAGTCGCTCTTAATTTCATCACTAGCGGGTAACGGTAAAGTAGAAAGCGGTATTCGCGAAAGTAGTTCTCTTGTTGCGGAAGTATCGGTATTTAAGCAACAGGCGTTAATTGAAGAAGAAAAACAAAAAGACAGTGCGGATATTTTAGATGTAATCGCTGAGCCAACACAGGTACGCGAGTTATTCTTACGCACCAACGAGGATTATCAAAATCACCCTTATTACAGCGAACTTACTTCTGCGCTGAGAATTGAACATATACTTGATAATGCGTTTATTTCGCTGTCGACGGGAGAAACCCGCAAGGTAATTATCATGCTGGCATGGTTGAGCGATGCCGCAATTATTTTGCTTGATGAACCTTTCGAAGGCTTAGATGTTGAAGCGATTGATGCATTTAGTCGCTTTCTTGTTTCTCAACAGCAAGCCGCACTGGCGTTGACCGCCAACAAGCTTGCAGACATTCCTGAGGGCCTTCACGCACAACTCATCGTCATGGATGATCTAGCTATTACTTGGAAATCTGACGGCACACTTAACTATGATGACTTGCGCTCAGAGTTAAGCACTTGGTTTGCGCTGGAGTCTGATGATATCGATGTACCCGCAGCGCTTAGCGCTAATGATCAAAACCGCAGCGACCCAAATCACAAGGAGTCAACCAGTGAACTTGATTCACTACCCCATATATTAATCCAGCTGAACGACGGCTTTGTGCGTTTCGATGAACGTACTGTATTTGAAAAGCTTAACTTTACGCTTAATAAAAATGAGCATTGGCAGATAACGGGCCCGAACGGGTCAGGTAAAACTTGTTTGCTTCAAATGTTTACTGGTGATAATTCCCATTGTTATACCAACGACTTAACGATGTTTGGAATAAAACGGGGGACTGGCGAGAGCATATGGGATATTAAGAAGCACATTGGAATTATGTCGAATGCGCTGCACATGCAATACAAAGTAAACGCAAGTGTTGAACATGTAATCATTTCTGGCTTTCACGACAGCATTGGTCTATACACCCGACCAACGTTGGCTGAGCGAAACGTAGCAGAACAATGGCTTGCTGTACTGGGCTTACAACAGAAGAAGAATACACCGTTTCAGTCGCTATCGTTTGGCGATCAGCGATTAGTGCTCATAGCGAGGTCTATGGTAAAACACCCTGCACTGCTTATATTAGACGAACCCTGTAACGGTTTAGACGACTTCAACCGTCAAAAAGCACTTAAGCTCATTGATATATTGGCAAAGGCTGGCACCAGCACTCTTTTGTATGTTAATCACAACCCAGGGGAGTGCATTCCCAGCATTCGCAACACCTTGAATATGAAAGACTACAATGTAGCAAACTAAAAACTGAGAAGAAAAAGGCGCTATCACAAGGGAAAACTCATGAAAAAGAGTGATAGCGCCAAAGAAACAGTAGAAAGTCATTATAAGCGCTTAAAATCTGCATCTGGCTCATATTCAATGCAGTGCACTTTTTGAAACTACATTGGGTCTAGAGTAAGCAGCACACGTTGAGTATTTGGCTGCACTTTGCAAGACCGATGTACGGCGGCAAACTCTTCATGACCTTGCCAAGACTTTCCTTTGAGTAAACCCACATCAAAAGCACTCATTTGTTTAACGCTGCTTTCTTGGTAGCGCTGCCCTAGCCTATTCTTCGTAAGCCCTTGCGTATTCGCTTCGTTAAGGCCAATCATCGGGCTAGTTACCACACTTTCTTTAGGTAACCACTCAGTACCTTCGCCTAAATAAGTATTTACCAATCGAACAGGAATATTGTCTACATGAAAGCTGGGGCACATTGCCGAAGATAAGGGCACGAGTCTTACCCCTACACTGTCACAATCAAATAGTGTGGTAAGCATGTCAGAAAGCAGATAAATATCATCAATGGCGGCTTGTTTTCCAATACTGGTTTCTTCGCCTGGTAGAAGCGTGGCAATTTCCTTCCTTAGAGAAGCAACAGAAAACACACCACGAATACCCATCCCTAATGATTTAAAAAACTCGCCATAATATTGGGAGATGAGCGGCGCCTCGGGTCTATTCCATACCGTAACGCTAACCCCTTCTTCAAAAATATCCCCCAGAACCATAGCGTCGGCGCTTGTACGCCAAGAGTTGCTATGTTCGAAGACTGTATTGTGGTCTTGTAACGCCTGCATACTAGTGCTCCCACGCTGGAAAAGGATCTGGCATTTCAGCCCAAACATGGTGGCCTTGAATAAGCTGTTCATCAGTTAACAAGCAACTGTCTAAGCGCCTAATTATGTCCTCTTTATTAAGCCCTTGCCCAATAAATACCAGCTCTTGACGCATATCACCGAAAGGCTCCATCCATTGCTCTTCAATAGCTTTAAGGTAGTCAGGGTCTTCAGGCCACTGCTCTTTGGGTACGGCTTTCCAAAACAATCCAGCGGCTCCGTATCTCGCCATGCCGCCAGCTTGGCTCCAACTGCCTGCAAGCTGTGGGCGTGTTGCTAACCAGAAAAAACCTTTTGAACGAATTAATTTGCCAGCTATTTCTTTACTATGAAGAAAATCATAAAACTTCTGCGGGTCAAACGGACGTCTTGCTTCGTACGAAAAGCTGCTTATACCAAACTCTTCAGTCTCTGGTACGTGCTCGCCACGCATTTCTTTCAGCCAACCAGGCGACTGCTGAGCACGCTCGAAGCTAAACCGCCCTGTGTTCAGCACTTTGTCGAGGGGCACTTTTCCATGCTCGATAGGAACTTGAATAGCCTCGGTGTTGAGGGTTTGCAGAATACTTTTAAGGCGCGCCAACTCTTGTTCAGAGATAAGGTCGGTTTTGCTTATTAGCAATATATCAGCAAATTCCACTTGTTCGACCAACAAGTCTGCCACGCTTCGCTCGTCTTCCTCCCCCAAGCTCTCACCCACTTCGTTGAGAAACTTAGCTTCGTCATAGTCTTTAAGAAAATTCAATGCGTCGACAACGGTAACCATCGAATCGAGGCGTGATATTTCCGACAAGCTTTTACCGTCTTCATCGGCGAACGTGAAGGTCTCAGCTACAGGCAAAGGCTCCGAAATACCTGTAGACTCTATTACCAGATAATCGTATTTACCTTCATGCGCTAAACGCTCTATCTCTTCAAGCAAATCTTCTCGCAACGTGCAGCAAATACAGCCATTGCTCATTTCAACCAGCTTTTCTTCAGCTCGATTAAAGCTAACTTCATTTTTCACCGTAGCAGCATCGATATTGATTTCACTCATATCGTTAACAATGACGGCTACTCTTAATCCATCACGATTATTCAGAATATGGTTTAGAACCGTGGTCTTACCGGCGCCTAGAAAGCCCGATAGTACGGTAACGGGAAGCTGAGTTTGAATAGACATAACGACTCGCTAAGTTTCATTTTAAATCTCGAATTTAATAAATGTTATAACATAACAATTAAAATGAAAATAACGATATGATTAATTTATTGCAAAACGCTTGCGGTATTCCACCGGACTAAGCCCATACTCTTTACGGAATATCTTCCTAAACGCATTGACGTTTTGATAGCCCACGTTGAATGCAATATCAGCAATGCTGCGCGTTGATACTTCAATTTGCTGACAAGCATGATGAAGTCTCAGCTTCTGCAGATAGTCGATGACTGACATACCTAACGCTTGCGTAAATCTTCGCTGTAAGGTTCGCTGACTAACGAAAGTGTGGCTAGCTAAATCGCTAAGAGAAATTGACTGACTGTAATGGTTTTCCAAGTAATTTTGCGTTTTAACAACGAGAGCATCGCCATGATCTTTTTTAGGTGAAAACTGGTGATAAAAGCCTTGCTCCCTGTAACCTGTATCCACCACCATCTCTTTAGAAAGATTCAAGGCAATGGTGGGTGAACTTAAGGTCGATATGATTTCAAACACAAGATCAATCCACGCCATTCTCCCGCCAGCTGTTATTACGCCCTCCCCGTTTACCACGATAGCCTTAGCATCTAGTTTTGCTGTGGGAAAGGCTGCCATGAAGTGATCGGCAATTCGCCAGTGTGTAGTACACACTTTGTTATCTAAAAAGCCCCCCTTGCCAAGAATAAATGCACCTACGCAAGCAGATGCGAGCAATGCACCTTGGGACTGCATGACTTCCATATAGTTGATGAGTGATGTGAAGTCATGCTCAAAAAATGTTTCACTCATGCTTGGCGGCAAGATGACGACATCAACCAGTGCATTTGAATTCAACTGCTCCGCTTTGTAAATACTCGCGCTAAATGCCACATCAGCGTTGATTTGCTCACACATCGCATTTGCTAACTCTAACATCTCAACGATGCCGTAAAGCGCAGATTGGCTTGCGGTTGGATAGTTTATTACTGCTATTTTTATTTCTTTCATCGTTTCATTGTCGTTCTGTGAACGCTGTCGCATTTGGCGCGCTTTTTGTCATTATCGTCACTCTCTATTACACGTGAAAACCCGCAAAATAGTCAATATCGAGTAAGCACAACTTAAACCGTGCTAGAGACTATTTCTTGGAAAAAGAGGGTAAGACCGTGGTTAAACAAGCACTTATTGTTATAGATATTCAAAACGATTACTTTCCTGAAGGGAAGTATCCTTTACACAAACCAGAGCTTGCGATGCAAGAAACACTTAAAGCGATGGCTATTGCAAAGGAAAAGAGCATTCCAATTATTCACATACAGCACCTTGTGCCTGTTGAGGCCGGAGAAGGGTTGTTTTTCTATGAAGGATCTCACGGCGCTGAAATTCATAAAGAGGTGATAGCCGCAGCCCCGGATGCGCCAATCATCACAAAGCAACACGCCGATTGTTTTGAGAACACCAATTTAGAAGAAACCTTACAGTCATTGGGCGTGGATGAAATTCTTCTTGCAGGTATGATGACGCACAACTGCGTAACTCACACAGCATTGTCACCAGCGGCTGCCAAGTATTCCCCCAAAGTCATTGAACCTTGCACCTGTACGCGTGACGCCATTGGTCATCTATTGGCGCTGGATTCTATGCAAGTGCGTGGTATTGACATTGTATCGATAGAAACCGCATTCGCTTAGCTCCGACTTGTTTCGCTCATCACGTTGTTCGACTACTTGTTGAGCGCTAACACTTTCTTTTTCTGGATAACCGCTTTGTTTCAAAGCAATAACATAAAGTTAATTGCCTCACACAAACCGCAATACCAAGGAAATAATGACACCGGTTACGATAAGCTGAACCAAGCAAAAGCCCATAATGTCTTTGGCTTTAAGGCCGGCTATGGCAAGTACGGGGAGCGCCCAAAATGGCTGAATCAAATTGGTCCACGCATCACCCCACGCTACCGCCATGGCAACTCTATTTATTTCGGCTCCAAGTTCAGCGGCAGCAGGCAAGATTACTGGGGCTTGCACTGCCCACTGCCCTCCACCCGACGGCACAAAGATATTAACAATGCCTGCACTAATAAAACTCCATACGGGCAACGACTCTGCAGATGCAAAGCTAATCAGCCATTCTGACATGGTTTGGGCCAATCCTGATTGAACCATTACCGCCATGATCCCCGCATAAAATGGGAACTGTATAACAATACCACTACCGCCCTGAACGGCTTGCTGCAGGCTGTGCAGTACATTGCGTGGTGTACCGTGAAGGACAATAGCGAGAAAGAGAAATAGCGTATTAACGATATTGAGATTAAGCCCGCCGCCAGAAATAAAATAATTTGTAAGATAAGCAAGCCCAGCGAAACCGACCAGTAAACCAAGAACTTTGCTGTTTTCAAGTTTATCGGCGGGTCTTTCGTTTTCTGCTGAAGGTAAAGCATCGTCTTGTAGCTTTGTGCTATCCACAATCACGCTTTCAGATTTAGGAGGGAGCATTAAACGATTCACGAGGGGGATAACTACAAACATAATCGCCAACAACAGTAAGTTGAAACCGCTAAAAATAGTCTCGCTGGTACCAATTACGCCTATTTGTGCCTCTGAAAAATGGCCCGGTGTTGCAATAGTTAACGGTACAGAGCCCGCTAGACCGCCATGCCATACAATAAAGCCTGAGTACGCGCTTGCCACCAATAACCGATAATCAACCGACACTTTTCTTGCTAAGGCTTTAGCAAACAACGCGCCCACAACAAGACCAAAGCCCCAGTTTATCCAGCTTGCGATAAGCGACACTAAAGTAACCATTAGAATAGCGCTTCCTGGGCTTTTAGCTAGACGGGCGAGACTTTCTAGCAGTGTCTTGACTAGCGGCGTGCATGCCAGCATAAACCCGGTTACCAATACCAAGAGCATTTGCATTGAGAAGGTTAGCAACCCCCAGAAGCCGTCGCCCCACTGTTGAACTGTGGTAAGTGGCGATTGGTCTTGAATGACCACCGCAAAGACAAGCGTTATGAGCGTTAACAATAAAACGAAAATATAAGGGTCGGGAAGATATCTTTCGACGAGTTTTACGAAGGGTTTTGATGCACGATTTAGCATTAACGCTCTCACAACTTGTTAAAAACTTGTTGCATATTAACGCGTTTACTTCCTCGTTGGCGAGAGGCTAGTTAATTTTGCTAAGCCACTTCTGTAAGGTTGAGGTTACTTTTTGGTGATCGATAGGCTTTGTTAGAAAGTCGTCCATACCTGCTGCCATGCACATATCTTTGTCACTCTGCATGGCATTGGCCGTCATCGCAATAATAGGCGTACTTTTATAGATATCTCCTGCCGCTCCTTCACGGATGCATTTCGTTGCTTCAAACCCATCCATTTGTGGCATCTGGCAATCCATAATAATTGCGATGTATTGAGCTTCAAGCTTGCAGTTCTTCAACATATCTAACGCTTCTAAGCCGTTGTTCGCCACTTCTACCTCATACCCTTCGCTTTCGAGCACATTAGTAGCGACCAGTTGATTTATCACGTTGTCTTCAACTAACAAAATTCGTGGTGCTTCAATAGTAAGGGGGCGGTTTCCAGTTTCTTGCTCTGCTAGGTCTTCATCTGGATGTTGCTCTACAAAGTCTGCAGTACCCATAACCAACTGCCGTGAATGCACATCGTTTTGTGTGCCGGGTTTACCTACCGTATTTTCTAGTATTCTCAGTAAATCTGTTGTCGTTATAGGTTTGGGCAGACATTCGTCAATTGGCAGCCCTCTAAACTCTCTATAGCTATCGACATCGCTTAATTTCGTCATAAGAATAGT
Source organism: Alteromonas macleodii (assembly GCF_903772925.1). NCBI lineage: Bacteria > Pseudomonadati > Pseudomonadota > Gammaproteobacteria > Alteromonadales > Alteromonadaceae > Alteromonas > Alteromonas fortis. The sequence continues at coordinate 2,847,672 of NZ_LR812090.1, forward strand.
ACGACTGAAACTTAAGTTTTCGATACCCTTAAGATTCAGTAATTGATTGTCTTGCTCGTGGTCATCAACGACTTTTTCCAAAAACAAAATATCAATACTTAAAGGGTCTTGTTCACTAATCTCGTCAGCTAAGTAAAGCGTTGCAGCCTCTTCTAATGACGATGCAGTTAACGCATTCACACCCCACAGCCCAAGCTGATTTTGCAAGGTATGCCTTGTTAATGCATTGTTATCCACTATTAAGCAACGGGTGTTTTCTTTAATAAGTTCAGGTTGCAGTGTCGTGCTTTCCTTTGAGCCCGTAACTTTGCATATAACGTTGAAGCAGCTACCTTTGCCAAGCTCTGACGCAACGCTTATGTCACCACCCAATAAATGACACAAATTTTTTGTAATACTTAAACCAAGTCCTGTGCCCCCGAAGCGCCTCGTTGTAGACGCGTCTACTTGGGTGAAGGCGTCGAACAAATGAGGAAGTTTGGATTCCGGGATGCCTATTCCCGTATCTTTTACAGTTAAGTGCAGCATAGCTTCATTTTCAACATCACTTGGAAGCAACTTTGCTGCAATGTATATTTCACCCTGTTCAGTGAATTTAACGGCATTGCTCAAGAGATTAGTCAGAATTTGTTGAATCCGGTTTGGATCTGAATATATCTTTGTTTCGCTGATCTCAGAAACATCAACGACTAATTCTAGGTTTTTTTCTTGGGCTGAGTGCGCTACTGATAGCGCGACACTTTCCACTAGCTCCCTTAGGTCAAAATCCAAAGATTCTAATTCAAGCTTGCCCGCTTCTATCTTCGAAAAATCCAGGATGTCATTGATAAGCACAAGCAGTGAGTTAGCACTGGTTTTAGCAATACTCACGCGCTGGCTTTGTTCTGCTGTTAGGTCACTCTTTTTCAACAGGCCAAGCATGCCAATAACTCCGTTCATTGGCGTCCTAATTTCATGGCTCATATTGGCGAGAAATTCAGACTTCAATTTCGTGGCCTCTTCAGCACGTTCGAGCGCTTGTTTTAAATCATTAGCCTGCGCTTTTAGCGACGCAGTTTTTTCAGAGACCTGTTGCTCTAGTGTTTGAACGAAGCGTTTTTGTTTAGTGATTTCGGTTTGCTGTAGACGGGTGCGCAGATAAACCACCAATACAAGTATGCCTAACAAAAATAAGCCGTAGATAGTATATGCCCACCAGCTTTTCCACGGTGCGACTGCCACATGTAAATTCAACGATAGGGTATCATCACCCCACTCTCCATTTGGTTTCATGGCTTTTACGAGTAATCTGTAGTCTCCCCCATTTAAATTGGTAAACGACACCGAAGTATGATTTCCAATATCAATCCACTGCTCATCGTACCCTTCTAACTTGTACGCAAAGTGGGCGCGCTTAGGGTCTGAAAAATCCAAAAGCGCAAAATCTAATGAAAAAAAGTAATCTTCATAAGAAAGGTCGATATCAGTAACATAGGACAGTGGCTTATTAAGCTCTACTGATTCTCCCATTTTGTTAAAACCTGTAAGAACTATGTTTGCGCTAACGGCGTCAATTTGTTCTCGGTTATATTTGAAGTACTCTATCCCCCGCTGACTACTCGTAAAATAGGTATTCTTACCCGCTTTAATTAAGCTATCTGAGTAAAAGTTTTTACCTGCCAAATCTGTGGCACTGTTGTAGCTAATAACATTTTGTGTGTTAGGATTATAAAGAAAAACACCTTTATTGGTGGTAAGCCACAGCCTGCCATCATCGCCATCGGCGATAGCTCTTATTAAGGTGGTGGGCAGCCCATTCTTTTCACTGAAATGCTTGAAGGATTTAGACTCGGCGAAATACTGATACAGCCCCGTTTGCGTCGCTACCCATATTTCTCCATCATTGGTTTGGTGGATGTCTTCCACAATGCTATCGACCAAACTTCCCTGCAGATCCTTTGCGCCACTAAAGAACGCGAAACTTTCACTTTCAGCTGACCATAAATTCACACCTCCGCCCGTGCCAACCCACATATTGCCGCTGGCGTCTTTATATAGACTATGAATTTCTGGGTGCGTTAAACCGTCCTCGATTGTGAGATGTCTGAATTCCTCGGAATGCTTGTTGTAAATGTAGATACCGTGCTTATAAGTACCAATCCAAACGTTGCCATTATTGTCTAGTTCAAGTGCTCTGAACTCACGAAACTGGCGATAATTGCTGTCAGTCTTAGGGTATTCAATGCGGCTTATTGCTTTAGTACGTCGGTCAACTCTGGCCACAAAGTCATCTTGTGCAACCCACAGAAATCCTTCCTGGTCCGGCACTATAATGGGTCTTTCTATAACCCCACGCTCTTTATAACCTCTAAGCTCTTTAAATACCGAGTCGTATTCTTTTTGCAAAAGCTCTTCTTTCACTTTCCATTTGAACACGTCGGCGTTTGCCGTAACAATGAGTACATCGCCATTTTTATTGCCATTTTTATCGACGTTATCAAGTGCGATACCACTTGGTGCGGTTAGTAATTCACTATTAATTTGTTTAATTTTGCCGCGAGGAGAAAATTTAAAAATTCCATGAACCTCACTGGTAATCCACTTGGTTTTAGTATGGTCTTCAAAAATTATGCGAAGGCCATTTTCATAACCAAAGTCGACCTTTTCAACATAGTTCCCCTCTCCGGTATGTCGATACAATCCCTCAGTAGTGACGAACCATATTTGACCATCATGGTCCTCAATCATTGAGTTTACTTGACTTAGTGCTTTACCTTCTCGTGTCTTTTGAGGCAAAAAGACTCCGGAACTTGGAAAGAATAAGAAGGGCCCGTTTTGCGTAGCGACGAATAGCTGATGCGAAGATGTACGGAGTAAGCTGCGTATTTCATTTGCGCCTGTAGCCGTTTTGTTTTTTGGTTCGGGCAAGAAATGTTTGACGTTTAGCGTCTTTTTATCGAGCAAATTTATCCCATAGCTGGTTGCTACCCAAAGGCTATCAGCATCGTTATCAATAATGTCCCAAATGCGATTATGGGAAAGACTGTTTTTATCTCCTGGTACTTTTTGAACTCGCTGAAATCGCCCGTTGCCTAAAAAACGATTAATCCCTTTGTCGTAAGAGCCTAGCCAGATATCACCTGCGTTATCTTGAAAAAGTGACTGAATTCGGTTTGATGACAGAGAATTTGCATCATCAGGCACATTTAAATAGCGCGAATACTGACCGGTTGTAGGGTCGTATTGGTTAACACCACCGCCCCACGTACCCACCCAAATATTGCCCTCGGCATCCAACATTAAGTTGCCGGCATCGTTATGAGAAAGGCTTTGGTCGTCTTCGCTATTCGACTCAAAGAGCTTGACGTTGCGACCGTCGTAGCGCATTACGCCATTTTCTGCTGTGCCAAACCAAAGGAATCCTTGGCGATCTTGCACTATGGAATAGATTTCCGATGAAACAAAGCCATCTTCAGCAGTTAAAAGCTCAACCGCATATTCATTCATTAACTTGTTTGAACCAGATGCGAGCGCAACGCTAATGTAGACTACATTTAGAAGAGCTACTGCAAACACGCGAATGGGTGAGAGTATAAATTTTGTCGTGTTCACCAGAGAGGTTGTCTTCAAATCAAAAATGGAGCTGCTAATTAAACTTGTTTAACTTTAGTGCATGTTGTCGCCGCTCACCATTCTACAAAAGGCGCATTTGTCACCAACAAATAATCGCCTCTTGACTTTGCGATTGGTATTGCAACGCGATGTGATGACTGCATAGGTTTTCATGCTAAAGCTTTAATGCATTTAGGTGCTACCCGTGAAGAAATAGAAGAAGTGTATGGTATGTCGGTTTACATGGGCGGAGGCCCATCATTTATGTACGCTGCCGATGCTTTGCGCGCATTTGACGAATTTAGCGAATAATTCTGAATAAAAAAGGGCCGAGAAATTTCTCGGCCCTTTCGCTTGCTTTGCAGTGTCACTTATTACAGCGAATTCATACTTTGAACACTAACAGGTCCAAGCTCCGCTGCTTCAACATCCGCTTTGATTTTTTCTGCATCACCAATGATTATCCAAGTCAATTTTTCCGGATGCAGCACTTCTTTCGCCGCACTACTTAAATCGTCTAAAGATAAGCCATTGTACTTTTCAACCAAAGACTCTGGATAATTATATTCTCTATTGAATCTCTTACTTGATAAGAGGCTATACATTACCGCATTGGCTGTTTCAAATTGACCAGGCAACGAGCGAACTTCATCCAATCGAGCTCTTTCCAATTCATTTGCCATCGGCGGCTTATCCCCTACATATGCATTGAGCTCTTTTTTGAGTTCATGTAAAGACGGCCCTGTTTTATCGGTTTGCACTGGCGCATAAACCATAAACGGCCGCTGCCCTCTGGCATCTTGAAGGAAGGTATACGCACCATAAGACCAGCTTTTATCTTCACGTAGGTTCATATTCACACGCGCCGTAAAAGCACCACCTAGGGTTTTATTCATAGCATTGATGGCTATATTATTGTCGGCCCCTGTTGGTGGCGCTAAATGCGCAGCTAGTATAAGAGACTGTTGTGCACCGGGACGGTCGATGATAATCGCTTGGCCTTGCTCTGGCATAGACGCTTCGGTAATTTGTTTAACGCCCTTATTGCCTTTGACTTTCCAGCGGCCAAATTCTTTTTCCAGCATTGGCTTGATTGTATCCAATGTGGTGTCACCCACTACAAAAATTGTCGCGTTATCAGGGCGTAGCCAGGTATTTTTGAAATTAACTAAATCGCTTCGCGTAATTTCTTTGACGTCTTGAGCAGCGCCTGTACCGGTAAATGGAATACCGTAGGCATGATCATTACCATAGATAAGTGGCGGTAGCAGAGTCAGCGCAATGCTCACAGGACGCGTTTTTTGCTGTGCAATATTACTTAATATAAGGCCACGTTGACGTTCAATCTCTTCTTCTTTAAACGTGGGCGATTTCAATATATCTCCCAAAAGCGCCAAAGAAGGCTTCATGTTTTCTGTCAACATCGACATGCTAACTGTTGTAGTGTCTAAATTTGAGCCAGCATTTAGATTCGTCCCCAACTGCTCAAGCTCTGCAGCTAGTTCCAAGGCATCGTATTTACCCGCCCCTTCATCAAGCATCTGTGTGGTGAAACTCGCAAGCCCAAGTTTACCGCCCGCATCAGCAGCATAACCTGCATCAAACTGCACCGCCACATTAACTAAAGGCACCGTAGAGCGCTTCGCAAACACTACATTCACACCGTTAGATAAAGTGGTCTGCGTAACCTCAGGGAAGCTTAGCTGTGTCTCTGCATTAATTGGCGGCAAACCTGAACTGCGATCAACGCTTTCAGTGGATGCTGTATGTTCAATAAACGGCACAACCGTGATTTGGTGCCACCCTTCTTTTAACCATTTATTCGCAGCCGCTTTAACGTCTTTGGGCGTCGCTTTTGCTAGCTCGTCTAATTCAGTTTTAAAATAGTTAGGGTCTCCAGCAATAAACTCCCCGCTAGCAAGGGTGTCAGCTTTCCCGCCAAAGCCCCCTACTTCTTCGAGTCCTCGAATGATTGAAGCGCGTTGTTTCGTCGACACAAGCTTAACTTCGTCTTTGCTAGGGCCTTTACGCAAGAATTCGCTAATGACCTTATCAATCTCTTTTTCTACTTTTGCTACGTCAACGCCGTCTTTTACGTCAACCGTAACACCAAAGATGGATGCCATTTGTAGCTCGTAATTAAATACCGACGCATTGGTAGCAATTTGCTGATCGTAAACAAGTTCTTTATAAAGACGTGAGTTTTTGCCATCCCCCATGACACTTGCGGCGATGAACAGATCGGTTGCAGTTGAAGATGTGTTTTCAGGTGAAACCCAAAGGCGATAAATGCGCGACTGTGGCACTTTATCTTGAATCACTTCTCGGGTGTTAGCGCTACGCTTCGGTACCCATGCTTCCCATTTAGACAGCGCTGGACCCGGTTCAATATCAGCGAAGTACTTATTAACCAAAGGTTTGGCTTCTTCTGCGTTGATATCGCCGCTCAGCACCAATATTACGTTATTGGGGCCATAATATTGATTAAACCAACCCTTAACGTCGTCAAGCGACGCTGAGTTGAGGTCTTCCATAGAGCCTATTACCGTATGATGATAGGGATGCCCAATGGGAAATAAGCCCTCAAAAATATGAGTGAATACGCTACCATAAGGCTGGTCTTCGCCTTGGCGCTTTTCATTTTGTACAACGCCACGTTGTTCGTCTAATTTCTCTTGTGTTACTGCACCTAACAGGTGACCCATACGGTCAGACTCCATCCACAAAATGCGGTCTAGCGCAGGTGTTGGGACGGTTTGAAAATAGTTAGTACGGTCAAAATTTGTGGTACCATTGAGGCCTGTAGCCCCGGCTTCTTGAAGCGGCCCGAACCACTCATCATCATAGTTTTCGGTACCGTTGAACATGAGATGTTCAAATAGATGGGCAAACCCAGATTTACCCTCTGGCTCATCTTTTGAGCCCACTTTATACCACACAGCCACAGCAACTACTGGAGCTTTGCGGTCTTCGTGAACAATTACGGTTAACCCGTTATCAGTAGTAAATTTTTCGTAATCAATATTAATATCGTTCTTGGCAAACGCTGAGCTTATCAGCGTACTGCTTACTGCTAGCACACCTACGCTCACTTTCAAACGCTGGGTGAGATGCTTAAGTACAGTCATGTCGTCATCCTTAATCTTGTTATCTGTGCTAAACACGCAAATGTGCCAAGCACCATAAAGCGGCTTTGCCGCCAACACTAAACATAAATCAATTTGACAGTATATAAAGCGCTATGATGCAGAAAACTGTAACGGATTGTAAAAGAGGGAAAAACGACGCGTAGGGGAGATAGCTCTTATGAAAAAGTAGATAAGGAAAGCCGCAATTACATTGCGACTAACCGTGCCCATAGTGCTTTGACTTGTTGAGCATCTTCACTTTCTAATTCGTTGTTAGCGAAAGCTTTATTAAGGCTTTCAAGCATTTTTTCATTAAGCATCGCAACGGTAGCGCCTTCTTCCATCTCTAGTTGGCGTGCCTCTACCGCGAAATGGCCTTGTAAGTAGCTGGCAATAAACAATTCATCATCGCTACCATGATTTACCACGTCATCAAGCGATGCCTCAATATCTGCAATAGCTTTAACGACACTTTCTGGTGCTGCAGCAGGTGGTAACACGTCTTACTCCTTTCTGTTGTTAATTTCAGTTCTTTATCTCTACATTTCAATTCTTATTTCGAGACAAACCTCGTTGTTCTAAAGGCTATGAGTTTGCTTTGGTATATGGCGCAATGCCCTTAAACAGCTTGGCAAAGTACTTTGTCTTTGTAGCCTGTAATAACCGTAAAGGCGCCTGCTAATTCAGTATCGAGCGCAGCATCGCTTGAATCTAAACGAAGCGGTTTGCCGTGTAACGCCTGTAGTTTTTGTTTAGTGGCAACGACAAGCATATTCTGCTTGCCAATCTGACGAATAAACACCGGGCTTAACTGTTGATTTCCGCGCCCCAAGATGTGGCCCTGACCACCGATAACCGTCAAAATGACCTTCGTGGGCTTATCTTGAGTTAGCTCAATCAGTTCACTGGCAGTAACGTCACTTGCAATTAACTCACCTTGCTTCACCACATCAACGCCTAACAAGGTATTGTCTAAGCCAAGAAACTCCATGACAGCGCCTACCGTAGAGCCCGAGCCCATAACAAAGTACGTATCAGGCTCATCGTCCATAATTTCGCTCAAATACGCCGCAATATCATCAAGCACCAACGCCTCGTCTTCTTTGCCGCCCATTTTTACAGCTTGAACGTAAGTGAGTTCAGCGGGTACGCGCATTTCACCATAGTGTTTGGCAATAACTTTCCCGTCGCGAAAGGCGTTTTCGTCAATATCTCGGACTTCAGCGTCCATTTCACTTACAAGCTCGCCAGCAATCATTTGGCTTACTACCTGCCCTGCCGCTGACGGCGATACACAGTAAACGCCAGAGTGAATTTTGCATCCTGCAGGCACGCCTAGTACGGGCACTTGGGTTCCCACTACACTACAAATATTGCGCGCGGTTCCGTCACCACCCGCAAACAGCAGCAAGTCAACATTAGCGTGTACCATGGCTTTAGCCGCGCCTTCTGAGTCTTCACCTTCAGTTTGCGCGGCATCGGCTGTGTAGATAACTTCACAAGGGATACCTAAAGATTCACATACGGTCTCCCCCATGTCGCCTGAGGCTGTAACTACTGTGAACTGACCTGACAACGCTTCTAGAATACTGAGCGCTTTAGCCATTTTTTCGTTAGCTTTTTTCTCTGCTCCCATAGCGAGGGCTTTTTCACGAATCTCAGCACCATCGCTACCTTTAAGCGCAAGCGCTCCGCCAATACCCGCAAAGGGGTTAACTATAACGCCTAGCTTGAATGTAGGCTTGTGATCAGACACTGATTGACTAGTGCTAACTTGACTCATTCAGCAACAACTCCTATCCCGTAACCTGTTTCGCTTCTTTCTACACCTGTTGGCGCATTTCCAGCCGCCTTATCTGTTGCTTTGCTGATGGGTAAAGCAGACAATTTACTTTTGCCAAACTCAGATGACAGCGCTTGTATAAAACGTTCAGCGCGTGGTGGAAAACCATTCGCTTTATAGGCTTCTAGCTGAGCAGCTACGTTTCGGGTAAATCCTTCTCTGTCGGGCTCAGCACCATTTAAATTATCTGTGCTTACCTGAAATTTTCTGCCTGCCGCTTCAGTAAACGCCCATTCAATAGCCTGTGGCTTAATTTCTACTTTTTCAAAATCGGCTTGCTGCGCTGCATCTCGACCGTCTGGGCAATACCAGTAACCGTAGTCTTCTAATAGTCGGCGCTTTTCACCGGCTATACACCAGTGTGCAATTTCATGCAAAGCACTTGAAAAGAATCCATGGGCAAACACGATTTGATGGTAAGGCTTTTCACCGTCTGCTGGGAGGTAAATGGGTTCATCATCACCTAAAACCAAGCGCGTATTAAAATCTTCAAATGTAGAATTAAACAGTGCTATTAACGCAGGTACGTCTGAGTCAGGCTTAGCGTGATGACTTGCAATCTTCATGTCGGCAAATAAGTTCTATACGAGTGAGCTAAATCAATGGCGGTGGAGTATACCAGCAAAACTTTGTCTTCTCACTTGAAAGGCATGCTGGCATAGGTCAATCTAGGTTTACAAGAGCGAACAAGTCACATTAGTTCAACAGGGAGTTTCTCATTTGGCGCAACAGATAATTAAACATATTCATCGGGTAAATGCCCTTCGTGATTTGGCTAATCAGTTGGGTGTAATGCCTATTATTCATCAGCTGCAGCATTGGCAGTGTGAGCGTTTACTGGTCACGCACGACGATTTGGCGCAGCAAACACGCTATCAAAAAGCCATGGCGTTCTTTGTAGATGAATTGTACGGGCCAAAAGATTTCAGCCAGCGCGACGCTGACTTAGTTCGCGTTATTCCTAAGCTCGCAAAAGTATTGCCCGACAAAGCCATGAACGCTATGGACGACGCATTATCGTTAAACGCACTATCGTTCGATTTAGACATGGAAATGGCCCAATATCTACAAAGCCATTTTCCTTCAGAGCCAATTAACCGAGATAACTACGCTCTGGCTTATCGCAATGTGGGCAGGATGGAAGACAGAGCGCATCAAATCGATATAATTTCTCATTTGGGCGATCAACTCTCTGACGTAATAAAGATTCGTGGTATAGGTATGTTGATTTCGCTATCTCGACGTCCAGCCAAATTAGCTGGCTTACTGGCTCTGCATGAGTTTTTAGAGCGTGGTTTTAATGCATTTAAAGCGCTAGGCGATGTGCAAGGCTTTATACAACCCGTGTTGGTAAGAGAAAAAGCAATTATGCAATCATTGTTAAGTGACGATTTAACCTTACCTGAAGATAATCCGTTGCCTGTGGTATAAGTTGCAAAGAAAGAGATCCAAAAGCAGGCCTTCGTGAGCAACGGCGCTACGCCGGCGGTAATGAAGCAGCTAGGGTATAAACAAGATATATGAATAAGGAAGAGGTTTGAGCTTCACCACGCTAAATTGGATGTTAGACAACCCCTATGTTCAGCAATGGCATATTGATGAAACACATATTGATCACTATCAGCATGTGAACAATGTGGCGTATCTGTCGCAGTTAGAAAGCCTAGCGTGGGCTCATTCAAACGCCCTTGGCTTACAGTTTGCCGATTATCAATCGCTCAACCGCGGCATGGTTATTAAGCGTCACGAGCTTAACTACCACCTGCCAACACATCTTGGAGATACGTTAGACTGTGCAACTTGGATAGTGTTTTGCGATCGCAAACTAACTCTGAAGCGCCAATTCCAGTTCATCTGCCCAAAGCGTAACAAACCCGTTTTTGATGCACTAACAACTTTTGTTTGCGTCAGCCTTGATACTGGTACGCCCAAAAGGATGCCTAAGCAATTTGTGGACATATACGGCGAGGCTTGTATATCCAAATGAGAACCTGGCTAGCAGTGCTGCTTCTATGTACGTTGTGTGTTTCGTTAAGCTTTAATATATACCTGTGGGTTAGCTTAAAACAGCACAATGATAAAGCTTATGAAATAGAGGCAAGCTATGAACACCGCCTAGAAGATAATGCAAAGCACAAAAGCGGTCTAAATGTAGGAAGTAAGGCAGTACCTATTTCTGACCCAAGATCTTCTGACTTTCGCACTGACTTTCCCACTGACATCAGCGGGGCAAATACGGCATCAAATGAGATAAAAGGGCAAGGCTTCTCTTCATCTCAATTAGACCAAGACCAGCTGTCAGAGCTAACAGCTTTACTCAATAATGGGCAATATGCACTGCTTGCCACAGAGCTTACAAAGTATCTGAAAAATGATCCGCTTAATGAATCACTACTGCTACTAGAAGCTGAACTAATTGAGTTAACCAAGCCCCTGCCCACAGCGATAGTGCACTACTACGACTTAGCTGAACTGCCTCTTTCAAACAAAACGCTTACGTTTATTGACACAAAAATTGCCACCTTGTATCAACAAGCACAGACGCAGTTAAGTCAAGACGAACAGTGGGAACTGGTTGCCAGATTAAATGAGCCACTTTATCAACGCATTCCCGACGCGAAACACTACACACTTAACCTGGCTGAAGCCTACGCTTATCAGCAAAAGCTTACCTTAATGGAAGATGTGCTCGCCGCCTTGCCATTAAACGACAGAGACGCAAATATCATTCGCAATAAAGCTTATGAAATACGCGATATTGCTAACGCCGACACTACACCGAACAACAGTGAACTAACGCCGACAGGCGCGGAGGACGCACGTTATCAAACACGCGTAGATTTAGAGCGTATCGGCGACCAATATCGCCTTGAAGCAAAGGCGCTTAATCAAAAAGCCACCATGATTCTAGATACGGGTGCCAGCACAACAGCAATATCGTCACGACTATTCGCTCGCTTAGGTCGCATGCGAAACCTCACGTTTATCGGTAATTTCAACATTAGAACCGCGTCAGGAACCATTGAAGCCCCTCTGGTACAGATACCGCGCTTTTATTTCGCAGGCTATGAGTTCAACGATGTTTCAGCCATCGTTCTGCCCGAAAACGCATTACCCGATTCTGATGGATTGTTGGGAATGAACGTCTTAGGGCAGTTTGACTTCGCGATAATGCCCCAGTCTAGTGAATTGATTTTAACCGAACGTCACGAATAACCCCACATAAGATGTTTGCATTATTAGGACGTGCTTGCGTTAACATGATACCCTATACAAACTATTAACATATTAGAGTTTTTGACGTGCCGCGTATTGTTGTATTAGCCCTTACTTTGCTGTTTGTTTTTTCAAGCTACGCGTCTTACGCTAGTGAGTCTTCACAATGCGTAAGTTGTCATGCCGAACAAGTAAAACAGTGGAGAACATCAGACCATGGAAAAGCCATGGATCATGCGACAAACGAAACGGTTTTAGGCAATTTTGATAACGCAACAACTACGCACTTTTCGCAACGTGCAACTTTCTCTAGAAAAAATGGTAAATTTTTGGCTACGCTCACAGAGGCAGGCGAAGCTACACAGTACACTATCTCTTATGTATTTGGTCACTATCCATTACAACAATTTTTAATTGAAACCGAAAAGGGTCGTTTACAGGTTTTCCCATTCGCATGGGATAGCCGTGACGAAAAAGAAGGCGGTCAACGCTGGTACCCTAACTATCAAGATGAAGATATTGGCGTGAATGATAGGCTGCACTGGAAGCAGCCGATGCAAAACTGGAACGGAATGTGTGCTGATTGCCATTCAACCGGCTTAACACGTAATTTCGACGCCGACACATCAACATTTAACAGTCATTTTGATGCTATTAACGTGTCTTGTGCGTCTTGTCACGGAGATATGGCAAACCATTATAAGCAAAATAGCAACACACTTTCTTCTACGCACGCTTCGAAGACTGATACAGCTACCAGTAACGACACGCCCCCCTATTCCCACAATACCTTGTCGACAGGTGAACAAAAGGCTATGGGCCAATGGTTATTAAAAGAAGGGGATAAAATTGCTAGTTGGCAAGAGCTTGAAAATGGCGAATATAGGCCTGCGAAACGGGACAATAGCTTTATGGATACCTGTTTTGGCTGTCACTCTCTTCGTTCTCCACTAACTGATGGCATAAACCCTGAACACCACTATCTGGATCAGTTCACTCCTTCATTGCTTATATCCCCTCTTTACTTTGCTGACGGGCAAATAAAAGAGGAAGTGTATGTGTATGGGTCTTTTCTTCAAAGTCGGATGTATGAGGCTGGGGTTAATTGTATAGACTGTCACAACCCACACACCATGAAGCTGAAAGTAGAAGGTAATGGGCTGTGTTTGCAGTGCCACTCTGCACAAGCATACGAAGGTGAAAAGCACACCAAACATCCTAGTGACAGTGAAGCTAGCCAGTGTGTAAATTGTCACATGCCGACGCGCACCTTTATGGGGGTAGACGCCAGGCGCGATCATAGTTTTAGCATCCCTACTCCACATGTATCAGCGAAAACCGGCGCGCCTAACGCCTGCCTAAACTGCCATGAAAACGACAATGATTGGGTGTCGAAGCAGTTAAATGAGTGGTATGGCAGAGATGCGACATTAAATAGCGATGAGGAAAAATACATTGCTTTTATGCACGGCGAAGCTATGGGTAAAAATGAAATGCTAAGACTTGCCCATGCTAAAACGCTGCCTGTTATAAAGCGTGCGACAGTGGTCACAATGCTATCTAGTCGTATTGAGGCGCTGAGCGATAAAGATCTTAGACCATTTATTAGAAACAAAGAGCCATTACTGCGACTTGCGGCGGCCCAAGCTGGCAGAACTCTACCAGCGGGCGAACGGCTGAAATCATATAAAGGGTTACTTAACGATAAATATAAAAGCGTCCGCGTTGCCGCGGTTAATAATTTAATTGGTTTGGGTATTGATTCTGCTGCGTTTAAACAAGCATTGGACGAACTGAAAGTATCTAACATCATCAATCAGTGGCGTGGTGAAGGGAATCTCAATCAAAGTATGATTGAATACCAGCTAGGAAACATTCAAGAAACAGAAACACTTTTAAAACAGGGTATTAAAGTAGACCCGTTCTTTGAAGCTAATTACATAAATCTTGCCGAACTGTACCGCAGCCAAAATAAAGCGGCGCTTGAAAAACAAACCCTCGAAGAAGCAGTAAAGGCGGTTCCTACTAGCGACATTGTTTACTATTCACTGGGAATGCTCAACATTCGCCAGCAGAATAAACCTGCTGCAGTTAAATTATTTAAAAAAGCCTCTGAACTAGCACCGACCAATACTCAGAACTGGTATATCTACGCCCTTGCTCTGGATAATATAGGTAAAACACAAAATGCGATTACCGTGCTAAAAGAGGGACTTTCGCATGTTCGAGACAGCAGGCTTATTGAACTGGGTATGTCTTTTTCACAGAAGCTCGGAGACCGCGAATCTTTTACTTATTTTCGCTCCCTAGGTTAGTTTTCTTAATCAAAAAATTGAGGGGAACTCCCTCAATTTTTATTTAATACAGCAACTTAATTTAACAAAGGTTTGTAAAGTAAGTCCGACTCTTTTACCATTTCATAGTGAAGGACGCTCTAAGTGTTCTTCCTCTTTCAGTATTAGTTAATAGCGCTATTGGAAACTGTGCATACGTGCGATTGTTCTCTTCTGTTAAGTTGTTCCCCTGCAGCGAAACACTCATGTTATCGTTAATCGTGTATTTGTAAGTTAAAGCCAATTGGTTGAATTCATCGCTATACCAGCCTAAATCCTCGGTACCTATAGACTGCAAGTAAGGATCTCTAAAATTGTAGGCAACCCTAATACTGTGTTTTTCCTTTTCATAATACGCAATTAAATTTCCACTCTTTTTAGATAGCCCTAAATACGGTTGCGGGTTACCGGATAAATCTGTTAAGTCAGTATCACTATTGATTACCGCATAGCTCGCCGTTACCCCAAATCCGTCAAAGGGTGCAGGGAGAAAGTCAAAAGCTTGTTGATAGTAGAATTCAATGCCCTCAATAGTCCCACCTTCTCCGTTGGCATCCTGAGCAATGGTGAAAAAAGGCACTTCCGGGTAGGAAGGAAAGCTTAAATTATTTTGTCTAGGTATAACGAACGACGCAATATCTTTTGTGAAGAGCGTTGTAGTAAAGGCAGAGGATTCGTTGAAATACCACTCAGCGGATACATCAAATTGCGTAGCTTCAAAAGGTTTTAGTTCAGGAGAGCCTCCATTGCCGAAACCCGGTACTAAATTTCCGTTGTCATCTGTATCCGTTCTCACAAATAGTCTAAATGAATTACGCATTGAAGCAGTGCTAGGGTACGCAAGCACTTTAGCCCCGCCTAATCTCAACTTAAAATCATCTGTAACATCTAAATTGAAAATTACTGAGGGTAAGAAAGTTGAATTCGTTACCTCAACAGTCGACCCTGTCACTTCAGTCGATGATACAGCCTGATTCCCTATCGATGTAAGGTCACGCTTTAACCACCTACCACCAAAGTTGCCACTAGCTCTCATACCAGCAAACTCAAAGTCGTAGTTAATTTTCAAATAGGCAGCTAAGTGGTCTTCTTCAATATTCCATGTACTTAATAAATTATTGATGTCAGCGTCAGGGTTTAAACACTTTTGGCGATCTGCTTCAGTAAATACATCAATAACAAATTCGCACCCAACAATATTCCTTCCTTGCCCAATCAAATAACTTCTCGGTAACTCACTTAACGCATTGGGTAGATAATCTGTATTTGAGAATGTTTCAAAAAAACCGTCTAAATTGAATTTTTGCTCATAATCAATAAGATTGTCGGTCGGTTGATTACGAAACGGAACTAACTGTCTATTCCCCGCATCTGTATTGGTTTGGTATCGTTGTAATCTAACACCTGCCTCTAGTTTCGTGAAAATAGGACTATCGAGATATATATCGCTATCTATACTTAAAGCGTAGTGTTCAGTACGTGTACTTTGCTTATTATCGAAGTAGTTATTCCATCGATAGGCACGTTTATCTAATGGGTCAGCATCGAAGTTAAATTCACCACCAAAATCACCTTCTCTTACGTCAAAGTCGATATCAAACGTTTCTAGGGTTTGTACTCGATTAAATACTTGGATTCTATCGGACTCCGAATTACTGTAAGTAAGCTCGGAAGAAATAATAGCCTCGTCAGTAATTTGCCATTCGTTTTGTAATGCAACGGATAAAAGGTCAGTTGAAAGGTCAACGTACTCCGCATTGTTTTGTAAGGGACTTTGTGCCGACCCTGCCACTAGGAAATTGTTTTCATCGACTACAGCATTAGAAAAATCCCCCAGCAATGGCGTTGATAACCAATGCCTATCTCTTACTGAGTCAAATTTTGAATATAGTGCATCGAAAACAAAATAAAGGGTCTCTAATGGTTGCCACTGTACTATTGACGACGCACTCAATCTGTCGCGGTCGTCTATTATTTGTTGAAAACGGGGATCGCTATTTATAAATAACTTTTGTTCTGCGCCTTGCGCATCTAAATCTAAACGATTACCGTCAGAATCCGTTGCCATCCGGTCGGTAGCAAGCGAAGTCCACCCGTTAAACGTACCGACACCATCTTGTGATACTTCCCTTTTGTCTAAATTCGCGCTTAAAAGTATCCCCACTTGATCGTCAGAAAACGTATTTGAATAGGAGCCGAACAACTGGTTCCCTAAACTATTATTCTGATCATTATAATTTACAGCATAGGAAAATGCTTTTTGTTCGCCAGGGTTATCGAATGCGGTTTGGCTTTTGATGTTAATCACGCCGCCCATAGCACCATCAATCATATCGGCTGATGATAGTTTCGTTACAGTTAAGGATTTTGTTAACGCAGAAGGTACCATGGCCATAATGGAATAGGTCGATGTGTTCAACGTATCCATTCCCGTTCCTCCGCGCCCGTTTACATCTACAATTGTCCTTCCATTGTACAAAATAACATTGTCACGTAACCCCCTTATAGATACGGAAGAGCCTTCACCAATACCTTGGTCGACTTGAACGCCCGCCACCCTTCCGAGGGATTCTGCGACCGTCACGTCTGGCAACTTTCCTATATCATCGGCAATAATGGAGTCTTCAATTTGGTCTGAGTAGCGCTTATTTGCAGTCGCTGCAATCAATGACGTTCTTACCCCTTTAACCTCTATCACTTCCACAGACTTATCGATTTCCTGTGCAGTTCCGATGTTGGTACACAAAATCGTACCTACCGCCGAAGCTACCATTGAAAGTTTTTTTATCTTCATTTTTAACAATCCTCACTTAGTCGTAAAATCACTATAATAGCAATTACCATGAAAGCACAAGTGATTTTGTTATCAATATGTAATAAATATAAAAATAATATGTTTGATGTTTTAAACTAAGTAGATTATTATCGTAATATCTATTATAGCAATTAGAGGGGGGGTAAGTATGAATGTTTGCAGAAAAATGTCTGTGTTAACGGTAGTCGCATTGGGGTTAGGTGCGTGTTCTGATCTGGCAGAGACAAAGGTGCAGCCGCTATTAGAAGCGAATAACGATAATTATACGCTGGTCTGGAACGATGAGTTCGATGGAAATGCGATTGATGAAACTCGTTGGCAGTATCGACTAGATTGTAAGCACTGGAGCAAACAACTGCAATCTAATAACGTCGTAGCTGATGGTTACTACACTATCTTATTAAAAAAAGAACGTGTGGAATGCCCCAATAATACCTGGTTGCAGCCGGGCCAAAAAGAAGGTGATGAGCCCGCTCGTGCTGTGCATTACACGGGTGGAGGGATTATCTCTAAATCACTATTTCGCTATGGTTTTTACGAAGCGCGCTTAAAAACACCGGTGGGTGCTGGTTGGCATAGCTCTTTTTGGATGATGAAATACCTAGAAAAAACCGAAAACAGCGACAGTCTTAAATTTAATCCGCTGGATGATCCAAGTTTACACAGTCACATCGAACTTGATCCCTTTGAAAATGACTCCATCGATCCTACCCATTTTCAAACCGATGCCCACCAATGGAAACCTGAACCAGGGACCGAAGATAAGGGCCGCAAACAAAATAAAGTTGGCACTAAGCAAATTCGATTTAATGACGGCACTACACTAACGGAATTCCATGTTTATGGCATGGAGTTTACCGAGACCCACGTGCGCTATTATTTCGACGGAAAACTGGTGAGCGAAACAGAGTTTCCAGCCCCCCGTTACAAACACAACGACGTGAATATTTGGCTCACTGGGCTAGGAACCTTCCTTGGAAATACTCAAGCAATAGATGACAGTAAATTGCCTGAGCAAATAACCGTAGATTATGTGCGCTTTTTCAAAAAGAACAATTAAGTGAGATAATTTTGACTTCATTTGACGTTTCAATTGCTATCACCTTCGCATTGCTTGTTGTTCTGCTAGGACTCTCTTTTGGCAAAAAAGAAGGCTCGGTATCCTCTTTCTTCGCTGCTGGAGGTGCAGTTCCCTGGTGGATTTCCGGACTTTCCTTGTTTATGAGCTTTTTCTCTGTAGGAACCTTCGTTGTATGGGGCTCTATTGCGTACAAGACGGGGCTTGTTTCTGTTACAATACAAACAACAATGAGTCTAGCTGGACTTGCAGTTGGGTATTTCATCGCGCCGAAATGGAATCGAACTAACGTTTTAACAGCCGCAGAATTTATCTCAACAAAGCTTGGACATGCATCTCAGAAGTTCTATACGTATCTCTTTTTCATAATCTCTATCTTTAGTGGTGGCGCGTTTTTATACCCTGTAGGAAAAATGATAGAAGTCACAACGGGCATACCGCTTGTCTCGGCTATTCTTTTTCTCGGCGTACTCATTATTGCCTATACCGCCGTAGGTGGTTTATGGGCAGTTTTGGTTACCGACGTTTTGCAATTTATCGTTCTAATGGCCGCGGTTAGCATAATCGTCCCCTTGGCATTTGAGGAAATTGGTGGTGTGGGTATGTTTATAGCTAACGCACCCAGCGATTTTTTTCAGGTAACAAACGCTGAGTATGATTGGCTATTTATGGCCGCGTTTGGCTTCTATAACATGGTTTTTATTGGTGGAAGTTGGGCATACGTACAGCGCTACACGAGTGTTAAATCAGAAAAAGATGCAAAAAAAGTTGGCTATCTATTTGGAGTTTTATACCTAATTGCGCCGATCATATGGATGTTGCCACCTATGGTTTACCGCATTATTAGTCCTGATACAGCCTCCACTGACGCCGAAGGAGCTTACCTACAAATCAGTAAATTAGTGGTGCCAAATGGATTAATGGGGTTAATTCTTGGCGCGATGGTATTCGCGACAGCCAGTTCCGTTAACACCACATTGAATATTGCCGCAGGCGTATTCACTAACGATATTTACCCACAAATAAAACGAAAACGTAGTGCGTTTGAAACTATGTGGGTTGCTAGAACGTCAACGGTATTTTTTGGCGTATTATCGATAGTTATCGCGCTTTGCGTATCAAGCATGGGGGGTATTGTAGAGGTCGCTTTTAGTTTAGCCGCTATTACTGGGGTTGCCTTATTTCTACCTCCTGTATGGACGCTATTTTCGGACAATCAAACACAGTTGAGTGTTATTTCTACTAGTGTTATCAGTCTTTCAATCAATGTCGCTTTTAAATTTTTTATCCCAGAGCTATTGGGGATATCGCTTGACCGCTCAAGTGAAATGTTTGTGGGTGTGATTGTGCCAATATTCCTTTTGGCAATTTGGGAACTTTACTACCGCTTTCTTTCCAATACACATAATGCGCCCGGCAATAAACAACCGGTTCAAAGGGCGGGCTTCTCTCCCTCTAACGTAAAAACGCCAGAAGCCACTCATTCAAACGACTTACCCCCTTCGACTAACGATGCCAACGAACAAGGAAAGAAAATTATCGCAATTGGCATTGGTGGTATAGGGCTCATTATTTTCGGCTTGGGCCTTCAAGCTGACAAAGGGCAAAACACTATCCTACTGGTGGGCACTTTTGTATTAGCTTTATGTATTACCGTATACCCCAAAACATTATTTAATCAACGTAAGGACACTCACGTATGAAGTACTTATTGTTATCTCTTATCTTAATTTTTAGCCCATTCGCATTCGCTACCCCCGAGAAAAAACCGAATGTACTTGTGCTCTTTTTTGACGATATGCGATTTGATACATTTTCTTATCGAGATGGGCCAGTACCAACCCCAAATATCGATATGCTTGCAGAGCAAAGTGTACAGTTTAACTCAGCTATGACGACAACCGGCCTTTGTTCACCTTCAAGGGCTGCCTTATTTACCGGCAGATGGGGGCACAAAACGGGCCTCGACGACAATGTTGAGCTGTTTCACTCTCGTCAATACCAACTTTCGCCTTCTGAAGGGGGACTAATAAAACGGGCGGTAGATAGCGACTATTTTGTAGGATATGTTGGTAAATGGCATATAGGCCCCCAAGGGCCAAAGATACGTGGCGCTCAATTTATTCGGGAGCACGCAGATACGCGCACCAGAAAGCCTCGCCATTATGTACCTTACGCCGATGTAGAAAGTATTAAAGGCTATTATCAAGGGCAGCGAGATGAAAACGGTGAGAAACACGTTTACTACCAAACTATACCGGGTACTTATAAAGATACAGAAGCGTACCATAAAGTTGAGTATGGAAAAGAGATGTTGGTTGCGGCCGCTCAACAAGACAAGCCCTTTTTCGGCGTGGTGAGTTTTAATCAACCTCACCCACCCTATCGTGTTCCCGAACCGTACTCCAGTATGTTTGATCCCAAGGACATTTCTTTGCCCGACAATTTTGTGCAAGAAAGAAATTTTAAACCAATGGCGCAGGACAAGGTATTGTGGCCTTGGCATGATGTGGGGCATATGACAGAAAGCGATTGGCGTCGTTCTCAGGCACACTACTACGGCGCCATAGCAATGGTTGACGACATGGTTGGGGAGCTATTGCAAACAGCGAAAGACCTCGGTTTATATGATGATTTACATATTGTTCTTTTAGGCGATCAAGGGAGCATGATAGGTGAACACAATCTTTTTGATAAAGGTCCATATGCCTATGACGAACTCATGCGCATTCCCCTACTCTATCGGAATCCAGATACCACGCCCAAAGTAATTACCCGGCAAGTATCGATGATAGATTTGGCGCCCACATTAGGTGAGCTAATGCACCTTCCCAGTGATGGGGACGTAGATGGGCGCTCATTAGTACCGCTTATGATAAACGGGGACAAGGCTGAAGCAGGCCAAGAGGATACCGCACTTTATATGTACGAATGGTACAACGGAGCTTGGTTTGGACTAAGAGCGCTGCGCACGCCCGACTTAAAATTCGTTTGGTACCCGGGAGATAACAGAGATGAACTCTATGATTTGAAAAAAGACCCTGGTGAACTTACAAACTTGATTAAAAACGCTGACTATAAGCAAAAGCTAGCCCATATTACCTCACTTTTAGAGCGTGAACTGGCGCGGGTAGATGATCCTAGGTTGGACGTATATCAACATCACCTGAAAAGTATTCTTTTACAAGAGAAAGAAGCGAGCTGGTAGCAATATCATTAAGGTACGATTGTTGGCCTACGCTTTAAAGCAGCGGCCAACAATTATTCCCCATATATCTTTACGGTACCGGCATTTTGCCCAATTCACTTTCTATTTTAGTTCGAGCATCTTTAAGCACACATACAAGATCATCTACATCTACAGGTTTTATTTTACCCTGGAGTGCAATGGCTGAGTTGGCTGGGGAGCCTATGGTCATTGCTAAAGAGTAATAAGCTTTGTCATTTTCCGCTTGAAGTTCATGACTTTGAAAAAGTGCGTAGCCACGCTGTTTAATTTCTTCCAGTTCACTAAGCAGGCTCTCTAGGCCATCTGGAAACCCTTCGATAACCTTGTTTTGATATGCATCTATAACAGCTTCTCTCGGAGAATTAGCTAACATCACCATACCGATACCGCTTGTGGTGGCGCTACGCACGCCAATTCTACCTATCCCTTCGGTAGCGCGCATACCTGGCTTTGCGTGATAAATAAATGAAACCGTATCAAACCATAACACACCCATTGCAACGGTTAAGTCAAATTTGCCAAGTTGCTCCAACGTAGGCATTGCGCTTCGAAGCAATCCTGAGGCATATAAGCTCTGAGCTGAAAGTACGTGTATACCTGGTCCTGGAATGTACTTTCGTCCCTTTGTTTGCTGTGTCATTCCAATTGAAGCAAGGGTTTTCAAAAGTCTGTTAACCCTAGTGCTATCCATGTTTAGCTTTTCTGATAAATCCTTCCCCCCTACGGGCATGTCAGAACCAGCAAGAGCTTGCAACACTGAAATCCCGTCCAAGATGCTCTGATTTATTTGTGCGCCTGGTTTAGTTTTCATTTGTTTTCTATCTTTCAACGATCAAAGTGAATTACAGGGATCATACCACAAAAGTTACAAACGCAATTTAACCGAAATCAACTAAAACAAGCTGACCAAAATTGCTATTATAGAAATTTAGTGGTAGTTTTGTTCTATATTAAACCGCTATAACAAAGGTAAAGAATGAAGAGTTTTATTGATTTGGCTGACCGCTCTAACGACAACTGGACACAAATGGGAAACTTTGAAAGGAAGACACCCATACGAGATAAAACAGTAACGCTTGATGTAGCAGTCGTAGGTGGTGGTATGGCGGGAATCTGTGCTGCTGTTGCTGCGGCTAGAAATGGCGCGAAAGTACTCCTAATCCAAGATAGAGCGGTATTAGGAGGAAATGCCTCAAGTGAAATTAGAGTAATTGTGCATGGTGTAACAAAGTTAAAAAGTGGGCTTCCAGAACGAGAAACGGGAATTTTAGAGGAAATTCTCTTGCTTAACCGTTTTTGCAATGAGCAACACTCATTTACTGTATGGGATCATGTCTTATACGACTTCGTTACCCGCGAACCCAATATAACCTTGATGCTTAACACCCATGCTGTGCGCTCAGTAGTGGAAAGTGAAAAAATAGTTCAAGTGTTATGCTGGCAGTTGAGCACAGAAACCCTAATCAGTGTGGAAGCTAATACTTTTATCGATTGCTCTGGCGATGGCTTGATGGCAGCAACAGCCGGTGCAGAATACCGCACGGGTCGTGAGGGTAAACAAGAATTTAATGAGCAATACGCGCCTGACGAACCTGATGGTTGGCAAATGGGGGCCACTATTTTGTTGTCATCAAAAGACATGGGAAAACCTATGCCTTATCAAGCGCCCCCGTTTGCGATTAAGTATGACGCTGAAAAAACACATCCAGATAGACGCATCATTCCTTTTGTTGAAGGGTTTTGGTGGGTAGAGGTAGGAAGTAACGATGACATTATAGGTACGGCAGAAACAGATATGCATCGGCTACTCGCGTTTGCGTACGGCGTGTGGGAGCATGTTAAGTGTTCGGGGCTTTATCCGGAAGCTGATAACTTTGCGCTTGATTGGGTAGGCTCCCTTCCAGGTCGGCGGGAGTCACGACGGTTTATGGGAGACTATATATTATGCGAACCCGATCAACTGAGTCTTAAGCAGTTTGATGACGCAGTGGCCTTCGGAGGCTGGCCTCTTGATGAACACAACCCTGGGGGCATTGAGAATCTTGCGGAGCCACCGAGTTTTTGGCACGAGCACTTTGAAGAAGTGTACCAAATCCCCCTTCGTTCTCTATATTCCAAAAATATTAAGAATTTAATGTTTGCTGGTCGCAATATTAGTCAAACCCACGTTGCGTTATCTTCATCTCGCGTAATGGGGACATGTGCTGTACAAGGTCAAGCTGTGGGTACTGCTGCTGCATTATGCTTAAAGCATAGCGCACTACCAAGAGACATTGCGACTGACCATATAGATGAATTACAAGAGCAACTGTTACGGGATGATGCATACATTCCTCAACGCTATGCAAACGACCCTAACGACCTATCGCGAACAGCAGACAGAATTATTGCCAGTAGCACCCTTTCAGGCGAAGTGAAAAACCTAATAGATGGTATGGCAAGAGATGAGCGGGGTGAAGTTCATCATTGGTGTAGCAAAGGTTTAGGCGCTACCGTTTCTTTTGAGTGGGATACACCTATAGCAGCTTCTCAAATAGAGGTGAAATGCGACACCAATGTCAAGAAAAACATAATGATGCTAAAAAACCCCCGTGAAAATGAAGCCTATACCACAAAGATCCCTGTCGAGTTGTTAAAGCGTCTTACCCTTGAATTAAATATAAACGGCGTTTGGAAAACGATTTGCGAGAAAGATGATAATCAACGTCGGCTGATAAAGTTTAATTTCGAGAAGCAAAAGATAGATGGCTTCCGTCTAACTTTGAAAGAAACCTATGGCGCTAAGAACGTTAAGTTATTTGAGGTCAGATGCTACCAATAACGCGAAATTAAGCAATTTGTGCTTTAACAATCATGTTAAAGCACGCCGATTTTAGATCCCTTCTCTACTTCTTTACATTTTCACTACAACTTTTCATCGTTCCATATTAAAATCCTTAATACATATGATGTTTTTTATAATAATACTATTGAGAGAAAAACTAGCATGCCAAATATTCAAATCAAAAAAGTCTACTCTTTTGCTTTATCGTTAAGTTTCTTTTTTAGCGTTCAATCAAGTGCCGCCCCTGTTTTCCCTCTTTCCGACCCTATGAATAAAGGAGGTTGGGTACTAAATAAAGAAGTAAGCGATGAATTTGATGCAGATAAAGTGGACGAAGATAGATGGTTTATTGTTGGCAAATTCAAAGACGGTAAACCGCAATATGTTCATCCTGACGACCCAGATAAATGGGTGTGGAAAGGTCGCGCTCCTTCACAGTTTTCAGGCCGCAACTATCGCTTAGAAGATGGAAAGCTGATGCTTGAAGCGCGCTGGGAGCCTGATTTCCCATTCACTGACGAGATTAGAAAGCCGACATTTGGTGAACCCATGAAGCACGAAAATATCACTACGCCGTGTTTTATAGGTCGCCGTTCTTTTACCTATGGCTATATTGAAATAAAGAGTAAGTCTGCCGATGCGGAAGTCACCAGTGCGTTTTGGTCTATGGGACCTAAAATGGAGTTCGACTTTTTCGAGTCGTTTGGCGACAGCCGAGAAGATCCTAACAAAGACCATTTAGACAGTGAACTATGGTGGTCTATTCGCGACTGGGAAAAACCTGTCGGCGGCAAACCCAGCTACACAGAAAGAAAGCAGCTGGGCTTTAGAATGGCTGATGACTTTCATGTTTACGGTATTGAATGGAGCGAGGACGGCATAAACTATTACATTGACGGAGAGCTATTTTCATCTATGACGCCAGAACAAGCGACTGCGTGGGCTAAGCAAAACCGTGAAGGACTTCCTGATGACTACAACGGATACGTGGCCACTCGCCCTATTAATTTATGGCTCGATATGGAAACCTTCCCATGGCATGGCTACCCTAATAGTCTAGAGGATTTAGAAAAAAACAGCCCCGAAGACAAAAAACTCGATGGTGTGGTAGATTTTGAAGTGGAATACATTCGCGTATGGCAAAAGCCTGAAAATATCCAATAGAAATTAAAATTCGGCAGCTGCTTTAATCATTCTTTCTTCAAAGCAGCTCCTAATACTCACTTTACCTACTATGAGTTACCCTTAACTTTGTCTTTTGTCACTGTTTAAGCTATTGAGCACGTGTCCGCCATTCTCTAAAGCTTAATATTTGTTCCGGTTACGATGTTCCCTACTGACTTTTTCTCACCGTTAGCCCAGATAACATGTACATTCTCAACAACATCACATTCACCAATTCCAAAATGCATTTTGCTATTTAGCATATGGTGGAAGCCATCCCCAGTGGCACCTACATGTTGAGTTTGCTGCCTACCGCAAGCCGTAATAGTTACTCTTGCACCTGTGGGCTGGGCTTGTTGGTCGGCAGACGCTCCTACTTCTACCTTGATAAAGTTACCCAAAACATTTTTTGGTAACTGATTTTGAGCTAAGTACCAGCGACCTCTTTCATTGCCATAAACCAAGTCCATACGGCCGTCTTGGTCATAATCGAATGCGGTGACTCCGACACCCGTGGCTCCTATTTCATCAGAGGTTAGTCCAACGTGAGGAAGCTTTTTAAATCCCGTCCCAGCTTCGTTCATCAATACGTAATGCTCCACAGGCAAGGCCATATTTCCATAAGGGGTAATCGCTAAATCCATAAAACCGTCATTGTTGAAATCGGCTGCGGCAACACTGGTGGTTTGTTCTTGGATATCAACACCTACACTATCTGTAGCATCCACAAATTTACCGCCTCGATTTTCGAGCAAAAGTGCTGGCATAGGCTTTCGCTTCAATTCACCAGGGTGGTTAATAACATTTTTTATTACCGCCGATAAACGAGATTTAACTGCGCCGCCAACACGCCATTTTCCGTTACCTATATAGCCAATATGCATGCCCTTAAGTATTTCACCTTCTGGCCACCCCATCGCCTCGTTTGGTGTAATCTCAAGGCGACCATCCATATAGTGCGCAGTGCGCTCAGCTTCAACAACCTTCCGTTCGCTGCCTAACTGAATGTCATAGGTTGCATAGGTTTCTTGGATATTTTCCAAGATAAGGTTTTCGCCTTCAACGGTGATGTCGTCATACATAAAGTTGTTTCTGAACACAAAGAAAGCAAAGTTTTTATTTTTAGGATCGTAGTAGGCTTCTTGTTGAAATTGGTAAGGACTACGTGCGAGAAATAAGTCAAAGTCCCCGTCGTTGTCATAGTCTATTTCTGCAATGTTGATTACATTGTGGGTATTAGCCAAATCACCTAAAGCTTCCTTTGTTTTATCTACATAGCTCCCGTCCCCTTGCCCTACCGATAGTGTCATGTCTTTACCTCCGAAGGTAATTACATCGGAAATATGGTCGTTATTTACATCTGTAACAAGCGCTTTTACTGAAAGCGCATCATGAGGGATAGATAAGGTTAATGGGTGTGAAAAGCTTGTCCCTGAATTCAGATACAGTTGATTTGTGGTTAATGACTTCACCCGTTTAGGCGCAAAACCCGTTGTGAATAAGTCCAACTTATTATCGCTGTTGGCTTCTAAGAACTTAATGGCCCGCCCTCTACTAGCGCTAAAGTGCGAGAACGTACCACCTTTAGTAATATTTCGCTGCGTATCCACACTAAAATATACAGGCCGTCTAGGATTACCCCCATCGCCACCACCGGGTGATACAACAATATCCATATTGCCGTCGCCATCGTAATCAGACACACCTAATCCATGTGTGTCGCCTGTGACTATTACAACAGGTTCGGAAAATTTGCCTTCATTATTCCAGTAAATAAGTGCATTCGTGCCGTGCTGAGTTGTTATTACGTCATCCCATCCGTCTTGGTCGACATCTGCAGTAACCGCGGCGCCCCACTTTCTTTGAAGAGACCGACTAAAAGGAATGACCCCACTCGTCCTCTTGAACATGTTGGTTGAAGACGCTTCTTTTTCACTAGCGGATGCTACCATCTCAGTCGTGCACCCACTAATAGTCGAGATTGATAAAAACAAAGCACAACAAGCGAAAGGCAATTTTTTTACTGGTTTCATGTAAACACTCATTAAGTTGTTACGTTGAAATGTCGAATATTGAGCGAGGCTAAACCTCTCATTTCCGATTACTTAAATAACAAATTTTAAACATATCATTTAAATAAAGATATCATGTTTAAGGTTTATAATAAAACACGATTTAAACGAAAACCGTTTAGAGTTTGTGTAGGGCCCTTAAACACCCTTTAAACTAATCAATGCTACCTACTTTTAAGTGTTAGAATTATTCTGAAAAGGGATACTCTTACACAAATCCTTTGAAGTTTTATCACCCATTACTAGCTGCTGTTCTGGATAAAAACCATCAGAGCGCAAAATTTCATCGGAACCCATGAATGATTGATAATCGGTATCTAGCAGCACAACACCAATTGAAGGTCCAACGAAACTTTTGCCTGTGGCTTTTGAAATAGCCTTCCTGTCGATGTTAGCCACCAAAACGCAAGGTATATACCTGTAGTGTTTCGGCTTTATTTGTGCGTAATATTCACCAAATTGCGCACTTACATTACGTATAGTTGACTTGGCGCTAAACGAACCTGCGTATAACCCTAAGGACTTTTCTTCTTTTGTCGTAAACCCATTAGACGTTCTTACTGCCCAGCCACACCCCTTCGCTTTTATATTGTCGACATTAAATTGCCCATTTTTCACGAAATGTGGAGATACCATAAAAGCGGCGTTTCCTTTTTCACACTTAATATTATTGGCTCTAATGTTATTTAATGGAGTAAACTTCGTAAGGTCTCTTAAGTTTTTAGTGTGCGACTCTAACCTAAGAGTCGCGCCTCCTAATCCATATAAATTTTGAAAAAGTATACTTTCACCTAACTGTGCTTGTACTAAGCCATAACCATAATCAGCACCTAACACACGGGCATTTCTAATCTCTCCGTTTTTGGGTCCTAGTATTCTTTGTCCAACATACTCTCCGTTTAAAACAAAAGCTGAAAATTTAGAATAGTCGTCTAAAATTTCCACATTACTAATCAAGAAGTTTTGTACATTCTTAATGAAAAAGACACGGTTCTTTTTATTAATCGCTGTCGAAATATCAACAATGAAATCGCCTCCCAACCCCCTAATACTTACGCTTTTCAACGGTTCCGCGTACTTAGAAGTAAGTTCAAATATGGCGTATGCTTTTTTGAGAAATCGATTATTTGGGGTCGGATCAAGATAAGGGAAAATAACAGTGCCAGCTTCAATCTCGATATGAACATTAGATTTTAGAACAACGTTTAATAGGGAATATTTGCCTTTTTCTACGACAAGCTTCCCGCCACCTTGTTTCCATATATCATCTATTGCGCGCTGAAACAGCCTTGTATCATCGGTCTTTGGATCATTATCAGCTGAATAATCATTAACAAAGTATTTCGTTACCCCAAAGTGGGTTGGCGCTTTGTAAAAAAGCTTTTCCGGACTAGCAGTAGTAGGCAAACAGATAAAAATGAACAATACTATTGTCACATAATTAGATAATCGCAGCATCACGTAGCTCTTTTTCGATTTATTTACGTTTTTATCAAAAGTCTAAAACCTAAAAGGCGAGCAGATTCAACCATCAAGCTCGCCTTGCACGATGTTTTGCTAGATTAGAAGTTTGCTCTTACACCAATTGCGTAGCGCGTACCCGTTGACTCAACGAACGCAAAACGACTATCAAATCGCCCGCCCTGACGCGAGTAAGAGTTAGTTAGGTTGGTTCCTTCAAGGAACACTTGAAGATTTTCTTTAATATTCCACGCTATGCGCGCATCTAATTGATCATAATTGTCGACAAAAATAGGCTCTACACGTGTTAAACGCTCAAAGTAACGCTGACGCTTATTATAAGCAATGCGTGCTTCAAACATATTGTCGTCATAGAACAATACTAAGTTTTGGGAATCAGAAAGACCAGGTAGCACAACATTATTTTCTGCATCATTGCTATCAAATTCGTCTGATGAATTAACATACGTAAGGTTTGCATTTACCCCTACGTACTGCAAAAGACCAGGTAAGTAATCGAAGGTATGCTGGAAAGCAATTTCAGCCCCGTAGACTTCTGTACTTTCTAGGTTTCTAGGACGGGTAATAGTAAAGAAAATATTGTTACCTTCAATATTTGTTCTATCTTCAGTTATGGAATCCAAGTTGTTCGGCTCTGGAACAGTAATGGCCTCTCGCTGTTCACCACGAACTACATAACCATCAATTTTTTTATGAAATAGACCTAGTGAAAAAAGGGTTGTTTCATTGACATAAAATTCGCTACTAAAATCGAAGTTTGTTGATTCATAGGGTTGCAAGTCTGGATTTCCGCCCACTCCGCGCAGATCAGATAAACGTAAACCAGGGTTAATTTGAATACCTGGGTTTAATGCGCCTAAATTAGGCCTTGTAAGTGTTTTTGAAAACGCTCCACGCAGTATCACTATATCGTTAACGCGAAGCTTAGCCGTAATATTGGGTAGCCAATTGTCATATTTAGTCGTTTGAGACAGTGGGCTCGGCTCAGACTCTGTAAAATCTAGCACATCATCCCGCAATGGATTTGGCGCAAAATCAATATACTGTGCAGCAAAACCGGTAGAGGTAGTTTCAGTTTCCGTGTAGCGTAAACCTGTATTGACTGTTAGCTCCATATCATCAAAATACTGAGAAAATTGCGCGTTTACGTACAATGAAGTTATATCTTCCTCAATACTGTACCCACGGCTCGGGTCAATGAGTGCGTCAAAACCATCTGGCCCTAACGTTTCAGCGGAAGAGCCTGCTGGCAAACCATATATTTCATCACGTAGGGCAAGTGTTGCAGGATCTTCAAGAAAATCTAGGAGCTCTTCAACGTCGTAATCGATGTAACTGTTTGGATAATTTCCAGGGACGCCATCTAAATAACCGTCACGGAATTTCAACGTTAACAATTCAGCAGGAATCGGAACAGGTCTGTTGGCGTAAAGTGTTCGCGAGTTGTTGGTATGAGCATCAGTATGAATTTTTTCTTGCTCGCTATAGTAAGCACCGAAGTCGACCTTCGTAAGAAAATCACCATCAACAAACCAATTAAAATCCGCTTTGAACTCTTGTATGTGATCTTGTTCACCTGCGCCTTCCCGAGTTGACGCCCAAGAAAATTGTTCATTCGGATCTGGTTGAGTAATTTCATCTCCTAAAACATAGTCAAACTGGTCGACGACACCATCTCCATTAATGTCTGTTGAGCTCGGCGTAAACTGATAATTTGTAATTATAGGTGCAGCAAAATTTCCAGTATTGTCATAGCGCTGAACTGCAGGTGCGCTAGCCACTACAACAAAGTAGTTTCCTCCCGCGTTGTCGTCTTTTGCTCGAGAATTTGACCAGTCAAAAGTACCAGTCAGTGAATCCGTTATGTTCCACTCAAATTCTGCCCCAACCTGAAATACTTCGGAATCTTTATTTGATGCAAGAAATGTATTAAAAGGACGACCTATTTGATCATAGCGAACAATGACATTGTTTTCATCGGCTACGGCATTATGAAAAGTTGGAATTTCGTTGTATTGAAGTGATGCAATCGACTGAGCTTCTATATTAAATTTACTGTAGAGACCATCAATAGTGAGCTTGGTGTTTTCGCTGGGAAGGTATTGAAGTGAACTAGTAACGCCAAACCGCTCCCTATCTTCATTAGCTCGAATATAACGAGTTTGTTGTTGGTGAGCGTATGTATTGACACCCTCATTACCTATACCATTCTCAAATAATGTTGCCTTACGTGCATCGTCGTAAGTTCTGCTCGGATAGTTTGCCCCTTCAACTTGGTCGTTTCCTGTTTTACGGCCCTGATAGGAAGCGGAAAACAACAAACCTACTGTATCATCAGCAAAGGTGTTTGTTATAAGCCCAAATGCTTGTGGCGCTGATTTGTCCGCGTTATCGTCGTACAGGCCGCGGGCACTCGCTACTGCTGAGAACTTGCCAATATCTAAAGGGCGTTGGGTTCGCAAATTAATGGTCGAACCAATACCGCCTTCTTGGAGCTCCGCAGATGATGATTTAAAAACATCAGCACCGCCGATTAAATCAGCTGGGAGAAGCGAGAAGTCAAAGCCACGACCTGCAGTTTCCGACGCTAAACGACGGCCGTTAACGAGTACGGTATTAAATTGTGGACCGAAGCCGCGAACTGTAACTTGTGAACCTTCTCCGCCGTTACGGCTAATGGAGACACCGGAAATACGCTGAAGTGACTCTGCCACATTAGTATCGGGAAACTTTCCGATATCTTCAGCGACAATACTGTCTACCAAATTATCGCTGCTCTTTTTCAAATCAAGAGCTTTCAGCTGACTTCCTCTAATACCTTTAACAAGGATAGTTTCTGTGTTGTCTGGTGTAGCTTCAGCATCGGTTTGCGCCAGTGAAGATTGAGAAACGACACAAGATAGAACGACAACGATAGCCGACGCCAGTTTGGATTTTTTAAACATACGCTTTCCTTAACTTCAAAACAAAAGAAGACAGGTTTGCTGAATAGGATATAAAACAATAATCCTATATATGCAAACATATTATGTTTGCGGATGTTATACTTATGTCTAACTTGGCGTCAACTTAAAAGAACATTTAATTAACAAAAAGTGTTGAATATCTGTTTTTCTAGTGCGCGGATGCGGGACGAATTAACAGCTTACCTTCTGACTCATTTCCGTCAGTTGGCTTGTGCCAGTAGTGATCCATGCGATTGATATCGTAATTTTCGAACTTGCGTTCAAGTAACCATCGCGGTCGCTCTAATGTAGATTCCCATTCGAATATTTTCTTGAACAGCATTTTTACTAGTTCTGGGTTTTCACTCGCCACGTCTCTAAACTCTTTTTCATCGTTATCAATGTAGTAAAGCTCAGCGGGCCGATCTGGAAAACGCATTAATTTCCAGTTTCCCGCCCGTACCGTGGCTCGGGTATCTTTTTTCCAATAAAGAAACTCATGCGGCGCTTCTTTAATTGAGCCTTGAACGAAGGGTATTAAGTTAACGCCATCTATGTTTTCTAACGTTGAGGCATCACCACCACCTACTGCAAAAAACGTAGGGAGCAAATCTAAGGTACTTACGGGGTGCGGATACGTAGTTCCTTGTTCGAATACACCCGGCCATTTCATAACGTATGGAACTCTTACTCCGCCTTCCAAATGATTAGATTTCGTTCCACTAAACGGAAAATTGTCCGAAGCATTCATATCTGTAGGGCCGCCGTTATCATTGGTAAAAACGACCAAGGTGTTATCTTCAATACCTAAGCGTTCCAGCGTGTCTAGTACCTTTCCAGAGGCTCGGTCCATGGCATACATCATGGCGGCTACCGTTTTGCGTTTGCCCGTTAAGTTAGGAAATTTAGCTAAGTCTTCTTTTGTAGCTTCCATCGGTGTATGAGGCGCGTTAAACGAAAGGAAAACAAAGAATGGTTTATCCGCTTTTGTACTACGCTCGATAAAATCTATCGCTTCAGCGGCAAGTTCATCCGTTAAATACCCTTCAGGCTCTTGGTATTGCGCAAAATTGCGCTCCATTAACTCTAGCTTTGAAGGCTCCTTACCTTCTTCATAAGCAAAATAACTGCGCGCGCCACCACGGAAACCGTAGAACTCGTCAAAGCCACGATTGAGCGGATGGTACTTGTCTGCCCCACCTAAGTGCCATTTCCCATAGTAAGCGGATGTATAGCCTTGATCTTTTAGGTAGTCAGACATCATTTTTTCTTCAACAGGCACGCCCATCTGATCACCATCCAGGGCAGAATTTTTACTCATATAACCAGGAACGTTGTTTTCTTCAAAACCAAAACGTTGTTGATAGCGCCCAGTCAATAAGCCAGCTCTAGAAGGTCCGCACGTGGGGTCTGAAACATAGCCCTGTTCGAACCGAACTCCCTCGGCAGCTAACTTATCCAAGTTAGGCGTTTTCATTACCTTACTGCCGTGGAAACCAAAATCACCATAGCCTGCATCGTCAGAAAAGATAAAAACGATATTCGGTTTTTTGTGCTCCTTTGAGGGTGTCCCCTCTTTCGATTCAGTACCATGGGCAAAAGATGCCAAGGTTATCATTAATAAAAACGATACCAATACATTAAGAGTTTTATGATTTCGCGATGCCATTTCGCTGTCCTTTTTAAACAAAAATATGCATATAAAACGTTAAGAAAAATTCTCTTCTGACTGCGGGCGGATGATGAGTTCATGCACATGAGCGTGTTCTGCAGTCAGCATTAAATTAAAAATAGCCTCAGCTACGTCTTCGGCTTTTAGGTATTCAGGGCGTTCGGCTTCTCTAAATGGAGTATCGACACCGCCGGGATAAACGGATAACATCTTAATGTTGTCTTTTCGAAGCTCTTTACGCATTACCTTCGTATAGGCATCAAGTGCGGCTTTACTCGCCGTATAAGCGGCTATGCCTGGATTTGAAAAATGACAGGCGGTAGAAAGTACATTAATTACTGTGCCAAGTTTACGAGATTGCATCGCAGGAACGACGGTTTGCATACAATGAATAGGCGCATAACAATTAACTTCCATCAACCAATCTAGCTCTGAAAGCTCTGTTTCGATTCCGGCCTTTCTAACATTGTTCAATCCGGCACAGTTAACCAAAACATCTATATCGCCGTGTGTTTTAATCGCCCGTTTAATAAAACCTTCTGTGTGCTTTTTATTCGTTAGGCAAAAACTCTCACTGTATATGCGTTTATCTGGCAACAAAGCCAGCGTTTTCTGTAGTTTTTCTTCATTCCGACCACACAAACTTAATAAGAAAGACTCGTTTGCTATCTGTTGGGCTAGCGCTTGTCCAATACCCGATGAGGCTCCCGTAATCAGAATATGTTTCTTTTTATCCATTATAAGGACGCCTTTAATTTATTCGCGATAAACGTAATAATTTAGTCAAGCTATTTTCCATGCCGTATTTATAATTCACCAACCAACATAGGTATTTGCCGCGGTAAAGGTTCGTGTAGATTGCTCATTGTTGCTCCATGAAACCGTTGCTGTAACCGGTCCAGTGCACTTACCTAAACCGAAGTGTAACGCCGGGTTTGAACTCAAAGAATATGCTGCTGAGGTTTGCCCTACTTTCTTTTTCTGCTTATTTCCGCATGCCTCTATTTCTACTACCGCACCTACTGAATTAGCGTTTGTCTTTGGCGAAGGTGGAACGTGTATACCAATGTAGTTATTGTGTGTTTTGGTGTTGCGCAATAGGTGCCACTTGCCGCGCTCATTACCTATTATCAGGTCAACAGCCCCATCTAAGTCGTAGTCTAATGGTTCAATTCCAAGACCTAGTGCACCTAGTTCTTCACTGGTAATACCGTGAGCAGTAATAGCCTTGAAACCTTTTCCTTTTTCATTAAGAAAAGTGAGCGCATTGTTAGAGTGAATGAGGTCGCCTTTTTTAGCTATAACGAGATCGCTGTAGCCATCATTATTGATATCTGCTACCGCTGACGAAACCGTATTTTCTTGATAGGTAATTCCCAACTGCGTTGAGTCATCAACAAATGTACCTCCGGTATTTAACAGCAGCACATCGCTCAACGCTTCTGGCTTTGGCATTTCAGGGTAAGCGGCAACCCCTTTTATTACCCCTGTAGAAATCGAAAACGTTGCCGTGGCGAATTGCCATTGCCCATTCCCAATGTAGCCAATATAAGCGCCCTTTTTGTCTAATTTATCAGGGAACCCTAGTGCATCGCTATTTACAAGACGAACGTCTCGTCCAATGTGGGTCTCACCTTCAAAAGCATAAGGATAAGCTGACTCTCCAATAAATAAGTCTTTGGTTGGCCACTGACTTTGAAAATTAAGTAGCTCGATGACAGGACCTGCGTGAAAAGGAGGGAACTTATGTACTCCTCGCAACCAGTAGTAGCCTAATAATTGAAGTTTTTTATCGTAAAATGTTTGCCCTGGTTGATACTCGACTGAGCGGGTTACAAATAGGTCAAAATCGCCGTCGTTATCAAAATCAATTTCATTAATACTTGTGACATTATCTAATGTGAAAGGAAAAACGCTATTTGTCACATCGTTATATTCAAACGCTTTATTCGCTTGATAAGCTCTGGCTTCATCATTACCGTATACTATTAAATCAGGTAACCCGTCGTTATTGAAATCAGTGATGAGTGTTTTCTGACCATCGCCTCTTACCGCGGGCAGTTTTGTTTCCTCAACAAACTGGCCATTCTGGGTATTTTTGAATATATAGCTTTCACTTTTTCCCTGCATCTCACGAGAAGGAAAGGCAAAGTTAAGTAAATCTAGCCACCCATCTTGGTTTAAGTCTACAAGCTTCACCGTTCGCCCACGCATAAAAGGCATGGGTTGTTCTAAATTTGGCACCGTTGAAATTTCACGGTTTTTCGCTACCCGAAAAAGCTTGGTGTTTCTAGCGTTACTCCCAGAACCACCGCCTCTGGAAACAGCTATTTCGATACTGCCGTCTTTATCAAAATCACCTGCAGTAATACCGTGCATATCCCCCATTATAAGGTCGTAAGGTTTGGCAAACCGACCATTGTTGTTCCACAACACTTTTAAGCTAAAACCATGGTCATTTAGCAAAAGATCAGGAAAGCCATCTTGATCAAGGTCAGCCACTGTAGCTACATCCCATTTGCGCAAATTGCTGTTCTTTACAGGAAGATGTTCTACCTCCTGCTTAAATAAGATGCGCTCTCCGCTAATATTTTCGCTATCAAAGCTTTCCTTGTTTTGCTCCACACCATTTGCACATGCGAAAGTACTGGTAGTCAGCACGGCTAAGAGCACTTTAGATATTTTGTTTTTATAGTACTCGCCGCCTTTAACAGTGCTGATGAATTGACTTTTAACAAACATTTATCTCGTTCTCTATAATGCTTAAACTTTTATCTGGCTCACCTCGATAAATACCATTTTAATATACATCATATGTTTGTGAAATGTTAAGCAATTTTACACTTAAATTTATTCAACCCACGAGATAACTTAGGCCGTACCCTCCTGCGACTAACATAAAAAACAAACATGCAGCGAGTAAGACTGGTTTAAATCCAACATTGAAAATTGGAGTGAGGTGAGTTCGAAGACCAAGTGCTGCCATCGCCATACATAACAAATAGTTATCTATAGTTAATAGGCCTTGATGGAAAGCTGGCGGAATGATTTCAAGAGAGTTAATGCCGCTCACTACTACAAATAAAACAGCAAACCACGGAATAATCAGGTTTGGCTTGTCGTTTGAGGCATTCTCACCTATTGCATTTGCCTTTCTGGCAAGTACCCATGATAAAAACAGAAGCGTTGGTGCAAGTAACATCACGCGCACCATTTTTTCAATTACTGCCGCGTTCGCGACTTCATTATTAACCGCAGTACCTGCAGCAACAACTTGTGCTACTTCATGCACTGTTGCCCCTATGTAAATACCAAAAGCATGCTCTGTTAAACCTAAGTATGGATACAGCGCTGGGTATAAAAACATACTCGTTGTACCAAAAAGTACTACCGTAGCTACAGCTATTGAGACTTTGTGCGCTTGTGCTTTTACCACAGGTTCAGTTGCTAAAACCGCAGCAGCGCCACAAATTGCGCTTCCTGCGCCTATGAGTATTGACGTTTGATAATCTAACTTAAAAAGCTTGGTACCTAGAAGATAGGCAACAATTAACACGCTTGCTACTACTACTAGATCGACGAAAACACCATACCAACCCAGCTGTGCTATCTGTTCAAAAGTGATCCGCAGTCCAAACAAAATAACCCCGAGCTTTAGCAAAACGCTTTTAGAAAAATCGACGCCAGTTGCAATTCTATGCATAACACGGTTTATGGGGCTATTGCCTATTACCACACCAACAAGAATCGCAATCGTCAATGGGCTTAGCCCTATTTCCTCGAATAAAGGTAGTGTTGAAAAGTAAGTTGAGAGAATTGAAATGAGCATCACGCTTACAATGCCTAAGCACATTGAAGAACTAACTACTCGAGGGGCGTTTAAAATTTTATCAGCAATATTCTGGACTTTCATACACTACTCCTGTCGATGCATTGACAGTAAATTAACGTCCACTAAAATATAACTCCAATACATATAAACAATACGTGAATAACTTTTAGCTATGCGATTAAACTTAAATGCCCTTCGCGTCTATTATTGGGTTGCTCGTTTAGGTTCATTTACAGGTGCTGCTGAACAGCTTTTTATTAGTCAGCCTGCCGTATCAAAAGCAGTAAAAGAACTAGAACATAGTCTTTCACTTTCACTCATAGTGCGTTCATCAAGTACTCGAACTTTAATGCTGACTGAAGCGGGAAAAACGCTGTTTGAACATGCTAGGGGGATCTTTGCCATTGAGAAGTCAGCCGTTGAAGATATGGCGCTCATGGCAAATGCCGGTAAAGGGTCTCTCACTGTGGGGGCAAGCACAACAGTGGCTAGCTACTGGCTACCTTCGTATTTAGCAGAATTTCGTGCCAAGTACCCTGACATTCACATAGAACTTGTGGTTGCCAACTCCCGCGATATTGAGCAAAAGCTGCTTGATGCCCAGCTCGATGTTGCTCTTGTTGAAGGACCTTCCCATTTACAACACATTCAGGTGATACCATGGGTTAAAGAATCAATGGGTTTATGGGTCTCTTATTCTGAAAAGTTTAATGCCCGAGACTGCACATGGCTATTGCGCGAAGAAGGTTCAGGCACAAGAGAAGTCGCATTATCGATCATACAAAATAATGGTTGGAAGGTAGAAAAAGAAATACGACTGGGCAGTAATGAAGCTATCGCCAGAGCAGTATCACAAGGCTTAGGCGTTTCTTTTTTACCTGATATAGTATGCGATGAATTAAGTCAGCTAAAAAAGATCCATCGGGTGAGCGGGATTGATGCCAATGCTCGAACACTCTTTTTTCTACATTTAAACCAACGTCCTTTTACACCTAGCGCTAAGCGCTTCTTTGATTTGCTTTTTAAAGATAAATAAAAAGGAGCTAGCAGCTCCTTTTTACCGGTCAAGAGTTAAAGATTAATGTTTAATACCACCTTACATCACTACAATTTGGTAATGCGGTTTGGTAGTTAGAACGACACGAAGATAACGGCATGGAAAAGCTATCTAGCTTTTCGTAATGTGCATTAGGAAAACCATTAGACGAGGGGTTATCAATATTAATATTGAAATTGTAATCCACACCTTCTTTTTGCTCGTTTACGATAGCGGCGACAGAATCCCCGAGGAAAATTTGTCCTCTTCTCGACCATTGTTCGGGCGAAGCAATACAGATGTTGTCGCAGCTAGCTACGAAGTTTAAGTTATCTAGCTTCAAGTGAGCGTTTGTATCGAAATTGGCGGTAACGTTATAAACGTAAGACTCTTCAAACCATCCAGGTTTGAGTTTAGTTCGATTATGCACTGCATCTAAACACGCTTTCGTCGGCGTAATACGGGTAGCCCATTGGTTTGCACCACGAGCATAAGTTACATCAGCGCAGCCATCACCATAAGTAGCGTTAACTTCATCGCGCCACTGGTTCCTCGTATAACTTTCTCCTTGAGGACTGAACAGTTCAACGAACCCTTCGTCTACCCTCACTGCAAAACCGCAACCATTGGAGACGACACCATTGACCTGTATCGACCCATTCTTTTGAAAATGAGGGCCAAACATAACGGGGGCTAAACAATCTGTTCCTTGAATGTTTTCAGCAAAAATATCTCGAATACCGCCTTTACCGAAGTCCTTCATACTTAAGTTATCTGTTTCCATTCTTAGCGTAATACCGCCTTCGCTATGAAGATTCCTAAACAGAATGTTATCGGCAGCATAGGTTTGAACGAGTCCGTAACCGAACAATGAGTTGTGCTGGGTAATATCTTCAATAATGCCGTTTACCGGCCAGTGGAGGTCGTTATCTCGCTGTGTAACGCCAACTAAAAAGGAAGCGAAGATAGTCTTGTTATCTTCAATAGTGAAATTAGCAAACCTGAAGTTTTCTATGTCACCCATTCTAAACACAGCGATGCGCTCATTGGGTTCTGGCGTTCTGTCGATAGACAAATCGATAGTAAAACCTCCGCCAAGGCCAACCATGCTCACATTTTCTGCTTTACCCTGATCACCAAAACCCATTTCGAACATCCAGGTGTTGTAACCACCACCAGGCGCCATATAGAAACGTGCATTTTCATCAACTACAATTTGGACATTTGACCGAAGGTGTACACTTCTAAAGTAATAGTCGCCGGCAGGAATAAAGAGCTTTCCTCCGCCTAAATTGTTACTTATGTCATCAAGCGCTTCTTGCAGAACCTGAGTATCATCAATCGAATCCTGATTATTAACTGCATAATCAATCAGTAAATCACGCTGAATGCCTGTTGCCGATGGCGGCGTATAGAACCTAGAGTCTTCAAAGCTTATAGGTTCAGGTCTGGGGGTTACCGTGTAAGTGCCGCTACCATCATGATAGCCGTATTCAGGCAACGGGATGTCATTTTCAATTTCACCGCTTCTGGCGAGCGCGTTGTCACCCACTAGCAGATAGTCATCGATAATTACTTTATCCCCTTCTTCTAACCCGCGGAAATAGAAAGATGGAAGAACATCTGTAATATCTTTACCCGTTGTGAGGATCCAGCTTTCTGGAACAGAGAAGCCAAGTTCATCAGTGTTTGCATCCACAAAGGTTATCGTTACCCAGTCACCGAAATGCTCTGGTTCAACCGTAGCCGTGTAGTCAGCGGTTATCGCCTGCGCTGCAGCAACTTTGCCCGATTTACCACCACTCAAGGTCACATTCCACGGTAACAAGTGATGCTTCACCGTTACTGGGGTTGTGCTGGTATTGCCTACCCCTTTCACAACTTTTACATTTAAACTTACAGACTGAATTTCAGTGTCTACAGCACCGCCACCAAAAGCTTGGCTCCACGGGTTGGCGTTGCCCCATTTGTGCCAAAGTAAAGATTGATTATTAGTGTCTGTATTTACACTTGTGTCGGTATAACCAATAGCACTACTACTATTCACACCACCATTATCTTCTAGGCTAATACTACCGAAATCCGCAAGTACAAAACCCCATCCGTTAGTTTGGCTAACTGTTGCCTCTTCAAAGTCGTATGCAATAGTGAAATCTGTGGGAATAGGTAGCGGCTCGCCCACTTCTGATACAACAAAATAGTCATCTAGGTAAATTTTATCCCCTACTTCGGTGCCAGCAAATTTAAATTCAGGATAAATATTGAAATCGCCCCCTTCATAGCCCGACCACGTGGATGGAATAATAAAATCGCCTTCTGAATCGGAAGTGAGCGTTAATGTTAACTCAACCCAGCCTCTGCTGTTCGCTGGAATAGTACCCGTATAACGCGGTGCAGCTTCAACTGCAGCAGGGTAATTATTTCGCTTATTACCTGAAACCAAACCATAAGGAAGGAGGTAGTGAATGATTTCAATGTCCTTTTCAGACACTAAGTCAGTTTTTACCCACAAAGACACTTCTCTCAAAATGTGACCGTGGTTATCAAACCTTGCAGTAAACGGACTGTTATTCCACTGCTGAAGGTAAAACCCGTTTTGCTCTGGGTTAACATTCTCACTTGTATCTTCATAGACAAGCGCCGCTCCACTTCTTCCTTCCCCATCGGCAAAACTAAGTGCTCCCCTGTCGATAACTGAATATACCCAGCCTTGACTGCCCTGGTTTGGTGCCAAGCTGTTCTCGTCAAATGTATAGTTAAAGTTAAGAATATCACCGAGCTGATAATCTGGCTCGTTAATGTCTGGAGTGCTATCACTTCCACCTGAAGAGCCCCCGCCACTATTTCCAGTGTCGCTATCATCTACTGGCGCACAGCATGCCTCATCCAAAGATACTTCGTTTATTGCGTAGTTATCTATGGTGACTTTGTCGCCCACATCTAGTCCATCAAATAAAAACTGGGGATAAGCCTGAATAGATGACTCGCCATCAAAATGACGCCACGTATCAGGAATAGTAAAACTGCGTAAGCCAGTTTTACTATCAATAAATTCAACTTGCACCCAGTTGCCATTTTCAGAAGCCGGAATGATCATTTCGTATTGTGGGCCGATATCCAGCCCCGCGTTAATAGTTGGCCCTTTCTTGTTATCTATCACTGGGAAAGGAATAAGATTGTGCCTAACAGTTACATTACCAGGCTGCGCTTTTTCAACCTTCACCCATAATGAGACTGAGTTGATATCTTTGCCTATGGCACTTTCGAGTAAGGTCGTCCACGGATTGATATTGGGCTGATTGGTACGGTTGTTAAATCTAATGCCATTCTGTGTGATATTTACATTAGTACTTGTGTCGGTATAGCTAATTGCTCCTGTTTCATCTCTCCCACCTTCTGCCTCAAATACCATTTCACCTCGGTTACGCGTGGGATACACCCAACCTTCCCAGTTGTTATTTTCAAGCTGTACTTGATCGATATTAAAATCGTAGGTAAAGGTCAAAGCATTACTCGGTTGGACTTGTTGTTGAAGCTCAATGTCATAGGCAAACGCTTTTCGGGCTGGGCTAAAGTAAATAGTGTGGCTGTTTTGAGTACCCGTTATATTAAAATACGGTTGATTGAGGTTGTTGTATCCGTCTGGCTCTATAACTTCATGACTACTTTGCGTAACGACCAAGCGCAATATATCACTTTGGCTAAACGACTCTGATAAAGTAAAGGTGTTTTCAGTAAAATAACCTACACCCCGCTTAACATATCGGTCACTTTGTTCTACACCGGTGTCACTTATAGCTTCCCATTGCATGACCTCCGCCACTTGGGCTTGCGCGACATTTAGCGTTAATAGTGCGGGTATAGCACTCAATAGAGACAGGGTATGACGTGAAGAAGCATGGTAAAGAGATTTACTAAGTAAATTTTGTACAAGTTTTTTATTAAAAGTACTTAGCTTCTTAGACACACCGTGGCTAAGAGTTGGCTTTTGATTAAACATGGTGTTTTCCCTGATATAAATTAGCGAAGTGTATGACGCGAAGCTCTTTTATTTACTACCACACGAGCCGAAGTCACATAATTACGGCGAAGCCACAACCCACTTAAGGCCATTAGCAATATGGAGAAGCTAAACGGCTCTGAAACCGCTACCGATGTATCAGCTAGTTGAATATTAGAAACTGTTAGCGTATCGCCTAGCGAAAAGTTCGTGTCACCCACGGCAAACTCAAGTGAGACCATCTGTCCACGCAACGCCGATAAATCAGCAGTTGCTCCGTCTGTAACGAAGTCATGTAGTAGGTTTGCGTTACTGTCGAATAATGCAACCTGAAAGAAATCAGCAACTGCATTAAACACCAGTGAGAGTGAGTGCGCTGAAGCGCCTACCGTGAATGATTGAAAAAGGTACACCCCAAAAATTTCATCGGCACCTCGAAAATCTGTCGAAAGAAAAAGCGCGCCCGTATTTGTAGAAAAACTATTAGAAAAATCGTAAAAGTTGTTTACATCAACGAAAAACAATTCATTTGTTCCATCGAAGATGTCGACTTGCCCCTGCCATCCTTCAAGCGCATTGTCGAAAGAGCTATTTATCAGCGTGGCTGAAGCTTTACTTGAAAGTGATAAGGCGAGCATTAACAGAGTTATACAGCACCAGTACATCACAGCAGTTTGTTTTTTGTTAAGCATTTTTCTTCCTTCTTGTCCATCAAACCAAACATATTATGTTTGATATAATCATTTGTTTTACATTTTTTCAACAAATAAATGACGTGAAACTTTTATTTAACTCGAAGGATTACACCATGACACTGCCTAGATCATTGCGTCTACGCACACAGTTCCCGTCCCTTCCCAATACAAAAATAATTTAAATATTTATCAGATATATAATGAATAATACTAAAGAATAAGTTAATTAATTGTGAATCAAAATTGAAATCACAAACATCATATGTTTAAACTAGTAATATCTAGTACTTGTTAAAACTTGGAAAAATGATGGGGTAACTGTCATATCTTCAAGCTCATTAAGCTTCGGATTGTCGCTGTGATTTCAAGCAGCGGTACGTGTGAAGATAATCTGGGAAACTTAACAGTTGTTAGATCGATAAAAATTAAAACGCTCAAACTAGGTAGAAACCATAGGTAAAACCACATGTATAAAAAATTTAAACTTAATGCGATCACAACCGTGGTGGTCGCGTCTTGTTTGAGTCAGCCTCTGTGGGCACAAGAAGCCCCTAAAGAGTCAGACGAAGAGTTGGTCGAACGCGCTGCAACTAAGAACGAAGAGTCCGATATTGAAGTTATAGAAGTTCAGGGTATAAAAGGAAGTTTACAGAAATCGGTCAACTCCAAACGCTTTAATGACAGCGTTTCAGATTCGATACATGCTGAAGATGTGGGTAAATCTACCGACCAAAACATTGCTGACGCCCTATCGCGTGTTACCGGCGTTACGGTACAAGAAGAAGCTGGTGAAGGTACCAGAATATCGGTACGCGGCGCTGGTCCGTCTTTGAACCAAGTGTCTATTAACGGTGTGGCGTTAACAGGCGGTTTAAGCGGTGGCGGCGGTAATGGCGTTAACAATAACAGCGTTGATTTGAGTTCGTTTTCTGCTGATATTCTATCTTCGATAGATGTAGTAAAAACAGCCGCTGCAGACCAAGACGAAGGCTCTCTCGGCGCCAATATCGAACTGAAAACCGTACGTCCCCTATCGTTAAACAAGCCCCGCCGCTCTTTTACTGTTGAAGGTAGGCATAACGAGTTTGCTGACGATGAAGACTACCGCATTGTTGGAAGTTTCTCAGAAAAGCTATTTAACGATCGACTAGGTTTCATCATAACCGCCACAAAAGACCGACAAAATACTCGCGTCGACAGAATAGATACTAATTGGGCTAACCAAGCTATCCAGATAGCAGATGCATTCGATGAAGGCAGCCGAGCACGTCCAGCCACTGACCTCGCAACCGGTCAGCCTATTCGGGTTCTTGGTTACCAGCGCGACAACAGTGGTGAACTTATCCTTGGCGAAGACGGCCAGCCCTTATTAAACCCCATTGAAAGTCTCTTAAACTACGACCCTTCAACCCAAACATTGGTTGAGGGTGACTTATTTGTAATGGGCCGTGAGTTCATAAACTACAACTTAAATACCGATCAACGCGACAGATTGTCTATTTCAACGGGTATTCAGTATGAAGTAAGTGACGACACTATGCTTCAGGTCGATATAACACATACGAATCAAAAAATACTCACCGATAATCACCGCATGTTTATGAACATTGCACCGTTGACCC
Source organism: Alteromonas macleodii (assembly GCF_903772925.1). Taxonomy (NCBI): domain Bacteria; kingdom Pseudomonadati; phylum Pseudomonadota; class Gammaproteobacteria; order Alteromonadales; family Alteromonadaceae; genus Alteromonas; species Alteromonas fortis. Next base: position 2,892,249 of record NZ_LR812090.1, read on the forward strand.
CGCTTATTCACCCTGACGATAACAACGTTGCACTCAATGTGGTGGACCTTTCTACCAATACATTGCAGCGCTCAACCAGTCGCTCAATAACGGGGGGATTCAATAGAGCAAGAGGCTTGCGAGAACTCACAACCAATGTTGTTACGTTAGATCTTTTCCACAGCTTTACCGACGACTTAACCATGAATCTACGAGCTGGTTATTCGGGTTCTGAAGATGAAACACCTGATAGATCTGACCCGGATGCGTTCTTTACTATAGGCACAGCGACCTGGGGCACTGCAGGTCGAAACGTCGTTGAGGCCATGCCATCAGATATTCTTGAACTTGTAGGCTACGACTGTACGCAAGGCTCACTGTCAGACTGCGAATATTTTACGGGAAGCACACCGGGTGAATTTGATGCTTTTGACGGCAGTGCCAACAGTGTGACCAGCCGATTTAACCCGTTTGATTTACAACACAATCACCTTGGAAATCTAGCATTTAGAGAAAATAAATTCGAAGATACCAATAAGTCTCTGTTCATTGACTTTGATTATGCGCTCGATAATGACTACGTGACCAGCATAGAGTTTGGCGGAAAGTACTCTCATAGAAACCGTGACGTATCGATTAAAAATACTGCTATTACTAACGGTGAAGATCTTATTGCGCTTGATGATCCTGACGCCGAATTTGAGGTGCGAGGCTTAGCGTCTATTCGCGTTGCTAACATGCTGTCTGGTGAAGCATTTCCTTATGACAATTACGGCGAGGATCTACAAGCAAATCGCGACAATGCATTTTGGGGAGGTTGGCCATTACTTGATGCCCAAAAAGCATTAGAACTACTATCGGGTAAAGATGCGTCTGAAGTTGGCGTACGTTTTAGCGACCAAGGTACTCGCGAAATAACGACCGAAACCATGGCTGCTTACTTCAAAGCTAATTTTGAATTTATGGATGGCCGTCTTACCGGTAACATTGGTGTTCGCTACGTAAAAGATGAAAACGAAGCGTCTGGTATCGGCGGCATCAACTATATCAGAGCACCGCAAGTCATTGACCCATACAACTTGTTTGTAGAAAGAGACTTGGGTAACACGAACCTTGACCCTTGTCCGTTAGGTATACCTATTGCCAACGGTGATACCCGCTACGCACCACAAAATGAAGCAGAACTAAGCAACTGCTGGGCGTGGGCGCTAACCCACGGATACAACTTTAATAATGCGGCAACCATTCCTTTTGACGTAAACACGGGGCAATTCCTAGTTGTTGGTCCTGACGGGCAAACTGGCTTAGACGTAAACCGTTTAGTATTTCAAGATGAAAATGGCAACTTTGTTTTTAATGAGTTACCAGGGCAAGTATATGACTCGAACGGTAACTTAGTGCCAACAAATGCTTCAAGCTGGGCGCGCTTTAACCAGACTGGCTATGTTTGGCCTTTCCTGGACAGAAGTACATCGTTCACTGGCCCAAATGGCACGGGCCAAGAAGTTCAAGTTAGAACCGCGCCAGTGACTGATGACGCATCAAGTTCTATTTGGTTACCGAGTTTGACGTTAAATTATGCGTTGAACGAAGAGACTATCGTGCGATTCGCGTTAACTAAAACAATGACGCGGCCGCGATTTGACTCTTTAAACCCTTCTGCTTTTATCCGCGAAAACCAGTTTGGCTTAGCCTCGGGTAACGCGGGTAATACAGCACTTAAACCGCTTACTTCGAACAATATCGACTTATCTTACGAATGGTACTTCAGTGACTCTGGATTGTTGTCTGCGGCGTTCTTCTACAAAGATATGGATAACTTCGAGGAGACAGTAGTCACCCCTTTCCATTATCGAGACGTAAGAGAAGAAGTTGATTTACAAAGCTCTGACCTTCTTCTCGACTTTGACGAAAACCGCACACCAGGGGGAGAAGACGACTGTCATCCACTTCGCCTTGCAGCTGGTTTCTTTGAGCAGTGGAGAATTGAATGTGATGTTGCCAATATCACCACCTCAAAAAATGGCTCTGGTGCTACTATTGAAGGCCTAGAGCTAGGTTATACACAAAACTACGACTTCTTACCGGGAATCTGGTCTGGTTTTGGCGCTACTATCAACTACACCTATCAGAAATCTGAATCTGACCCTGTAGAAATTGGAAATTCTGGACGTTTTCTTAAGCCTTTGCCACAGCCTTTTACACCTAGACACTCGGCAAACGCAACGCTGTTTTATGAAAAAGATGGCATTCAGTTAAGACTGGCGCACCGTTACACCGGTCAGCAACTGGTAAACCGAGGGTTATCTGGCGTATCGCTTTGGCAGGATGAATCTCACAGATTAGATTTCAGTGCATCTTATGCGATTAACAAAAACCTCACGGTAACGTTTAACGCGCTAAACATTACAGACGATACAAGAAGAAACTTTGTTACCGCAGCCAATGCCATTAACCCGAATAACGTTAATAGCAATGAAATCGTGCTTGACGAAGGCAGCGTGTATGAGGATAGCAGTATTCCACAAGAGCGCACGGCATCGCTATTCAAGTTTGGTCGTCAATTCCGAATTGGTCTTCGCGGAACTTTCTAGTTAATCAATTAATAAGGCCAGATTTCAGTCTGGCCAATTTCACATTTTTGGAGAAGTAAGATGAAGAAAAACTTACTACAAATATCTGCTCTCGCTGCTTCGGTAACAATTGCGCTTACAGGATGTGGCGGTGGTACTGACGAAGGCTTTGACCCAAATTTTAGTGCAGATGCCCCCCTAGAGATATCTATGCCAATGTTAACGGCAGAAATGACAGAAGAATCGGGAGAACAAACGATTGATTTGGTAGCCGGCGTTACTGTAGATGGTGAGCCAGCCCAAGGAAATATCGTTATTTCTGACTTACAGTTCACCACATCACCTCTATATAGAACACCGCAGGCGCCTTCTATTGGACAGCCCAATCAAACCATATCGCCATTTACTGTAGACGGTAGAAACTTGGTTGTGGACACGGATTTATTCGCCGATCGTTTAAGTACATGTGATACCAGTGACAACTTCGGTTCGACACCAGGGTCTGAACCTGACGGTCTTCTAGACAACCCTCCATCGGTCACCTATACCATCGATTTTGCCATAGACAATGGATTCAACTTACAGCCGGGGGAAGTATTACCCCGACGGACACTTGAACTAACCGTAAATGCTATTTTTGATGACGTAGAAAGCGTCACTGCCGAACCTATCAGAGTTTCTCTTGGTAAAGAAGGCTCGTTATTTGCCACCGTGCTGCCCCAAAAGGCATGCGACCAACGTTTATCTTATAGCGTAGCGGATGAGAGCATTGCGACAATAGATGAAAACGGCAATATCACCACCCTAGCTATAGGTGAAACTACGGTAACCGTTACAAGCTTAAGCAACCCAGAGCTATCAACAACAGTGGCCTTGGAAGTGTTTTCTGAATTCACATTAAACCTGACGAATAAAGACATTGATGAAAACGGGCTAACAACCGACATTAAAACCACCCCATCTTGTGTTTCTGCGGGTTTGTACGTTGAACCACAACCCGCTTCAGGGGAAACGCTTACTGGAGAGTATACCTACGAGTGGGCTTCATCTAACGAAATCGATTTCCCGTTAGCTGAAACCATACACTACGGCGAAGATGGATTGGGCCGCTTTAGCGCAGGGGATATAAACAACGTAGGCTCACGATTTGAGGCAAGCGTTAGCTATTTATCGGGTGATACCGGATCTTTTCCGAGTGATGAGGTAGAAAGCAAAAGTTCCACCGTTATTGTTGAAAAGAACTTGATGTGCGACCCAGGAACATCAGCCCATCCGGCTGGGTTTAACACCGACTTTAACCTAGATGGTGAAGGTGCGCCTTGGAAGCCTGATGGCTTAGTGACTGCTGTGGACGATTCCTTGTCTGGAAAGGCTTTGGAAGTGACCATGACGAATGTAAATAACGGGTTTACTCGTATTTTGCAGCAGGTCTTTAATAAGCAACGCAACTGGCACAGTTCAACCTACGGACTAGGCGGCGCTAGCGTTGGGAAAACGTATAAGTTTGCCATGTGGGTTAAATTACAAGAAGTACCGGAAACAGAAGTTCAGCTTCGCCACATTGTGCTTCCTTTTGCCTACCAAGACGGACCCACAGGGCCAGGTTTTGACAGAAGACTGGAAGCGGCAGGAATATTCACTTCTACGCTTCGACCTACTACTGAGTGGCAGCTTGTCGAATTCGTCGACGATGCTACTGGTAGCCAAGAATGGTCAGTCCCTGAAAACTGGACTGTGGTAACTGATGTATTCATTTTCTATGAATTCCTTGGCTTCCCTGTGGGCGCTAAAGTACTCATTGATGAATATTCATCGGTAGAAGTGCAGTAAAATAGAAATTTTAGTTTGATACTAACGCGGCCAAAAGGCCGCGTTTTTTTATGCCCTTTTATCAACTTGCGTTAATTGTTTTTGATGGCAATTTACTCTTCCCGAACTTTGAACGGTTCTAAGTTTAGCGTTAAATGTTTCTTCACCCATTAATAGTAAATTAGGGATTAGTTCCCTTCTTTCGGTATTTCAAAACTAAGGCTGTCTAGTGGCAAAGACAATTAGAACGCTTGAAGTAACGTAGAGAGGGCAAAGTAATATAGCCTTAGGCGTTATAGAATGGCCTCTGACTGCTATGCCACAGTTAGATGTAGTCTCCGGTAATTAAATATATTTAGTGAAAAATAATAGGCGTTAAGTGTGGGAGCTGAGGCGTAGGACAATTATTAAAATGGTTAGCTATAAAAATGCATAGCAAAAAAGCTTACTGAATTAGTGCGCATAATAAAAAACCTCCTAAATTGGAGGTTTTATATCAATCCAGCGGTTAGGGTCTCCCCTCTCTCAACAAGAATTAAGCCATAAGCATGGATACACGCTTATTCGTATAGAACTCTTGCAGGCTATATTTCGAGCAGTCTTTACCCACACCACTTTGCTTCAAACCTCCATGGGGCAATTGCACAGAATAATGCGCTTCGTTAATGCACACACTGCCAGCTTGTATGCCTTTAGCTGCACTAAACGCTCTGCTTAAGTTCGTTGTATAAACGTAAGCCGCTAATCCAAACTCGGTATCGTTGGCTTTAGCGATGATGTCATCAGCATCAGAGAAAGGAATAATAGAAAGCACGGGACCGAAAATCTCAGTACGCGCGATTTCCATTTCCTCTTTTACATCAGTAAGGATGGTGGGTTCTAAATAAAAGCCGGTTGCTCTGTCGCTGGGAATGTTGCCGCCTAGAGCAATTTGAGCCCCAGCTTTAACAGCATCTTCTATTAATTTAAGTATACGACCACGTTCTTTTTCACTGCTAAGCGGGCCCATAAGGCGCTCCGCATCATCGCCTGTGCCCAACTGTATACCGCTAGCGTGCGATACCGCCTTATCAATAAATTCGGCAACTCGTGATTCATGAACAAAGCAACGATTTGGCGATACGCAAACTTGCCCCGAATTACCGTATTTAAGATTAACAATATCAATCACAGCTTTGTCTAAGTCAGCATCGTCATAAACCACTACAGGTGCATTGCCGCCAAGTTCTACCGAGAAATGCTTAACGCTGGTACACGCTGTCTTCATTGCATTAACACCTGCTCTGGTAGAGCCAATCATAGTGAATAATGCGGTAGTTTCGCTTGTTAATAGTGGATTAGTATTATCATAATTATTGCTAGTAATAATATTAATAACACCTGCAGGAAAACCAACCTGATGAGCAAGCTCTGCGCACTTAAGCGTTGCAAGTGGCGTCACTTGTGAAGGTTTGATTATACAGCTGCAGCCAGACGCTAAAGACGGTGCCAGCTTGTAACCTAAATTAAGAAGCGGGAAGTTCCACGCTAAATACCCCACCACTACGCCTAAGGACTGACGCTGGATGAAATGGTGAAAACGCTCGTCTGGATCAACAATAACAGGCTGCTCTATACGCTTCGCTTCTTCAACAAAAAAGCGCAAACAATTCGTTAGCATACCGAAATCATACTCTGCGTTATCGCGAGGCTTTCCTGTCTCTTCAATGAGGATTGCAATAATTTCTTCCGCGTTTTCTTCAAGAAGTGCTGCATAGTCAAGAATAAGTTCAGCGCGCTTGGACAGCGGTGTAGAAGACCACTGTTTAAAGCCCTCATCGGCGAAGCCCAACGCTTCAACTACTTGAGACTCTGAAATATCAGGCACTTCGGTAATCACTTCACCAGTAGAAGGATTAAATACCGGAAAAGTTTTATCTGCGCCTGTTAATTCGCCATTAATTAACATCTTAAACGTATGGTTCATTTTGTCTCCGTTTCGCAAAACACATAAGGTTTCATTGCGTCTAAATTAATCTCAACACCTAAACCATTCCCGGAAGGCACGTGGGCATCACCATTTTCCACTACCACTTTTTGTGAAAATATATCGTCGCGCAAAGGGTTTTCAGTGCGGTCGTATTCTAAGAAGAGCGGTTTCTCTTCCGCTCGGCCTGGCTCGTGATAAGCCGTAGCCAGGAAGTGACAAGCACTGGCTAGATTAAACTGGGTTCCCCAAACATGTGGGATCATGTTTAACCCTTGTGATGAAGCCAAGGTTCTGATTTTAAGCGCTTCACTCGGCCCGCCGCAATAACCCAAGTCGGCCTGAACTAGCTGTACACCACCAGCACTTAGTAATTTTTGAAAGCCAAAGCGAGTTTGTTCGCATTCACCGGTAGCAATAGGCGTCACGCATTTATCGCTTAACTGCCTGAACTGCGCTGCATGTTCTGGAGATAAAGGCTCTTCAAACCAAGCGTAATTGCACTCATCAAGAACCTTCCCTACCTTTATAGCTTCACTTAAATCAAATGCATGGTTTGAGTCTGCGGCTAATATTGTATTTGGGAAACGCTCGCGAAGCGCGCGAATAAAAGCGATATCGAAGTCGGGGTTTTTACCCACTTTAATTTTTAGCGCTTTGTAACCCTCGTCTACATAACCCTGCGCTTCTTCTAGTAAATGAGGTAGAAGTTTATCTTCGGGTAAATCGATGTAATACATACCAGTGGCATAGCAAGGTACTTTATCTCGGCATTTTCCGCCCATAAAAGTACTTACACTCTGGCCTAACGCTTTGCCTTTTACGTCCCACAGCGCCATATCTATTCCTGACATTGCTGCTGTCATAACGCCAGCCCTTGCAAAATCTAGTGAAGCGCGCCACATAAAATGCCACAATGCATCGGTTGAAAGCGCGTCTTGGCCGATAATACGAGGGGCGTAGAACTTCTCTACTGCTGCCTGAATAACATCTGCTGGGCCATAACACTCTCCCCACCCACTAATACCATTATCAGTAATGATTTCGATAACGAGCACATTGCGCTGATTGTAAAACCATTGAGAAAAACCAAAAGGCTGCTCGAGATGACACCGAAGATGATAGGTTTTAATACATTCAATTTTCATTTTAAGACTCAACTTTCACGACAGCCATGGTGGCGTACTTTACATCACCACCGCATTATATAATAAATATAAACATATGATGTTTGCATTTCAACCAAATTGACAGGTTTTTAACAAGAAATGTATAAACACTAGTATCGCGGAATATATCAACTCGTACACATCTCTTCAGTATTAGGCCTTTCAGACCTGAAAATTATGTGGGATATGTTAAAAATTCTTGAAAAACAAAACATCATATGTTTACATTGATCTCAATTAAGTACTGTGTTGTCAATAACGCTTTAGTTGTTATCTCTAAACCACTACTTTAATTTTCTAGCCCTCTATTTTCACAATTAGAAAGCGTATTGGCTGGGAAAAGCTAGGGGAAAGACAACAGGCAGATACGAAATAAAAAAGGTAAAACCGAAAATAAATAGTGCTTAGTAAGCGCTAGTAGATAAGCGCCCAATGCACTGCTTATTTTCATAATGAATTTAATTATCGGTAGTGAGGTTTTCCATGCCAGAGAATTTAATGCGCAATAAGACAGAGGTCGATACGTCTAAAAGTCCTAATGTAAAGCTCAAACCTATATTCATGGGCGAATGTAAATGGACGAACGGTTTTTGGGCCGAAAAAACTAGGCTTTGTGAAGAATCAATGATCCCATACATGGGAAGCCTACTTACCGGTGAAATTGGTCATGCTTTAAATAACTTCAAAATCATAACGGGTGATTTTGATGGCAAGTTCGATGGTGAGTACTGGCATGACGCTGACTTCTTTAAATGGATGGAAGCAGCCTGCTACATGTATGGCTTAAACAGTGATCAGAAACTCCTGCAAGAAATGGACGAAATTATAGCCATCATTGCTAAAGCACAAGAAGATGACGGTTACCTTCATGCCTATATTCAAATACATGGCATTGAACATTTTTCAAACCGCAAGTATCACGAAATGTACAACTGTGGTCACCTTTATACCGCTGCATGCATTCACTATCGAATGACGGGTAAAACTAACTTCTTAGATATTGCCCTTAAAAATGCTAATTTGCTGGTGTCAAAGTTCGGCCCTAACCCGCCTGAGTTACGTCGTTTTGGTTTTAACCAAACTCAAATTATGGGTCTTGTTGAGCTTTATCGAACTGTAGGAAATGAAGATTACCTTAAACTTGCCGAACAATTTATCAATAATCGCGGCCAGTCAGAAATGGTCCATGACTCAACGACCGTTGGCTACCCTATTGGTGACATGGTGCAAGAGCGCGTACCACTTCGCGAAGAGACCGAGGCTGCTGGTCATGCGGTATTAGCACTTTACTACTACGCTGGTGCAGCTGATGTTTACGCAGAAACAGGTGAAAAAGCGCTTATTGATGCTTTAGATCGTCTGTGGGAAAACGTAACGCAGAAGAAAATGTACGCCACCGGCGCCGTAGGGCAAACCCACTACGGTGCGTCTCCGCGTAGGGATATGATTGAAGAAGGTTTCATTGACGAATATATGATGCCTAACTTAACCGCTTACAACGAAACCTGTGCGAACATCTGCAACGCCATGTTTAGCCAAAGAATGCTAGGTATTCACGGCGAGTCAAAATACGCTGACATTATGGAGTTAGTTATGCACAATTCTATGATGTCTGGGATTAGTGTATGTGGTACCAAGTACTACTACGCTAACCCTCTGCGTAAAATTAACGATGCCCGTGACTACGAAAATATGAATACAGAGTCCCCAGACCGTGAGCCCTATCTATTTTGTTTCTGCTGCCCTCCTAACTTGGTAAGAACAGTGGCAAAGTCATCATTGTGGGCCTACAACCGTTCAGACAACGGCATATCAGTGAATTTATATGGCGGTAACACATTAGAAACTGCACTGCTAGACGGCACAGAACTTAAGCTTACTCAAAGCACTGAGTATCCCTGGGAAGGCTTGGTAAAAATCACTATTGATGCGTGTAAAGAAGACGCCTTTGATATCATGCTACGCATTCCGGAATGGTCGAAAGAAAACACGTTGAAGATTAACGGTGCCCCCCTAGATATAACGCTTGTGCCAGGTGAATTCGCGACAATTACTCGACAATGGAAAGCCGGTGATGTGATTGAACTAGATATGCCGATGCATATTAAATTAATTGAAGGTCACGAGCGCATTGAAGAAGTACGCAACCAGGTAGCCGTTAAGCGCGGACCGATTGTTTATTGCGTTGAGTCCCCTGATTTGCCTGAGTCAGCGAGCATTACCGATGTGTATTTACCAAGTAAGTCTAAACTTTCTGTGCAAAAACAGCCTTCATTTTTAGGCGGTGTCAACACCATCGAAGGCGAGATTTTATTGCGCAAAGATAGAGGAACAGGCATGTATCGCGATGTGTCGCAGCCAGAATTCGAAAGCATCTCAACGCAATTCGTGCCCTACTTCGCGTGGAGTAACCGCGGTGAGGCTGAAATGAGCGTGTTCTTACCGGTTATTTGGCAGCAATAAATACACTATAAAAGTTAAAGCCTGATAAAATAAAAAGCCTGCGACATGTATAAGTCGCAGGTTTTTTTTACCATTAGGAAATAGATTTTCTAAATCGTCTAAGACATCGGTTTTGCTATCGCTAACTTAAATAACTATCCCGAAGCATTCATACTTTAAAAACTACGCGACACAATAGCAGAGCGCACAGCGCCGGACTTATAAAAAAGTTGCCTTTGAACCGTTTGAGATGGGCCGCCTGACACACCATCCCAACAGCTGTCCTGGAAAGAGCGGGTGTGTGTTTCTTGGGTAGTTGCAATTTTTAAACGACCATTCTCTACATAGGCGTTATCGCTGTCGAATGTCCATGCACCTACGTTCAAACTCGCGGGCGCATTTTGCCACTTACTATTATTAAACCCATTTTCAAAATCGTCTGCTTGCGCGCTCAGCTCACTAAAACGCACTTCTCAAGCTTTCATTCCTGTTGGCCTTACAACTTCTGCGCTTACTTGTGTTCCACAAACAATAGTAACTGAGGCGAGTAATAGCTTAGTTTTCATTTTAATTACCTAATAGCTTGAAGAAAAAGCATAAAAAAACCGACAATCTATATGTGACGTCGGTTTTTTTTGGTTCGGGAAAACATTAAAAACGTTAATCTAACTCAAAGGTTTCACCGTAACGCGGCATATCTTCGCTTCGCCACTCGTCTCCTTCTTTATGGATATGGAACCATTGGGGAGGTTTATTTGACCATGCCCAGTAGCCCGCATCTTTTACCATGTCGGCTAGGAGTTGTGGATACTGCTTGCTCAAGTCTTCAGTTTCACCGATATCATCAGCAACATTAAATAACTTCCAACCATTGGTGGTAGTCGTGCGAACCGCTTTGAAGTCATCACGACGAATAGAAACATCATGTGCGCCTTTACGGTGACGCATAATGAATAAACTTTCCCCTTCGCGTGCACTCGTATTATCTACAATGTGCGGAAGAATATTTTTACCATCTAGCACTTTGCCGCTTGGCACATCGCTCTTAGCAAGCGCCAGAAATGTTGGGTAGTAATCTAGAGTTGAGACTGGCGCATCATACTGCTTGCCACCCTTCAAACCATTTGGCCAGTGGAAAAACATCGGCACACGATGACCACCTTCTCTTGCACTACCTTTACCTTCTTGAAGCGGCAGGTTTACGCCACCCCATTTTCGTTTGCCACCATTGTCACTAACAAAAACAATAAGTGTATTGTCATACTGCCCCGTCTTTTTGAGTGTGTCGACAACACTAGCAATGCCGCGATCTACTGCGTAAACCATGGCTAGGTACGTACGGCGTTTTTTGTCTTTTACATGAGAAAAAAGAGCAAGGTCTTCTTCTTTTGCTTCTAATGGAACGTGAGGCGCGTTATACGCTAAGTACAAAAAGAATGGCTGCTTCTTATTCTCTCCGGCTCTATCGATAAAATCAACCGCCTCTCGGGTAAATGCATCGGTTAAATACTCCGTTTCTCTCACTTCTTCGGTATTACGCATTAGCGGCGTAATGTAGTCATTGAAACGTTTAACACCAGAGGCTTTCGCTTTTTCATATTGAGTGCGATATTGCTGTGGGAAAAACTTATGCCCACCACCTAAAAATCCGTAAAACTCGTCGAAGCCTCGACTGTTTGGTTGATAAGGTTTTTCCTCGCCTAAGTGCCATTTCCCGATGGCGCCAGTATGATAGCCAACCTGCTGCAGTGCTTTACTGATAAACATTTCGTGGGTATCGATACCCGTGCTAGAACCATCTACCGGAAGATTAAAATCAGCACCAATTTTATGAGGGTAGCGCCCCGTCATAAGCGCTGTTCGGCTTGGTCCACAGAATGGGTGTGCAACATAACCCGAACTAAAGCGCACTCCTTCGTTAGCAAGCGTATCTAAATTAGGTGTTTTAACATCATTATCGAAGCCGTGATAGCCAACGTCAGCATAACCTTGATCGTCGGTAATAATAACCAATATATTTGGCCTTTCTACTTCTGTCGCCACAGCTGGAACTGCGGTTAAAAAGCTAAGGGCGGCTAAAAACTTAATGGTTTGTTTTTTCATGTTTAGCGTCCTGTGAATAATGTTTAGCGTGATATTCTAGTTTTGTTAAGGCAGGGTCTTCAGTGCGCTCTAATTCTGACATCAATAGTTCAAGCATGTCGCTGCGAACCCTTACATAGTGTTTGTCATTGATAAGATTAGTGAGCTCACCAGGGTCCTTCTTAAGGTCGTAAAGTTCGTCTAAGTCTTCACCTGGGTTCCAAACGAATTTGTATTCAGGTGTACGAATTGCGCGAATACCGAACCATGAACCGTTGTACCATTCATAGGCATAAAGGGCTTTATCAACTTCCCCCTCTTCCGCTTTATCACCTTCCAACATGAGCGGAATTAAGCTATGGCCGTCATAATCAGGCTCAGCGTCTAAATGCATCATCTCTGTTAGCGTGGGCGTTACATCAATAAGCGATACTTGACGATTAACCACACGTGGGGATATGTCTGGGTCCTTTATAAGAAGCGGCATACGCATAAGTTCGTCATAGGCATAGGGCCCTTTATCATAAAGCGTGTGCTCACCAAGCATAGATCCCTGGTCGCCAAACAGAACAATGTGTAAGTCGTCGTAAATGCCTTCGTCTTTGGCCTGTTGAATCAACTCACCAATAATGCGATCTACCATAGCGATCGCGCCATAGTAGTGAGCCCGAGCCCTTCGCCAGTCCATGTCGCTCATGTGACCTACGTCATGCCAAGGCCACCAGATGCCGCCTTGCGACATAGGCTTATTAATGCGTTTAGCCAGATGATTACTTGGAAGTTCGAGCTCTGCTGGATCAAACATACTCGCGTAAGGCTCAGGAACTCGATAAGCAGGATGAGGCTGATTGAAACTGATAACACCAAAAAACGGTCGCTCATCCTTTGCCATTTGTGAAAGCATTTGTTTGCCTGCTACCACCTTTTTATAGGCTTCAGTATCCTCATAACTTCCAGGAAGGGTTTTGTAATACTCATGTTTTTCGTTGTTTGCATCCAGCCTACCTTCGTAGTAGCCCTCGACCTGCTTGACCTTGCCCTTAGGCGTAAATACTCGAGTAAAACGCTCCCTTGGCTCATGACCATGCGCCAAATCAATTTCAGCCCCGCGAAGTTCAGTTCCTCTAGCACCTAGGTGCCACTTTCCTACGTGCCCGACTAAATACCCTGCTTCGGAGGCTTTTTTAATAAGCCCACCTTCGCTTAAATCTAATTCAGCCAAACGGGTATGATAAAGTTCTACGTTGTCATCAAGGCCTGTTTTGTGCCCCCATTTCCCAGTGTAAAACGCTGCGCGGGAGGGTGAACAAAGTCCAGTAGTCGACATTGCATTATCAAAACGAGTACTTTCAGCTGCAAGCGCGTCAATATTAGGGGTGTCCACCGGCCCTCCTCTATAAGAAAACGTATCGAAGCGCATATCGTCGAACATTAAAATAAGTACGTTAGCGGCCTTGCCTTCTTTACTTGTTTTAGCGTTGTTAGACGATACGTACTCCTTTGTCAGCTCTTCGCCGATTGCGCCTTGACTAAAGCTGAGCACGAGTATGCTGCTAAGTACGACGCAAAGCGGTTTCTTGAAAAATGTTGATAGTGGCATTTAACTCACCTTTTTAATGCAGTTTTCAATTTAAAATGACTTTCCCCATGAGACTTGTTTTCTCAGTCGGCTATAGGGTTTTGTAACAAAAAGCTTTCCTACTCTAGTGTTACTTCATAGGTTACCAATCTGATTGCTTCACTTTTGCGATAAAAAACAGGTGCTTTTCCAACCAGTGCGTAAGCAATGATAATTAGTATAACGAATTTAAACATACTATGTTTAAATGTAAAGCTCACTGTAACATTTGTTAACGAAAAGTTGTTTACTGGAAGGTTTTATACGATAGACAACATGATGTTGTTGATAGATTAAAATACGAATTACTCAAATAGCGGTAGTGTAATGGCAGTTCGTTAAGTGGTTTCCTTTTTCTTAATCAAAAAATAAGCTCCGCTCAGCACAATTAAAGTGCTACCTAAGATAGTTAGTAAATCTGGTCGCTCACCAAATACGGTAACACCTATCGCTAGTGCTACTAATAGTCGACTGTAGCGAAAAGGTGAAACAACTGACATCTCGCCCGTACGCATAGCTATAGTAAGAGCGTGATAAGCAACTACCCCTACGGTGACCGCACCAAGCACTTGAACACTTGCGGTGGTATCGAATTCAACGCTATTTCCATTATAGAGCATTAAAAATACACCAGAGGGTATAAGAACAAAAAAACCGTAAACACCCAACTGGATATTAGATATTGCAGAAGATACCGCCCTTGTGGCGAGATCACGCCCCGCAAATCCCAAGGTAGCAACAATTGCAAATAGAGACAGCGCGTCAAAATCATTCAAACTCGGCTTAACTATTAAAAGAACGCCTCCAAAACCGATACTTATAGCAATCCATCTCTTTAACCCAACTTTTTCATTGAAAAAGATAGCAGCACCTAATGCTACCACGAGCGGGGTTGCTTGTAAGATAGATGATGCACTAGACAAAGTGGTGTGTGTTATTGCAAAAGCGAAACTAATCCGACCTATAATTTCACAAACAGCCCGTATGAAGATAGGTTTTGACAGTATAGCTGGATCCAGGATGCCCTGTCCCATCTTTAGTGCCATTAGGCAAAACAGTAGCGTGCCGCCTATACCAAACAGCGCCAAAACAAACCCTAGGGGCATTACCTCAGCTGCCGCTTTTATAAACATGTCTTCGAAACCAAAGGCTGTCATGGCGAATACCATAAATAAAGAGCCCTTTGCATTGTCGGACATATAGACCTTTTAAATAAGCAGTAAAAGAATGTAAGGAAGCCAGTGACTGCTATAGCAGGCACTGACTAAAATAAGAATGTATTTATTGTTGTCTGAAGTTATCGCCAAAGGCTTCTTTGAGCCTTCTAATAGCATCATTAAGAAGTTTTGCTGTAAGTGTCTCAGCTCCCACACCATCGCCATTCGCTATCATTTCATAAACATCTCGATGAAATTTAACGGAGTCGCTATTTTTTCGCGGATCTTGATTGGTTATACGAACACTTACTAAAAGTGCTGAGTAAATCATACCTTCCATTGAGGTCAAAAATTCATTGTGTGCTGCCCGCAATACGGCTTGGTGGAATAAAGCATCGGCAACAATAAACTTTTCTAGCGAGCCCGACTCTTGCTCCATACGAATAACAGCATCTTCGATTTCTTTAAGTGCTTCAGGTTCAGCACGTTCTGCAGCCCAACGCGCAGCCTTAGGCTCAAACGCTAACCTTACATCCATCAATTGACTAATGAAGTGTTCATTAGGTGGTGCTGTGATATGCCAGGCAAGCACATCATCATCTAACAATATCCACTCGCTACGGGGGCGAACTTTAGTACCTATGCCCCGTCTAACATCCAAAAGCCCTTTGCCAACCAAAATCTTTACCGCGTCACGAATAACGACTCGGCTAACCTGATAGCGTTCTGCTAATGAATTTTCCTCTTCTAACAAGGTGCCTGGCTCTAGAGAGCCAGCGACGATACGACGGCCAATTTCTTTCGCCACTTGCACAGACAAGCTTGGCGTCATTTTGGCAGCACGTTTTAAGTCGTAATAAACTAATTCATTCATTTAATCGAATCCGATTACATTAAACATATGATAATTTAAATCATAACACCTTTAGACGGATCACGCTATCCGGCTGGGTTCTTTAAGTCATCAGATGTGTTTGAGCCAGCTGATAATATTCTCCAATAGGCTAGTATGCTTACCACCATCACTCTAGACCTCTAAACTATGATGCGTATATTTACTCAACATTATATTAAACTGCCGAAAACACCAAGCCTATTATCGTAACTCACTGTAGTAAATATGCGCTGGCGAAAGGAAACGTAATTAAGCCGAGACCAAGCTGGCCTTATTCGCCTATTACTGCTTTATATGTTTTAACAAACGCGTCTGCTTTCTCACTTATTTCATCTAAAGACATAGAAGGCTTGTAGAGCTGCGAACCTAACCCAAAACCTTTAGCCCCCTTGTTCAAATAGGGAGTCATTGATTCTGAAGTGGCGTCAATACCGCCCACGGGAAACAACGCAATATCTGGTGGTAACACACTTTTCATAGCGCTCATCCCCCCTACGCCCACCATAGAGATTGGGAATAGCTTTAAATTGGTTGCGCCTGCATGCACCGCGTTGAATGCTTCTGTAGGAGTTACTACACCAGGATAGGTAACACACCCCGCATCGACAGCTGTTTTAATAACATCTACGTTGCAGTTCGGCGTTACCACAAGGTTCGCTCCCGTTTCTAAAACTTGTTCAGCCAAATCTAATCTGGTTACTGTACCTGCGCCCAATTCGAAGTTCTTGGTACCATACTCTTTTACGAGCAAACGTATGCTCTCCAGCGCATTAGGACTATTCAAAGGAACCTCTATTTTGGTAAACCCTGCTGTTACTAGTACGCTAGCGACATCCAGGATTGTCTGAGGTGTTACGCCCCGCAAAATAGCTATGAGAGGTAGTTCAGCGCGCTTATCACTGCTCATTTTCAATCTCCTTGATAATTCTTGCGATACCATTTAAAAAACAGGTGTTCCCAGAAAACGTGTACGTCTCTATTTGTAATTCTTTGGCAGCTAACTCATAGCGAGCACACAATGCTTCACCGCCGACTAAATAGATATTTCTGTGCGTTGAACTGTGTAATTCATTACCAATTAAAATTCCAGACAGGTAATCCGCCACCTCGTGATCGGCGAGTTCACCAAATAACCTGAGCGCTCGGGCAGAAAAAATATCGTTAAGCAATGCGCCGTTTGCCGTCCGCTTAACTCCCTTTAAAAAAGCATTTTCATCGACGATTTCCTGAGCCGGCAAAGGGGGTTTTACCGATGAATAATGACTTAGCAATGCGAAAAGTTCGCCTGTAAAATAAGTCGAAAAGCTCGAAATGGCTCCGCTTTTAATATCGACATGTTTACTGTGTGTACCTGGCAGTACAATGTGCATATTGTCTGAATCAGTTATTAGAGGTAATCCAAACACCTGAACCTCCTCACCACGCATAACGTCGCAATAAAGTTCAGCCGACCTATAACTTACTCCAGGTAAAATTCTAGCCCGCGCTCCCCAGGGTAGTTCAAAACACACTGCGCTATGCGCAACATCAGAAACAGATGCGGGTGCTGCAACATAAGGCACTTCTTTCCATCCCGACGCAGAGCCAACCATCCCTGCCATTAGCACTGGGATATGTTGATAACTCGATGTCATGGCTTTTAACTTAGGCTCTAATGCTTCAGCGAATTTACCGTCTTTTATTTGTAGAAGGCCCATAGGCGCCTCTATGGTATTAACTAATACACCTTTGCTATCTAATCCAAAAAGCCGGAAGTTACTTGTGCCCCAGTCGACAACAAACGTGGCTATGTCGTTATCCATAATAATTACTTAGCCCCCAACGCGTTTTGATTAGTTAGCTCAAGTTCTAGTGCCTCTATGGTTTTTCCCTTTGTCTCAGGTAAATAAAGATAC
Source organism: Alteromonas macleodii (assembly GCF_903772925.1). Classification (NCBI taxonomy): domain Bacteria; kingdom Pseudomonadati; phylum Pseudomonadota; class Gammaproteobacteria; order Alteromonadales; family Alteromonadaceae; genus Alteromonas; species Alteromonas fortis. The sequence goes on from NZ_LR812090.1 coordinate 2,909,834, forward strand.
ATAACTATTAACCCAAATAGCCCGATACCGGCGTAGAGTAAAAATATGTTTGCTACGCCCATGTTGTCTAACTGCCATGGGAAGAACTGCTGAATTGACCACGATGAAACAGTTTGAACGAGTGCGGCGAAAGGAAGCGCTACACTGCGTACTTTATTTGGGAATATCTCAGAGAAAATCACCCACATTATCGGCCCTATCGATAAGTTAAATGCAGCAAGAAACGCAAAAATACCGAACAAGACCAGTGGTGCATTAACACCGATGATCGTTTTTTCGATGATTGCGCCACTTACCAATGGCAGTGTCTTTTTATCGAAGTGTTTTGACAGTTCAGTTTTCAACTCCACATCACTATCGAAACTTTTACCAGCAAATGGCGCCAAAGAAGATACAGCCAGAGCATTTTGTTCAAAATGTGTTGTTAGCTCAGCCATAGCAGCTTCATTAAATTCGTAGCTCGCTTGCTTAAACCCTAAGAACGTAGAACCATGAGCGACAACAACGAGTAGTAAACCCGCTATAGTAAGCGTCCTTCTGCCAAGCTTTTCGACGAACCCAATGGCAACAAGGGTTGCCGCAAGCCCTACTGCTCCTGTAGAAATAGTTTGCATAAAAGTATCTTCAACGCTCATGCCGATTTGCTCAAACACCATAGGCGCAAAAAACAGCACTGCATTCATACCTGTTGCTCCTTGAACGAAAGCGTATGCAACAGCGATAAACACGACAAAACGCAGCCCTGGGCTAAACAACGTTTTAAGTTGCGAAAAGGTGTCTAGCTCACTATTGTTGGTAAGTGAACGCTTAACGTCTTCTAAAAGAACCGCGGCTTTTTCACCAGAATCAATAATGTCAAAAACAAACAAAGCTTCGTTATCTCTTCCCTTTTTAGCCAACCATCGAGGTGATTCTGGAATACACAAAATAAGGGCAATCCAAATCGCGTTGGCGAACAGTTCGGCACCCAGCATAACGCGCCAAATATTGTCGTTGGTTAACCAAGTGGAGGTAGAAAGCGATTTAACGAGAAAATAGTTAATCACAAAGGCGCATAGCAACCCGAGACCAATCATGAACTGGTTTATCGATACAAACTTACCTCGTTGGTGGGCAGGCGCAATTTCTCCAATGTACATGGCAGAAACCGTGATTGATGCGAACGCCACACCACCTATAAAGCGGCCCACAAGAAGCATTTCGTAACTTACCGCAAATGCGGACATTAGAGATGATAGGGAGTACGTAAAACCGATAGCGAGCAACACTCTTGCTCTTCCAAACTTTTCACACAGAGACCCCGTAAAGAAGAGAGCCAGAATAACCCCAAGAAGTGCACAGCCTACGAGCGTACCTTGTTGAATCGAATCCAGTTCAAACTCTGCGCTTACAAACCTAAGCGCCCCTGATATATTTGCTGCATCTAACCCGAATACGAAGCCACCGAATGCGGCGACGAGGGCGAAAAAAGAAACATTCGCGCTCGATGAGCTAAATCTAATGGGTAATCTCACAACTTCCTCACCTAACATATACTACTAATGCAAACATATTATGTTTAATGAAGAGTTTCTGCAACCTAAATATAAACGTTTTGTTAACGTTTTCTTTTTATAACTCAGCGTGACGTTACGAATAATGTCAATTCAATCGAGTACACCTCATACATTGCTTATATTAAAGAATGGGGCGTCTGGTGTAATCAAAGAATCGTCTTTAACATTTCCACAAAACATTATATATTATTTAACATATTATGTTTAAACTCGGATAAATACGATTTTTATATCAATGTAAATGGACAAAATGCTAGTGCTGAATTTTGTTTCATTAACGCTCGTTGAATAATTGGATATGCCATTTTTGCGCTCTTTTAAATGGTTGGTGCTTTTGAAAGGTATAAGTTTATGATCACCCAGCCTGTAACTATCAAAGACATAGCGAAACTAGCAAATGTTTCTATCGCGACAGTTTCGCGGGTTATCAATGAAAATGGAAAAGTAAAAGGCGCGACTAAAACTAAAATTCAACAGTTAATAGATAGTTTGAATTTTAAACCGAATACGTATGCTAGAGATCTTGTAAAAAATCGCTCTTCATCAATAGGTATCATTTATCCCCACTTCTCGTTTGACTGTCATGAGTTCAACGGTTTAAGTCAAGCCAATACAGGTACCCCACTCCCACCTTACTTGGCACAGACAGCGCACTCAGAGGAAGAAGAAAAAGCGCGAATTGAAGAACTAGATGCACTCGGATGCCCCGGTATTGTGTTGTGCCACTCCAGATGCTCTGCGCAAACGCTTAATCGCTGGGTGAAAAAATTGCCCTACCTTTACTGTATCGACCGTCAATTGACCTCGTCGTCCTTCCAGCGCGTTAACTTTGATCATTTAGATGCAGGTGTACTACAAGCTAGAGAAGCGCTGAGAAATGGCGGACGATTCGGAATAGTTGTCTATTCAACAACGTTCAATCATGCCAGCGCTCAGCGCTTTTCTGGGATCATTGGAACACTTAGCAATTATAAAGGGCCGTTGGAAGTTGAAACCTTGTCTTTAACAAAGTGTGACATAGACAGTGCTTTCGGTTTAGTTAAGGACAATGATGCTTTATTCAGAAGGGCTGACTTCATCATTGCTGAAAACGACTTTGCAGCCTATGGTGTTATCAATGCACTTAAAACAATGGGGCTCAGAATTCCCCACGAGACTACAGTAGTTGGCTTTGGTAATCATATGATATCAACCTTAAGCTACCCAAAGCTAACCACCGTACAATATCCATTTAACCAAATGTTGAACGAAATAGTGTATCGCATTCAAAAAGGTAAAATACGTACTCGTGATTTTCGTCCAACATTAGTGAAGCGGCAGTCCAGCTGACCACTTCTACCTAATTATTCTATTAAAAACAAATCCTTACAAAACGAGAAAAAGCCTGATGAATCAGGCTTTTTTCGTTGTTTTTTATCTACTAGAAAGTATAGGTCACGCTTCCGCCGATAAAGCGAGAGTAATCACGAGGATAGAACCCGCTACCAAAGCCTTCAGTGTTTGTGTTTCGACGGGTTGTGTATTCTTTATCAAGTACGTTTCTCACGAAAACATTGAACCTTAAATTATCTTTTCCAATACCAAAAAATGCATCCCATATACCATATGATGGATTTGAGCGCTGATCAAAAGCAAGTTCATTTACTGTTTGCGTTGCTTCACCTTCATATCGATAAACAATACGAACATTTCCATCCCAACTACCTAGCTCGTATTTTTGCTCAAGCGTACCTAAAAATTGCTCTTCGGCGTTGTTCGGGAACGGTAAACCACTTAAATCTAAGCGCGGAGCACCTGCTACCTCTGAACAACGGTCGGCTAGATTACCACCGGAGCGATCGTTCCCGCTACGAGGGCAATTTACCGGCGCATTGGAAAAATCTTCATAAACCGCTTCGTAATTCGCATAGCTAGTGATAAAACGAAGCGACTCGGTGATATCCAAGATCATATCTGCTTCAAAACCGTGAGATCGAGCCTCTTCTGCATTTACATAGCCTGCAAAAGTATTGCCTTCGTCTTCGTCGATAATCCTTACGGCCCGAACTTGATAATCCTCAACACGCATATCGAAATAGGTAAAGTTGAACAACAAACGATTGTCCAAGAAACTTGATCTTACGCCAATTTCGAAGTTGGTAGACTGCTCAGGCTTAGTGGGGAAATTATCTACATCGTCTGGGTTAGTGTTACTGGTTACGAAATATGATGAACCTTTATAACCTGTTGAATAATTCACATAACCACGAATATCATCAGTAAAGTCATAACCCAATACCGCTTTATATATAACATGAGTGTCAGAATCGGAGAACTTAGTCGGCTCGGTGCGATTGATAAACAAGCTTTCATCTTGTAGTGCACGAGCGAAAACTTCTTCATAGGTATCGAGACCAACACCATCTTGAGGTGTGCGAAGGTCAGTACGAGAGAATGTTGCTTCACCCTCTTCTTTTAGCGCCCTAAAGCCAAAAGTAGCATCTAAATCATCGGTAATTTGATATTCGAGTTGCCCGAAAATTGCGTAATTGGTGAATTGGGTCGTAAAGTCACCACCATTTAGCAATCGACTGGGCTCCAATAATGATCGGTCATCTATGCCTGTTTCAGCATAGTTAGCTAAAAACGCGTTAGTTGACGGACCTGAGTAGCAGCCTGCAAGCACGCCATTTTCGATTAAGCCACGACGTCCTGCAATGCATCCATCGCGCGTTTCTGAGCGCTGCCCTTTAGTATCGTGATAGAAAAGACCTACAATCCAGTCTAGTTTATCATTACCAAAAGAACTTAAGCGCAATTCTTGCTGAATGACCTCAACAGACTCATTACCGCCAAAAGCTGAACGTTCCACCGGAAAATTAACAGTGAAGAACCCTGAGCTATTTAGCAGTTCAAAGTCACGATATGAACTAATATAAGAAAGCGTTAATTCTGTATCTAAATCATAATTAACTTCTACTGACGCGCCAGAATTAGTTGTCTCACCAAAATTTGCCTCTGGATTTCTCGCCGTCACTGGGTTTCCAGCTTCTTCAAAAAAAGACTCCGGATTCACTCGATTATAGGTGGTTCCTTCAATAGTACCATCATCGCGAACATTGATAATTGGGCGTGGACCAAAATCAGGGTTAATGCCACCTATTCGTGTAAATGCACAACAGTTAGTTTCTCGCTCTGAATGCTCGGTTCTGAACAACACTTCCAGGTCTTCACCGTTGTCATACAAGAGTTGACCTCTAAGGCCATACGCATCTACTTCACCAATGTCGTAATCATCGACACCAGGCATGGTGTTCTCAATCCACCCATCGATAGTTTCATATTGCGCGTTTACACGCATAGCCCAGTTGTCGCTTATCGGTGCGTTAACATGGCCGCTAACTTCTACTCCATTGTCTTCGGTAATTTCTAACCTTGCCTTTCCCCCAAATTCGGCAAGGTTCGGTTTTTTAGTTACATAGTGCAGAAGGCCCGTAGAGGTATTCTGGCCAAAAAGCGTGCCTTGTGGACCACGTAATGCCTCAACTCGCTGAAGGTCAGAAACACTAAGGTTTAACATTGATTGACGAGGTAAAACTTCCCCATCAATAACAACAAGGTTAGAAGATTGTAGGCCGATAGAGTTGGTAAAGGTGCCTATACCACGGGTTTTCAACGTTGTGGTACGAATTTCAGTGCTATCGTCAATGCCGAAGCCGGGAAGATATTTAATAAGATCGAAACCATCTTGAACGTTATAACGCTCTAGAAGGTCGCCTTGAATAACTTCAATTGATACAGGCACTTCTTTAAGCGCTTGCTCACGCTTTTGTGCCGATACCAAAATCACCTCAACATCTTTTTCTTCTTTTTCAGGCTGTTTTGCTTCTTGTGCACTAACTGACTGTGCAACTAGACTTAACGAAAAGCCTGCAAATAAAAGAGCATTTTTCGTAGAAACACCTTTCATACCTATCTCCAACACTATATTAACAAATTAGATTGCACCTATATAAACATATGATGTTTACTTTAACAAGATGTAAAATTATATTTATACAAAATATACTGAGTCATAGGCGCTCTTAACAAAAAAGCCGCGTTCGATAGTTCTTCGAATGCGGCTTGAAGTTTTACCTAGTAAATGAATATAGCGGCTTAATCTATCGCTCCCATCGACTGCTGGAGCATTCGGACATACCGTAATAATTGCAGACACGGCTACTTTCAGTATTCGTGTCGATAGTCTTGTGTGAATTTACAGGAAAATTTATTCTTTTGACGTTAAAAGTTTTCACATCATAATCGTATTTTGAAGTTTCAGGTGTGGTATCAATTACTGCAGCTAATGACGGACCAATGTAAATTTGGCCTTGCTTACTCCATTGTTCTTTTGTAGGAAGGCATACACGCTTGCACATAGGGTTGGATGTAGAAAAGTAGTCTAGCTGGTCCTGTTTAAGATCTGCGTTATAACCAAAACGCGCTGTAACATCAAAGACTTTAACCGTGCCAAATGAACCAGGCTCTATTCCATATTCCAGTTTTGCTTTATCTAAACACGCGTCTTTTTGTGTTACGCGAGCCGCCCACCGTGTACCACCATTACCTCTAGCATAAGGGGTTTGCGCACACCCTCGGCCCAATTTACTTTCAACGGCTTGTTTCCAACTTTGACGCGTATGTACTTCGTCTGTCGGGCTAAAGAGTTCGACAAATCCACTATCACTTCGTACAGCCGAACCGCAACTAACTGAGCTGACATTGGTCACTTGCACATCTCCATTCTTCATAAAATGTGGGCCAAACATGACCGCCGCAAGTCCTTTGCTACATCTGATATTATCAGCAAAGATGTTTCTTATTCCGCCTTGCTTATAATTTTTCATAAGTAAGTTGTCAGTTTCCATCCGTAACGCAATTCCGCCTTCCGAATGGAGGTTCCTAAACAAAATATTATCTGCGCCATAGGTTTGAATAAGGCCGTAGCCGAACAAAGCGTTATTTTGTTTTATTCTTTCGATAATTCCATTACGCGACCAATGTAACCGCCCATTACGTTCTGTTACGTCCACTAAAATTGAGGCAAATATCGTTTTATTATCATCAATGGTAAAATTGGAAATTTTGTAATTTCTAACATCGCCTAACTTAAAAACAGCTAAGTTTTTGTCGCGAGAATCTTTAAAATCCACCAAAAAACCGTTTCCTAACCCTTGAAAGCTGAAGTTTCTTACAATATTGTTTACGCCAACTTCAAATAGTCGGTGGTTTTTGCCATCCCCATTCCACGTTGGCTTGATTATCACGTCACTCTCAACACGGATGTGTACGTTCGACTTCATCTGTATGCCGAGGAAATGGTAAGTTCCATTCGGTATTAGTAAAGTGCCCCCATTCGGTTTTCTACTAATAGCATTAATTGCTCTTTGTAAAGCATTACTGTCATCACTAGTGTCGTTTCCATTAGCGCCAAAATCATCAACTAAATCATAGTTAACATCTTGTTGAGTAGGGGCAACATAAAAATCTGCGTCCTTATAAGTCTTGGGGGAGACAGCCCCTATCGCAGCTGAAGAGGCCAGTGCTCCGCCTAAAAATAAATTTGTTAACCACAACTTTCTAAAATATAAGCGCATGTTTTCACTCCGATAGATACCAAAAACACAAACATACTATGTTTATATCTGTATTAAAACATATTTAAAGCAATGATTATGTATATGATTTGCTTATTTATTCGTTAATATTGTGTGCGACCTATATTGAAAGTCTGTATTTTAAAAAGCTAGTTTCATGCTTTTTTGTTTACCCACTCCTATGACTTCGATGATAGAATCGGAAAGCTTTACAAAACTAAAAGCGGTTCGCTCGGTATCTAACATAGCGCTGAATGTTATGAAGTGAACGCCATTTTTATAGGCATAATCTCCCTCGTGATTGTGTCCGTTAAACCAAGCTTTTACGTTAGGAAACTTCGTTATCACTTCCATGACTTGCTGGTGATTCCATAACAAGTGTCTGTCGAATGGAAAAATTGGGAAGTGACTAAGAATGATGACTTTTTCTTTGTTATGGTCAGCTTCGGTCAAAACTGCAACAAGCCATTCAAGCTGCTTTTCTCCTAGACCACCATTCCAATGTGGAAGGTCAGAATACTTTTCACTGATCAGCTTCTGAGAAAGCGCATGCTGTTTGCTATTTCGTGGCCATCCATAATGACTTATATCATTACCGTCAACTACAACAAATCGCCATTCGCCAATCACAAAATCGTAATAACGAGAAGGCAAGCCTAATGCTTTGGGAACATCACGCTTATACTTATCTTCAACCGAGAAATCATGATTACCGAGCACGTGATAAAACGGGACTGAGCTTTGTTTAGTGACAGAATTTAACGACTGTAGGTTGCTGAAACCTTCATCAATGAAGTCACCTAAATGAAATACTGCAACGGCTTCGCTATTATTTATCTGTTGCACAGCGCTGTCTAACTTTGACAAACAACTCCTGTAAAGACGAGCTCCAGCGGGTTCTTTATCGGCAAATTGACAATCAGCAATGACCGCAACAGTAGTCATATCAGTGGCGAAACTCTTACAACAAAAAAAGGATAAAAGACAATATAAAATGAATAGAATGTTCTTCATGTTAATACCTTGGAATAGAGGGTTCCTTTTCAGATAGTGTGTTCATTAAAGTTGGTATGCTTGGCAACAACCTATCTAATCAAACAAGTGGGACAACAAAATTTCTCAATGAAAAGGCATATTTCATAAAAGCTTCATACTCATCGCGCATAACCATAGCGACCTCTATTCAATTTACTTGCACATTACGCATTTCTATCTGCCTTGTTTCAGAAAGAAATGTAACCTGACAATTTATTTGAAAAAAAATAGAAGAATATTTGTCTTGGGTTAAAACAAAGCAAGAAACAGGGCTGTTAACATGTTTTCCACTAGTATCGACAAGCTGATCTTCTTAAAACCTCAAAAAAAGAATAAGCAAAAGCGCACAAAAAGCTCGGAATTAATCAATGAACTTTACCTTTCACACGCTGCTAACTTAAGGAAATACTTGCAAAAAAATTATGGGCTGGGCCCACCAGAACCCGAAGATGTTGTACAAAATGTATTTACCAAATTCAGTCAACTAGAGAATCTTACACAAATTGAAAACCCTAAAGCCTACATTTATAAAATGGCTGTGAACTATACACTTAATGAACTTGAACGAGTTAAGCGAGTACAACGCTTTATTTGTGAAAAAACGACAATTGAAGAAAGAGAATTTGACCTTTTAAGTCCGGAGAAAATTACTGAGAACAGAAAAGAGCTTATGGCGCTAAATAATGCGGTAGAGAGACTGCCAAATAAGCAAAGAGAAATTTTCATCCGCAGTCGGATTCTTGGACATACCTATAAACAAATTTCCAATGATTTGAACTATAGTGTTGCTGATATTTCTAGGCAACTTTGCGCGGCGCTCTTTACTTTACAGCAAGCTCAAACAGAAGGAGAGCAGTAATGCAAGTTGACTATTCTCAGACACCCACAACTATCGAACTTATAGCAACCGAGTGGTTTGTAAAATTAAACAGTAATGAGCTGGACGTAGACGGCAAACAAGAACTTGAAGTCTGGTTGAACGCTTCTGAAACCCATCGTGTAGCATTTGAAAAGGTGGCTTTACTATGGCAAGACACAGGTAACTGCGACTCACTTATTTTTAATAAAACTACGCTCACCGACGGCCATAAAACGAAAAACGTTAGCTTTTTCTATACAACTCTGTCTGCCGCAGCCATGCTGATAGTGTGTTTTTTATCATTTGTAGACTTCCCTTTTGATAGTGGTAAAAATCACACCTACCGAATATCGTCTACTTTTGAAGGTAACAAAACTCTGCCGCTTGCGGATGGTTCTGTGGTGACCTTGAGTGGCAATAGCCAACTTGATGTCGACTTCACTTCCAATCAGAGAAATATAGTTCTACTTAGTGGCACCGCGCATTTTCAAGTTAGCCCAGATAAAACAAGGCCTTTTACAGTCTATTCGAAAGGCATTTACACACGAGCGGTAGGCACAGCATTCCAGGTGAAAATGGACGATGACATTCAGATTTCAGTTACTGAGGGGACGGTCGCAGTAGGAGATACACACCAAGAAATACAGCGCTTTATCAAAATCTCTAATGGAAAACAGATAAACGTTGAACTTGCCGGCAGAACAATGTCAGAAATATCAACTTTCGATGAAAAAACAGCATTGAGCTGGATCAACGGTAGATTCATTTACGAAGATGCACCGCTAAACGAAATCATTTCTGATTTAAATAGGTATCGTGAGAAAAAGCTTTACGTGGGAAATAGCGTGTCAACAAAAATAAAAATAGATGCGTCATTCGACATTCAAAATATCGATTCCTTTCTAAATGGGCTAGCAATTTCACATAATATCTACACTCAAGAAACGGCAGATAGAACCGTTCTTGTTCAACAACCAGGCCGTGAATAGACATTCTTCGTCTTACACATACCTGTCATAAACTAATGTTAGCGTAGCGAATTCAAGTATTTTCGCCTCGCTAACAATGGATTATGCTGCGTTTAGTTCTCTTTTTAACTTTATCGGCCTTCGCTTTGCATCTTCACGGTGCGCAAAACAATAACGACAGCAAGATCTTTGACCTAAACATCGAAGAACAGTCTTTAAAAAGCGCTCTCTATCAACTAGCTCAGCAGGCTGATTTCTCACTAATTGCTGACGCAAACATCATTCCTAATATTGATTCAGAAGCGTTGAAGGGAATGTTTACTATTAACCATGCTCTTAATCAAATACTACAAAACACCAATATACATGCAAAGATAGAAAGCAGCACTGTAATACTGCTACCAAAACATCCTTTGAAACGGAAACACAATGTAAAATTAACGCAAGATAAAGGTCCTTTATCAAACCCAACTGGTCATATCATCGTTCGTGGCTACAGAGATAGCTTACTTGCTTCACAGTCTCAAAAACGCAATAGCATTGTGCAGAAAGACACGATCTTTTCGGAAGACATCGCGGACTTTCCCGAACGAAACTTAGGCGATGCAATCCAGCGACTTCCCGGCATAGTGGCAGAGCGCGATAACGGAGAAACACGGCAACTCGGCCTTCGAGGGTTAGGCCCCAACTTCGTAAAAGTCAAAGTCAACGGCATCGCGTCCCTTGCGACGTTTAACTCAGTGTTTGACCATCGAGGCTCTGCCACTCGCTCTCGCAATTTTGACTTCAATATTTTTTCTGCGGATTTGTTTAGTAAAATAGACGTGAGCAAAACATACTCAGCGCTAGAAGATGAAGGCGGCGTTGCCGGCACCATTAACTTATCTACGCCGCGTCCCTTTGACTATGACGGTGAGCATGAAGTTTTTAACTTACAAACGACTTTCAATTCGATATCTCGTGAACTGTTGCCAAAAGTATCATTTTTAGCGACGACAAGAACTGAACGTTTTGGCGCCCTATTTTCAGCAGCTTATAGTGAAAGTAATAACATAGAAACGGGCTTCAGAGATTGGGGTTGGCGAGAGAGTCACATTGACGAAGCGGGGGTTGTAATTGCACCATCCGTATCCTCGCTTACTCATGTTGAAAGAAATCAACGCAAGTTCGGTGCGACCTCTTCCCTACAGTGGAGGTATAAAAGCAATGGAGAGATAAATCTTAATGCCATTTTTTCATCATTGAACAGTGACGATACTGAGTTTAACTTAGTACACCAAAATGAAACGGACCTTATAGATTTCAACATCGACAATTACAATACCTTAGATTACGCAGAGTACCGTTCATCTAATGTACGAAGCGAATCGAAGTTATCTAACGCAAATGTTAAATTTCTAAGTGCTACACTCGACGCTAGCGATACTTTGTTTGACAATATGCGTGTAACCGTGCTTTTGGGGGTGTCACAATCTACCTTTGAAAGCCCTTTACACGATAAGGTCTTTCTTCAGGCATCTAATATAGGTTATCGTGTCGATTATCGAAGCTCAGCGCCACTCCCACGCATTGAACACGATGTACCGTTGACCAACTCATCTGTTTGGGCGCTACATAGAGTTGATGTTCGTGAAGACTTACAAACTAACCGTTCTCAGGAATTCAAACTTTCATTTGACTGGTTGCTTAATGAAAAAAACGATATCACTTTTGGCTATCAAGGCAGACGCTTTTCTTCAGACGGATATGAGCGAAGAGATGATATAAGAAATTTAAATACACGTAACATTGCTTTTAACAGTAGCATTCACTCGCATCCAAACAGCACTGATTTTCTTGTTGCCAATGTTGATGAAACATTTACTCACGTTCTGGACCATTCATTTCACGGGCGTCTATCTAACCAAATTTTTTCTCGGCAGCTTACGGCACAAACAAACAGACTAGGTACCGCTTTTTCCGTCGATGAACGCACTCACGCATCTTTCTTAGCCCACAGCTACAACGGACTATTATTTCGTTCTGAAGCTGGTGTGAGGTTCGTTCATCTGAAAAGTGTTCAAGCAAGCTTAGAAGACCAAGCAAAAACACAAGCGGTGGATAACACCTTCACCATTTTTCTGCCTACTATCAATCTTGCTTGGGATATATCCGATACCGTCACGCTAAGAACTAGTTTTAGTCGTAATTTATCGCTACCAACAATCGATGATTTACGTATTACTACCAACGTTAGCGTTCCCGATAATCGTATTATTAAAGGTAACCCTTCACTTCGCCACTTTGTTGCAGACACTGTCGATATGGCTAGTGAATTTTATTTTTCAAATAATAATTTTTTGGGCATTGCGCTTTTTTATAAGTCAATGGACTCTTACATCACTGAACAAACCCAACTTTTGCCTTTTGACCAACTTGGACTGCCGGCACATTTACTAACCGAAGATCGGGAAGGCGAACTTTTTGCCCTTTCTCAACCAGTAAATGGCGAAGGTGGTGTTATAAAAGGTGCTGAAGTTTCATTGAAATACGAATTTTTACACCAAACCGGCATCCTGACTAACTACACCTATTCCCACGGTGAAACGTCGTACCTCGTTGATAACGAAACTATCCGTGCTCCCTTGTTAAACTTGTCAAAACATACTGCGAACGTGACGCTCTATACTGAACAAACATATCTTGGAGGGCGAGTAGCTTTTCAATACAGAGATGGCTACTTAACGCAGACAGATAACGTCAACCAGTTTAACGGCATTGATCAGCAGCTAATCATAGACGCTGGATTTTATGTCAATGTAACCGCTTCGTGTAAAATTTCATTCGATATTCTGAATCTAACAAACTCCCCTATTGATCTGTTTTCAAGCCCTACAGCAAAGCGGCAATTGGTGTATACACAATCGGGAACAACCTATCTTCTAGGCGTTCACTTTACAATCTGATATGGCGTACTTTACACGCCGCTTTCAAATGGTATTTGACTGAGCACGTTTATGAATCTCCAGCTTTTATGAAACTTTTATGATCGTTGCGCTTAGTGTGAAAACTACGTTTACGAGGTTTGTCTTGTAGCCAGTTTTGTATTCACATTCAAAGAGGATAGAAAAGTGAGACTGGCAACAAAGATAAATAAAATTACCTTAGCAATGTTTTTTGGACTAACCACTTTACCTTGTGCAACCACACAAGCATCAGAGACACATTCTACAGTCAATGACATTGAAAAAATTGAAGTAAAAGGCTACCGCTCTAGTTTAAAAGAAAGTGCCGCGCTTAAAAAAGCGTCAGACAACGTAACAGAAAGTATATTAGCTGAAGATATTGCTAATTTCCCAGACTTGAACTTAGCTGAGTCTTTGCAACGTATTTCAGGGGTTACCATTTCTCGTGATTCTGGCGAAGGGCGCCAAATAGCGCTCAGAGGGCTTGGGCCCAACTTCACTCGTACACGGGTAAACGGAATGGAGGCACTTTTTACCACTGATTCAGGCATTGACCAACGAGGCAGTGCCTCTCGAACACGAAACTTTGACTTTAGTGTTTTTGCATCTGAGCTTTTTAATCGTATAGATGTGCACAAGTCTTATGAGGCAAGCTTAGATGAGGGAGGAATAGCAGGTACTGTTGATTTACATACAGCCCAGCCATTTGACTACGATGGATTCAAAGGTGCAATTACGGCGAAAGCCATTCATAACGATCTCGCCGACAACACAGGCCCTCGATTTGCAGGTTTATTGTCCAATACGTGGGGCGACGTTGGCGCGCTGATTTCAGCGGCTTATTCAAAAGTTGATACTATTGAACGTGGATATCACGTTTGGTCATGGCGTCAGGCTAGCTTTGGTCAAGATAATGTTGCCTCTTCCGTCGACGACAATATTGCTGACCGTCTCATCAATGCCGAGGGAAACGAAAGGGTGTTCATACCACGAGCCAATAATATTGCATCGTGGTTTAACGAGCGTGAACGTTTGGGTATAACCGGCTCACTTCAATGGCAAGCTTCTCCTACAACACTGTGGTCACTTGATGGGCTATATGGGCAGCTTTCAAATGACCGTATTGAAAACCAGATATCTACTGCAGGTACAAATGCCTTTACTGGCGACGTGACGGGTGAACAATTACTCGTAGATGCCGCTATTCAAGGAGACGACTTAGTTTTTGCATCTTTTGAGAATTTAGATTTACGCACTGAATCTAAAGTAAGCTACGGTGAAACTGACTTTTACCAAGTCTCGCTCAACGGAGAATTTGAAGTTACCGATAATTTATTGTCCACGTTGATGTTTGGTCGTTCTAATTCAAATTTTGATCAACCCATTCACGACAAAATTTTTGCAGAAGCGACTGGACATGCTTTCTCAGTAGACTGGCGTAACTCACCATACGGTCAAAACACTTACGACTTTGATATTTCAGACTTTGATGAATGGATGCTTATGCGCTCTGATGTGCGTGAAGACAACATTGAAAACAGTTTCAATATTATGTCTTCAGATTGGCACTATATGCTAGCGTCAGGAGACTCAATAGATTTTGGAGTTCAATTTAAAAACTACGAATCTTCTGGCTATGAAAGAAGAGATCGCGAAGATTGGGAGGATGACGAAACTGCTCCCGCTGCGGTTTTCCAGTTAACCACGATACCTATTCTTCGCCCCTATGCTATTGCAAATAATACTGCAACCTTCGACTTACTCGAAGCCACAGGGAGAATTTCTAGAGAGTTAGACTCAACATTTAATCGTCCGGGCACGGTTTACGATATCGAAGAGGAAACGCTTGCGCTTTATACCAAATACAACTTCAACCGAGAAATTGGAGATATGGTATTACGCGGTAACCTAGGCGTGAGATGGTATCAAACCGAGCAAACATCGACAGGCGAAGTAAATACTGGCGAAGGGTTAGACGAAGTGGTGTTCGACAATTCTTATAATGACTTTTTGCCTTCATTAAATTTAGCCCTTGATATTAGCGATCAATGGGTAGCTCGATTTAGCGCTAACAGGAATATTTCTCGCCCTTCTCTCAACCAACTACGAGCGGCCGGTCAGGTTGGCGTTGCAGACACATTCATTTCTTCGGGCAATCCAAACCTAGAGCGTTTCGTTGCCGATTCAATTGATACCTCGTTAGAGTATTATGCTGAGAGTTTACGCGTATCTGTGGGCGCTTTTTATAAAGATATGGACTCTTTTATTGTAGAGCAGTCGAATACCATGCCTTACTCTGACACAGGTTACCCATTATCGTTTTTAGACTTTGACCCAAGGGTAAATGCCCAAACTGAATTTACAGTTAACCAACCTATTAACGGCGACAGTGCAAAAGTACGAGGTATAGAGATTGCTTTCCAAGCAGACTTAACATTCCTTCCCGGCGCGTTAAAAAATATGGGCGTTGCTACCAATGTCACGTTTGCTGACGGTGAAACGACGCTGTTCAATGAGGGCGAAGCGTTTGAAGTTACACCGCCGGGTCTATCTGAACTTGCTTATAATGTGACAGTATTTTATGAAACTGAGCGGTGGGGACTTAGAACATCGCTTGCATATCGCGATGAATACATAACTGGAGAAGGTGCTAGCCAAAATATAGTTGAAGGCTTTGATGACACAACGTTTCTCGACTTTAAAGCATTCTATAACGTAAGTGAGTCATTTCAAATTACGTTTGAAGGTAATAACTTAACCGATGAACGTATTCGTCAATTTCAAGACAATAGAACGCAATCATATTCAATGAGTGGTCGAAACTTTATCGTTGGCGCTTCCTATCAATTTTAATTAATAAAAAAGCACCTCTTTTGAGGTGCTTACTTTAGTTTTACATTTCTTAGAATGTTGCTCTTGCTCCAAGGACGTAGCGTGCTCCCGGATCTTCTATGCCGCCAAATCGGCTTTCAAATCTGCCAGAGCGTTTAACGAATGAGTCGGTCAAGTTAGTCCCTTCAACAAACACTTGATAGGTTTTATTAATGTTCCATGCTACTCGCACATCAAGCTGGTCAAAGTCGTTTGTGAAGATTGGCTCTGGGCCTTGTCGACCGCTAAAGAAACGATCTCTTTTGTTGTAAGCCACTCGACCTTCGATTTCCCCGTCATCGTAAAACAATACAAAGTTTTGTGAGTCGCTAAGGCCAGGTAGTGCTACTGCCGCGTCAATCAACTCGTTTCCTACCTCATCATCAGAGCTCACATAAGTTAAGTTAGCGCTAACCCCTACGTATTGAAGTAAGCCTGGTAGTGTGTCGAAAACATGCTGAAAGGCAATTTCAACGCCGTCGACCACGGTAGAATTCAAATTACGAGGGCGATTTATATTCAAAAATATGGTGTCACCATCGATGTTACTTCTATCTTCAGTAACCTCGTCTAATCGATTACCTGGTGGCAATGTAAGACCTTCTAACTGCTCTTGCTGCGCAATAAATGCCGATACATCCTTTCTAAAGAAGCCAACACTTACCGCAGAGGTTTCACCAAAATAGTACTCTACGAAAGGTCAATATTGTCAGACACGAACGGGTCTAAGTCTGGGTTACCTGATGAACCTGATAAATCAGATAGCCTTAGCTCTGGCGCCGTATTTATACCTGGGTTCAAGTCTGCCAAGTTAGGACGTGTTAAAGATTGTGAGTACGACGCCCGTGCTACGAGCTCATCAGTAATGTTTAAACGTGCAGCGATTGAAGGTAAAAATTCATTATAGTCTTCAGTTTGCTCTATAAATTGTGCTGGTAAGCGCGTGCTTAACAACACATCTGGACGAGTTGGGTCTGGGAATATTGTTGCAAAGGGTTCTGCGAACGCTTCAGAAGTAGTTTCTGTTTGCGTGTAGCGGAAGCCAATATTTACAATGACGTTAATTTAGGAGGGGGGTGGTGAAAGGTTTGGCTGGAGCATAGACAAGATAGTAAAAATTAAGGTGACAGTTTAAAATAAAAAGGCCGGTCAACTTGGACTGGTGACCGGCCTCTTTACGCGATAGTTAAAATGCTATTTCACTTCTACTTCAAGTAATAGCACTTCTTCCGAAGCAAGCTCAAAAACGCTTTCCATACTATTACTTGTCATTAAATCTGTAACCTTTAGCTTGCTCCCACCTATGTGTGAAAGCTGGATCTGAACTGGATCGTGCCCAACGCTTAATAAATTCACTAGGTACTTATTGTCGCCTGTTTTCGCCACTCTCGTGATTGTGGTTTTGTGCTTCAGCGGGCTATCAATTTTAAACTCAATATCCGGTACGCTATCCGGTTTTATTTCAGCTAATGCGGCTTGACGAAGCTTTTCTATGCTAGCGTCTTCATCAAGTACGATGAGCCTACCTTTACGTGCTTTCAAGGTGCTTTCACGTAGCTGACCGTATTCATTAAAACGAAGAGACTGCTTATCTATAACCACAGAGCCACCTGCATCTAGGTATTTTTGCAATGCATTAAACTCGCCATCGGTAACATTTGGTGTTTTATAAACTACTAAAGTATCCCACGCAGAGTTATCTTGCTTAGCAATTATGTTTTGAGTCGCATACCCAAGCGGGAAGCCTTCAAAAAACATAGACTTATAAAGCTTTCCTTGCGTAGTCATGTAATCACTAACGTTAATTGCAGACGTTTCTGAGTAGAATAACCGTAAAGGCCTACGCTGATTTCTTAGTGCTATAATTTCTTCAGAATAGGTATTTAAGTCGAACATGACTTGCGTCACTTCATTTGCAACATGGGGCTGCATATTATTTGAGCCCGCAAAAGCGCCTGCTAAACCAGGATCGAAGAAGTTAAGTTCACCTTCTAAACGGTCTTCGGGCGAACCATCTGGATCGCGCATCCAGAACCAGCCCATGTTCGCATCCATTCCCTGAAGCGTAGCTAACCAATACACGTTTCGCACGTAGCTTTCACGTGGGTCCATCACTTTCCATTGACCAGAGGACAAAAAGTGTGATTCAGAGTTTACGTTGATTTTGTTTGGCGAAACCGACTCAGTAAAGTCGTGAATCATGCTCATACCATCCCATTTGTACGTGTACTTTTCCCACCAATCAGAAGAAATATGAGGTCTTATACTAGGACTTCCCAGCGCTTTAGCGTCGTGGCCAATCATGGTGGTAAGCTCGGTCAAGGCTTCTAAATCGATACCGTGGGAGCGAGAATCTTCGTAAAATGTACGCGGAAAAATTTTTATGTGGGTATCTGCGTCTGGGTTTACTGCGTGTAGTTCATTTTGCATGAAAGTGAACCAAGAGGTTGCTCGATGCATGTTATAACGATTCCAATCGAACCAGATTGGCTTTCCACGCAAGCTTTCGCTGATAGGAATTTCTATTTCTACATCGTCAAAGCTAGCAAACTTGGAGTTCCAGTTAGCATTAAGCTGGGCTACGTTGCCCTTATATTTTTCATTAAGCCATTTTTGGAATTCAGCTAACGTGTATGATGAGATTCCTTGCATCTCTTCATAGTTACCTGTCCAATGTCCAGCCTCTGAATACCAGTGAGGTTCATTGGCAAGCACGAAACCTAATTCGATGACTTTTTTGTCTTTAGTGACTTCGGCGGCTTTGCGAAGTATCTTGCTCCATACTTCACGGGCAAGCGGGTTATCTAAATCAAAGCCCTGAAAGAGCGATCGCCCTTTTCTAATTTCTGGCTCTTTCGCTTCTACCCACTCAGGTATACCCATTAACCATGCGACTAAGTAGCCAATGTTGTCATCAGGAATATCTGTAAGCTCTTTTAGCAGCGCTTCATCAAACGTACCGTCTTCTTTTACTAAGAAAGAATTGATGGCACGGTCGTGGTCAACGGGATAAAGATTTTCGCCACCGTGATAAAGTGCACCTAAATAGTCGTTATAAATATCAGGCTGGCCTAGAGGCTGACCTACAGACTTAGAAAAGTAGTCGTATAAGAATATAGGCTTGCCGTTGCTCACAAACATATCATCAGCGGCTTTAGTGTTTTGCCAGTCAACTTTAACAACTGGGCGACGTTTTATTTCGCCACGAATCTCTTTGCCTAATTCTTCTATGCCAGCGTCAAGAATATCTATCACCTTTCTACGCTCGAAATCTGGAAGTTCTGCAGCTAGCTGTGCTTTGTTAGGAGCAAAATGCCGTTCATAACCAAAAGCAGCTTCTATAGCCTCTGGGTTTGCTTCGTCCCAATTTGCAAATTTGAGAAACTCATTAGAAAACCAAACAACGGCTTCTTCCCGCGTTACATCTATGCCTTTTGACTTTGCTTCGTCCATCATTGTTTGAAGTACGTTGATTTTGCTGCGAGCCGTCGCTTCAAGGGAGCTTTTTACACCCTCTTGCTGACTTGGATTTATTGAAGAAGTACTGCTTTCTGTAGTTTCTATCTGCGTGCACGCGGCACCAATCATTATAAGTGGAGCCAGAGCGGCAACCTTAAACTGACGTTTCATAATGTAGTCCCAGGTTAACAGCACGTTGGCTAAGCCTCATTTGCAAAATGCTGCGCACCAACGTACATCTATTTATCAAGTTTAAAACACTAAATTGATACTACATAAACAAACATCATATGTATACATCCAATTTACATTTGCGCTGCTATGGTTTTCTTTTTTTAACAAATCACAGAGAAATAGATGCGGTATTTGACGTGATCTTTTTTAAGCGTCTACTGTTTTGGTATTTGAAGCGATGCAGTCATAACGACTTTTCCTTTAAAGGAAACGTCTCAAACGCCACTCCTTCATGGCCCGTTTTCATAAAGTTGCGGATATTGGCGTGGTCGTCGCCGTTAGGGTTATTAAGTACGTCTTCGCGATAGAAGCGTCCAAATAAGGCCAGCGTTTGAGCTTGGTTTAGGTTTAAATGCTGACCGAGTGCGAGCAATTTGCAAGAGCCGTTGTTCTGGTTTGCTTCGTTTGACACATCACCATTGGTAAAAGCAGTGGGCGTGAAAGTAAACGCGCTATCGATAAGCGCAATAACGTCGTTAAATTCGATGGTATCTGGGGAATTAGTAACTGCTTGAACTAAGTCTTGAGTGTTGCTGTATGCCATGTTTATCTCGAAAAAAAGAAAACGATAATAGCAGGTCTAGGCTACCATCGCAGACCGAAAAAGGTCAGGTTTCGGTAGTTTCATAAAAAATCACAGCCTTCGGCTGCTAGATAAAATAAACCCCTCCGAAAAAAGAGGGGTGTATAATGAATTTGAAGCATCTATTGATAAGGTGCTTATATTTCTAACCGCACGTTAGCGCTAGGTAATTAAACCTCTGCGCACACACGCGTGCCTTGGTCAATTGCGCGTTTTGCGTCTAGCTCTAACGCTTCATCAGCACCACCAATTAAGTGATAAGGCATGTTTAAGCCTTCGACGATATCACGCATCGGCTCTTGGCCTGCACAGATGATGATGTTATCTACCGGCAATACTTGGCTATTGCCTTCTACCGTAATGTGTAGCCCTTCATCATCAATTTTGTCGTAGCTCACACCTGGGATCATGGTCACGCCTTTGGCTAGCAAGCCTACTCGGTGTGCCCACCCCGTTGTCTTACCTAAACCCGCGCCAACTTTAGTTGTCTTGCGCTGTAATAGGAAAATCTCTCTCGGAGACGGCTCCGGCTGCGGCTTAACACCTTCAATGCCTGCACGGGCCGAAAAGGTCATATCAATGCCCCACTCTTTCATAAATGCAGGAATGTCTTGGCTTGGTGTTTCTTTGCCATGAGACAAATACTCAGCGGTATCGAAACCAATTCCACCAGCGCCAATAATGGCTACTTTATTGCCAACAGGTTTCTTTTCTTTCAATACTTCAATATAGGTCAGCACTTTTTCGTGCTCAATGCCTTCGATCGCTGGCGTACGCGGCTTGATGCCAGTTGCAATCATGACTTCGTCGAACCCTTCATCGTTTAGCGCAGACGCATCAACATAAGTATTTAGCTTAAGGGTAATGTTTTTATGAAGCTCAATCTGGCGCTTAAAATAACGTAGCGTTTCGTAAAACTCTTCTTTGCCCGGAATTTGTTTGGCAATATTAAATTGCCCACCAATTTCGCTAGACGCATCGTAAATCACAACATCGTGACCGCGCTCGGCAGAGGTCACTGCCGCTGCTAATCCCGCTGGGCCTGCGCCTACTACCGCAATACGCTTTTTGGTTTCTGCAGGTTTAACGTTTATTTCAAGCTCGTGACAGGCGCGTGGGTTCACCAAACAGCTGGTCATTTTGCCGTTAAATACATGGTCAAGGCAGGCTTGGTTACAGCCAATACAGGTATTGATTTCATCAGCTTTATTTTGCTGCGCTTTGCGCACAAAGTCTGGGTCTGCCAAGAATGGACGAGCCATAGACACCATGTCGGCATCACCGCGAGACAGCACTTCTTCCGCAACTTCAGGGGTGTTGATACGGTTTGACGTAATTACTGGAATTGAAAGCGCCTCTCGGAATTTAGCGGTAACCCACGTAAATGCCGCTCGCGGTACTTTAGTGGCAATGGTTGGGATGCGCGCTTCGTGCCAGCCAATACCGGTGTTAATGATAGTGGCACCCGCTTTTTCGATTTCTTTGCCAAGCTGTACGACTTCTTCGTAAGTAGAGCCACCTTCCACAAGGTCTAGCATCGACAAACGATAAATAATGATAAAGTTCTTGCCTACCGCCTCGCGCACGCGGCGCACCACTTCAATTGGCAAGCGTATACGGTTTTCGTATTCACCGCCCCATTCATCATCGCGGTGATTAGTGCGTTTAGCAATAAACTGATTAAGAAAATAGCCTTCAGACCCCATAATCTCAACGCCATCGTAACCCGCACGCTGGGCTTGGGTTGCGGCAGTGATGAAATCTTTAATTTGCTTTTCTATCTCGTCAGCTTCAAGTGCTTTTGGCTTAAACGGATTAATAGGCGCTTGAACCGCAGAAGGTGCAACAAGCTTAGGGCTGTATGCGTAGCGACCCGTATGCAGTATTTGCATACAGATTTTGCCGCCCGCTATGTGCACTGCGTCAGTGACTTCTTTGTGGTTTTTAACTGCTTCGTCTGTATCTAAACGAAATGTTGATGGGTGAGTTGCGCCCTCTTCATTTGGCCCAATACCGCCGGTAACGATAAGCCCTACACCGCCTCTGGCACGTTCGCCGTAGAATGCCGCCATACGTTTGTGGCCATCGGGTAATTCTTCTAAACCTGTATGCATTGAGCCCATAAGTACTCGGTTTTTAAGCGTGGTAAAGCCTAAGTCTAAAGGACGAAATAAATGCGGATAAACGGGATGATCGGTAACGGTCTGATTCATGATACATTCCTGAAAGTTGTTTTGGCTTGGTAAAAGCCGTTAAAAAGCCTGTTTAAATATTCTTATTTGATGCGTTTCTGTAGTAGAAGCGCTCTTTATCTAAATGTTTACTTAATTTAATTTGCTACTTAGTTTATGTAATAGAGATCGTGTCGCGCGCCAGCCCAAACGTATGCTAATCATCATTGGGCCATCAATTGGCAATTAGCTACAAGGGAAACGCGCTTTCATACATTCACTTACGAATTCATTTTTTTAATCGCTGGGTGCAATGGCGGATAATCAGGCAGCGTTTTTGTTTTTTGTGCTTCCATGGCTTTAAACACATCTTCCATTTGGAACATGCCCGCCTGCCACGTGGCCATATAAGTCAAGCTCTCTGCTACCGTGTGTTCTGCCGCGTAGTTAATCATAGTCTTGGTGCCTGAAACCGCGAGCGGCGAATTCATTGCAATCTGCTGCGCTATTTTCATCACTGCGTCTAGCATTGATTCTTGGTCGTCAAATACCTGATTTACAAAGCCAAGTTGCTGCGCTTCTGCGGCACCAAAGTTGCGACCTGTATAAGCCAACTCTTTAACAATGCCAATAGGAATAAGCTTGGGTAGCCGTTGCAGCGTACCGACATCGGCGGTCATGCCTAATTGGGTTTCTTTTATGGTGAAAAAAGCGTCTTGGGTGCAATAGCGCATGTCGCATGCACTAAGTAAATCTACTGCACCACCAATCGCCCCACCCTGTACGGCACCAATAACCGGCATACGTGCCTGCTCTATAGCGGTAAAGCTATCTTGAAGTAACATCACCATACGGCGCATGCGTTCAGCTCTGCGCGATGGGTCGCCCTTAAAGTCTTCTTTCATATTCAGAAACACCGATAAATCCATACCGGCAGAGAAATGCTTACCTGTAGATGAAATAACGATTACCCGTGCTTTGGCTTCATCATCTATTTCTCGAATGGCTGCCGGTAGCTCTGTCCAGAACTCTGGGATCATGCTGTTCATTGCTTCAGGGCGGTTAAGTACTACGTGGGCGATATGGCCCTCTTGTTTTACTTCTAATGTAGAGTACTTCATGGTTTGCGCTGTCTCCTTGGGCTGTTCCTGTTAACAAATTTGCAAACTAGACAGCGTCAAGATAAAAGGCTATGTTGACACTGTCAAGATAAAACGTAATCTATTCGTCTCAATCATGAAGTTGGAAACATTTGGTTTATGGCTAATGCAGTACAAAGCTACCATCACGGTGACCTGCGCAGTGCGCTGATAGAGGCAGCAACTGCGCGTTTGTCTGAACACGGCGTTGATAGTTTATCTCTTAGAAAGCTGGCAGAAGATGCCGGGGTGTCACGTACTGCGCCTTATCATCACTTCAAAGATAAAAGTGCTTTATTAAGCGCTATCGCAGCAAAAGGCTTTAGCGACTGGCATAGCGCAGCAAAACGCATTTTTGAGCAAGAAGATAAAACGCCAAAGGCGCGCTTCCGTGAGTTTGTGCACGAATACATTGGCTACGCCGCCGACAACCCTGAAATGTATGAACTGATGTTTGGGCGCACTATTTGGCAAAATCAAGCGGCAACTAACGACTTAAAAAGCGTTGCGTTCCCTTGCTTTCAATTTCAGGTAACTATGACCCGCTATTGGCAAGACAAAGGGCTGCTTCCAAACAATCAGGATGCATTGAGACTAGCACAGGTGACATGGGGCACGTTACACGGTATTGCGCGTTTACTTATTGACGGCATATACGCTGACAGCAGTCATATCGATGAAATGTGTGATTGTGCAGCGGATTTATTTATGCAAAAGCAGGTGTAAACGTCACATCAACACAACTACTTGAATATAGCGTTGCGCTTGTACGCCGCGAAAGGCGTTTAACTGCCTAGAGCGGAAAAATAGCCTAGAGCGGAAAAATAACCTTCAAGAGACGATCAGCACTGCGTGATAAAAGTGCTGCAAGCAAATGGATGCTTAAAACGGATGAAATGCCAGAGCGAGACGAAGGCTCGCTCGTAGCACTTTTTCAGTTACGCCGATTCTGCTTTAGCCAAAGATACTGGCTGACCTTCGTGCGTCGCTTTAATAAACTCAGCAGCACGTTCGGCAATCATGACGGTGGGTGCGTTAGTATTGCCACCTATTAAACTTGGCATCACCGAAGCATCTACCACTCTAAGACCTGCTATGCCCCTTACCCGTAACTGAGTATCAACCACTGCCATCTCATCGTCATCGCTGCCCATTTTACAGGTACCAATCGGGTGATAGATGGTTTCAGCGCGCTCACGCAAAAACTCTAATATTTCTTCATCTGTTTGTGCTTCTTCCCCTGGATATAGTTCACTGCCTTGGAACTTGTCGAAGTCAGGAGCCGATAGTAGCTTACGAGCAATACGCACACCTTCAATCATAACTTGCTGGTCTTCTTTGGCAGACAAGTAGTTCGGGTCAATAAGCGCTTGATCAGCAGGATGGTTGCTTTGAAGCGATATAGTTCCTCGGCTTTTGGGGTATAGACAGCATACATGTAAGCCATAACCGTACCCAAAGGCCAACTGTCTTCCATGGTCATTTAAGATTGCAGGTAAGAAATGAAACTGAATGTCAGGACCTTGCGTTGCTAAACTTGAACTAACAAAACCACCGGCTTCAGCAATATTTGAAGAAAGAATACCTTTGCGTTTAAACGCGTAGTCTGCAGTGGCTTTCACATAGGAAGGCAAGGCCCCTAACGCCACGGCATAACCCTCTCTGGCCTTACAAGTGAACTGCACAATGGCATCAAGGTGGTCTTGTAAGTTTTGTCCCACACCAGGCAAGTCTTGCTGTACAAAAATACCTTTGTCTTCTAACTCTGCTCTTGGTCCTATACCTGACAGCATGAGAAGTTGAGGAGAGTTTATCGCACCGCCACAAAGAATGACTTCGCTTTTAGCGAAATAGCGGTTTACTGCGCCTTTTTCACGTACCTGAACGCCAATTGCACGCCCTTCTTTTAAGAGCACTTTTTCGGCAGCCACTTTTGTTAAAACAGTTAAGTTATTGCGATGCTTTGCCTGCGTTAAGTAGCCTTTTGCTGTTGAGCAGCGCTGGCCGTTGGCTTGTGTAACATGATAGTAGCCAAGCCCTTCCCTATCGTCTCGGTTAAAGTCGTTAAGCTGTTGATAGCCGGCAAACGAGGCTGAGTTAACAAATGCGTCTGACAGCACGCTGGTATGCCTTAACTTGCTAACATTTAATGGGCCGCCCGTGCCGTGGTATTCATCAGCACCTTCTTCAAAGTTTTCGGAGCGCTTGAAATAAGGCAGCACATCATCAAACGACCAGCCCTCGGCCCCCTCTTCATTGGCCCAGCGGTCGTAGTCTTCCTGTTGTCCGCGAATATAGCACATGGCGTTAACTGAACTGCTGCCGCCTAAAGTTTTACCGCGAGGCCAAAACAGCTCTCTGTCATACATCTCTTTTTGTGGCGCCGTATGATAACCCCAACCTATACCCTCAAACCTACTCAGCAAAGATAAACCAAAAGGAATATGAATAAGTGGGTTGGTATCTTTCGAGCCAGCTTCCAATAGCAAAATATCTAATGCAGGATTTTCCGATAATCGAGTGGCAAGCACCGCCCCGGCAGAACCGCCGCCCACAATGATGTAATCGTATTTGCTGAGTATTTCGCTCATTTCGCCAACTCCTTGAGGGCAAGACTTTTAAATGTTAATAAAACGTTGTGGTACGACCAGATTAGCAAACAATACTTCATCAATAAAAGAATTAAATTGTAAGATTTAAAAAATCTAATAATCCTGATAACTTAAGTGCTATATCGGTATATGCATCACGTTAGACTATCTAACTACGTGCCATTGCCTAGCAACATTAGGCTAAGAATACACCTTGACCAATAACTTATCCTTCAAAGACAAATGCAAAGTGTACCTGGCACAATGGCTTGTGAAATGGGGTAAGCTGACGCACGACGACTTTACCAAAGCTGAGCTCCAAGACCTTATCAACGATAGCTTTCCTTACGCGTTCACCATCAATATCCCTATGGGAAGTGGCACGGTTACCGTGCTTGAAGGCAACATTACATTAGATAATGCAAACAACCGTATTGGTCTTCAGTGCCTTGCGGCACTTAATATTGTGGTAGCTTCTACAACTATTTATCGCGCTCACGTGGTGTTCACTGTGTCAGCATCGCCTCATTACGACAAAAATATGAGCACGCTTTATCTAACCGGCCTTTCCACTGATAGTGTCAGTTTAGTTAACGATGATTACGCGCTTATTAAAGACACGCAGTTTTTAGTTTCGCGCTTCTTTCCTAAAAGTGTAAATACACTCCTTGGCGGCTCGTTAAAGTCAGCCCTATCGCTTTTTAGCGCCGGAACGTCTGATATTGCAGCGGATTATTTACAGGTCTATTTAACGGGTTCGAAACAAGCTGTTTTGGAATACCACATTCCTCACATTAATAACGCGATCAAACAACAAATTACCCAAGAAGACTTAAGCCATGCTATGCGTGGTGACCACTGGCGCGAGGTTCTCTTCTCGAAACTAGGTCAAAACGTACGTGTAGAAGACGACGTACTGCGCTTCTATCTCATCGAATAGCACTTAGTCTGCAAATTACGCATGCTAGTGATCTGACACAATAGAAACAGGCACGGTATCCACCTGCTCACCAATATCATCAATATTTAGCCTTGGGTCGTCCACGCTCGCTTCTAGCATGTCGAATGCCTCTTTAACGTAGCGCGCTAATGGTTGTAACGATTCGATATTTTTATTGCAGCACACCAACCCAACATTCGCAGTGCCCGCGTAGGTCATAAGCGTAATATTTACCCCGCCCCCAGGCGTCATGGTAGAAATGGGATAGCAGGCCAATAACTTCGCATCTTTTAGATACCTTGTATCTTTGGGGCCAGGTACGTTTGAAATTAGAATATTTGCAATGGGTTTAACTAGGCTAGATAGCTTTAACCACTCGAAGACCAGTGCAAGAGATTGAATAGCAATGGTATAGCCACTAAATGCCGCAGGGCGCGCATGCTGCGCTGCATTTTTAACAATACGGTGATTCACCACAATCTGGCGCAACCTAAGGTAGGGGTCGTTTTCGCCATGTGCTAGCTCCACCGGTACAATAGCTATTTTATTACCTGTGGTTTTCTCACCGGGTTTGCGCAAATTAATCGGCATATTGGTGAATAAGGCTTTTTTAAATACCTGACCATGATCTTGTAGCAACTTATGCACACCGATATCAAAGGCGCATAGCAATACCTCGTTCGCGGTAGAGCGCGTGCGTCTTGCAAGTTTCTTTACTCGCTTGAAGTCTAAGTCCATAGTTGCCACGGCCCTACCCGCTTTTACTTGCCCAGTCAGCACTGTTTTCGTGCCCGTAAAAGGAATAGGCATATAATTTGGATTTACACGCAGTACTTTCATAAAAATGCGAATAAAGATGATGAGTAAATCGAACGCTGTTTTTAACGCATAGCCCACCCCAACTAAGCGCTTGTAAAAACTCATCGAGTCTCTACGCTTGTGTCGAAGCCGCTTCACTGCCCAAACAGGTGTAAATTTTGTTTCGTGAGAGTTGGAAACGTAACCAGCCTGAAACCAGCGTACTAAAGTCGCACCATCACCATACATATGGTGAACGCGAGCATAGATGGCAAATGTTTCGCTATTATCGTCAAAAATAAAATGGTATTGCCACAAAGGTTTGTCAGGGTCTAACCGCGACGCATGTAACCTCGCAACAAAGGCGTCCAGCGCTTCTCGGTTTGTAATATCTGCCACTCGATGAATTTGCACATGATAGTCCATGTTTAGCTTTTTCACCGGCGAAAACCCAACAGGGTAACCTAGCACCGTTTTTACCGAACAGTTGAACGGAGAAGTAGCGCGAGCAAAGCTTCTTATTTCTTGGAATAACTGAGGAACATATTCAGTACTTTTTGCCCCTTTTGGAATTGCGAGTAGCTGCAAGCAA
The DNA here is from genome assembly GCF_903772925.1 of Alteromonas macleodii. Taxonomy (NCBI): domain Bacteria; kingdom Pseudomonadati; phylum Pseudomonadota; class Gammaproteobacteria; order Alteromonadales; family Alteromonadaceae; genus Alteromonas; species Alteromonas fortis. The sequence continues at coordinate 2,938,193 of NZ_LR812090.1, forward strand.
GCAACATGTTTGGGGTTCTCGTCTGACTCTGTTATCCAAAATGACTTATCTAAGAAACTGAGCGTTTTTGCCATTACTATTCCTTTACGCGAAGTCTAAGGGTGACGGGGTTGAGGCATTTCTCACAAAGTCATGTGAGTTCAGCATCTGTTCTAGCTCGTGCTTTTGTTCATCAGGCAGCGTCAGCCTTGGCAATACACTCACCATCATGAGTGATAGAGCATGATAACGCTGCATTGTGCTATCCATATGACTGTTTAGCTCATCAAACTGACAAGACTGGGTAATAATTAAAGATATCAAATCTACTAATAGCGCCCTATCTGCATTTGAGGCAATAAGAATACCTCGCTTCGATAGTGACTCGAAAAGAAACGCTAATTGTTTATTTAAGCTAGATAGGATGTGCTGCCTAGGCCGCACAATACTCGGGTATTTTTCCGCCAAGTCAGCTGGACTGCGATAGAAGAAGCGAAATACATGGATGCTATCGATAAGAAGATACAGGTAGTACATGATTTCTTCAGCGTGAAGCGTGTCGAGCTTTTCTCGATTTAGCACCTTCTGCATTTGTTGTTCATGCATTTTCATCAGCGCACTAACTAGGCTGTCTTTACCTTTAAAGTGGTAATAAAGGTTTCCCGGACTAATATCCATTTCGACGGCGATATCCACACTGGTTACCGTGTTTTCGCCGTGCTCATTAAATAATGTTAGCGCGGTGAGTAGTATTTTCTGCGCGGTTTTCATAGTTCAGTTCGACCCTTTGCCAACCCTATGCGTTAGTTTTTGCTAATGGAACACCTTACATAAACACCAAATAAAGTTGGGCAACACCTGCTAACATTCCTAAAATAGCGCCCGTTACGATGAGTTTCCACTCATCTTGTTGATAAGCTGGGCGCAACACCCCTTCGAATTCTTCAACACTCAGTGCCTGCATGCGCTCGCTCAAATCGTGTCCAATCTGCATAGCATTGTTGGCATAATCAAAGGCATAAAGTAAGTATTTATCGGAATTATCAAATATTTGACGTACGGCTAGCGCCTTCATTTGATGGTAATTTTCTGACCCCACACCTAACGCGAAATAAGGCTGAGCGATAGCAACGTAACGTTCAATAGCATCATTAACATGAAGCTCTATTAGCTCTAAAAGCTGCGCAGAACCAGAACCGTGCAATATAACGTGGGTAATGTTTTTCGGCGTTATCAGCTTTTTTTCAATAATGCTTGAGTAAACTTCTGATACTTCTTTTTGCCGCTTTAAAAACATACCCTGAATAGTAATAGGCCCGAGTTTTCGTGGGCGTTTGGGCTCAAATATAATTTTGATGGCAATATAATTAGTCGCATAACCCACAAGCAAGCCGCCTAGGGGTAATATCCACCATGCTTGATAGAAATACCAAAGCAGCATGGTCGGTAAGCCGAACAGGAAGCCGAAATAAAAGCCAGAACGCACTATAAACGGAAATTCTTTGCTGCCGGCGGTTAAGAAAATCTCATTGACAAGTTCTGGGGTGTTAACAAGTTGTTCAACCACCAACTCTTTAATATCTAAAATTTCTGAAACGTTATGCTGAAAGTCGTCCACCATTTTGTGGACCACATTGGGGATGTCGTTTTCGATACGCTGGTAAACTAGATTTTTGCCTTGCACAGGCAAAGCAGCCCAAAGTTGAGGCGCTGACTGGGCCATTACGTCATTAACAACTTTGCGAATAACCTGACCTAAGCGGCGCTCGATAGCCTTCGTTAGCTCATCTGCATCTAAACGCTGGGCTAATTCTTCAACACTTAGCAATTTACCTAAAACTAGCTCTACCTCAATCTCTGCCATTTGACGGCGCTTAGCAGGAATGAGCCCTTGCCAGCCAAGGAAAGGTTTAATACCAACGAACTCTATGGGGTAAAACATCATTTTTACCGCCAAAAAGTTAGTCAGCCATCCAACAATAGCGCTAATTAAAGGAATTGATAGCAGGCTTAGCGTTTGAAAATTCCATTCCATACTACAAAAAAGAGGTCCACATTATTATTTTCTTTCTCAGGCTACTGAGTGCTCATGAAATGGTCAACGTAAAAAACAAAATTACTGCTAATTGTTGATTGAAAACAAGTCTCTGAGAGTCTAAAAATTTAAAGATACCGCTTTGACTCCCGCGCAATAAGAGCAACGCGGTTAATTAAGTAAAAGGGTTTAGGTAGTGGATTCTAAATTTACGCCATACACTCAATATAGCGTAGAAACCGTTGTTGATGTGCGCAGGCTTATCACATGCTTTTTGACAAATGTCGATAAATGCGCCTCTTAGTAAACAGGGTTTGAAATACGTATCTATGCTTTTACTGGTGTTAACCGCGCCTGTTCGCTCGTCTTATAAAAAAGGCAGCAGCGCTCATCAATTAAAATAGGTAATCGTTATGGCAGTATTCGATTTTCGGTTGAAAAAGCTTGAGCATGAGATTGAACATGCAAGCAGTTACGATGAATATGAAGCCGCGTGCCTAGCGCACGATGCGCTGTCTGGCGCTGACGAGTGGAAAGCAGAAGATGCTAGCGATGACTATGATTACAAGCTTATTCGAAAGCGGGTTCAGCGCTTACAACTTGCTAGAGGTAAAGGTGATTTACCTGCACTGATGTCAATACTGCACGAAGGATTGCACGGCAACTTGGGCAATATTGCCAACCCTATACTGCTTACCCAGTGCAAAATTGGCACTAAATACCTTATTGAACAGTTTATTGATGAAGTAATATTGGCATTAGAACAGATCTATAATGCCGACGAGCAAGACGTAGACTTCTATGAAAAGCTGTCATTTTTTGACGAAACTGCGCACGCTTTCGGGCGAAGCTGCCTTATGCTTTCAGGAGGAGCTGGTTTAGGTTTTTTTCATGCTGGTGTGGTCAAGTCGCTAAATGAAAAGAATTTACTACCTACCGTCGTGTCTGGCTCTAGTGCTGGGTCGATCATTGCTGCGATGTTAGGTACGCGAACGCACGATCAGTTGCTAGAAGCTCTCAGCGCGGATTTTATCTACGAGACTTTCAAACATTGGCGAAGCTTTGCCGGTCTTGGTAAAAAAGGACTATTTGATAGCTCAGTACTTGAAAATGCACTGATTGAATTGTTCGACCTTACAACCTTTGAAGAAGCCTTTAAGAAAACTGGCCGCCACATAACTGTGACGGTATCTCCTGCCGACCTGCATCAGCATTCACGACTGTTAAATGCCAAAACCTCGCCCAATGCTATTATTACCCAAGCGGTACGTGCATCTTGTGCGGTACCCGTTATCTTTAGCCCTGTGCAGCTAAGAGCGAAAACTCCGTCTGGCGAGATAGTTCCTTATATCCCTAACCGACGTTTTGCCGACGGTTCGTTAATGGCTGACCTCCCCTACGAACGGTTAGCTCGGTTATACGGTGTCAATCACAGTATCGTAAGCCAAACAAATCCACTAGCGGTGCCGTTCATTTCATCAAATCGCATTGATCCCAACTCGCTATGGGATATGTCGGCACGTCACATTGGACAACTTGCAAAAACCAATAGTATTTTCGCTATCGATATCATTGAACATTTGACTGGAAATAAGAGCGCCAAGCTAGCAATTCATAAAGTACGTTCTATTATTGATCAGCAGTATGTAGGCAATATCAATATTTTACCCAAGCGCCAAATAAGGAATTTATCCCAGGTATTGTCTAACCCAACCCGCGAAAGTATTAACCAGTTAATTGTAAGTGGTGAGCGAGCATCATGGCCGCAACTACATGTTATTAAAAGAAATACCAAAATCAGTGAAAATTTACGGTATCATTTAGGCCAATTGAAAAAACGTGAGGCAGTAGAGCTTGGACACGAGGTTAGGTAACCTTTGTGTCGCTTGGTCTGTCCTGAATTGCTTATAGCAACGTAATCGCAATTCGCAGCATCATTTGAAAGGAAGACGGTGAGCGCACAAAGCCAAAACCCCGATAGCATTTTTACGCAGCAGGTAAAACAACTTATCAACATGATTTATCCTAAAGACTCGGGCTTCGGTTCGGTTTTTGAGGATGCCAGTCATTACTTTTCCCTCGCCCCTTCTCTTGAGCAGCATATTGAAGAATTAAAAGCACAGCTTAAGCGAATAGAAGGTAATAAAAAGAAAGAAGTATTAGCTGAACAGCTTGCTCAACAAATAAGAAATAGCTCAGAAAAACTTGAAGAGGAGCGTTTAGCGAGATTAGAGCGCTTGGACGCTGTAAGCACTAAAATAATCGAGCTCTGTGAAGGCGATAACTGGCAAGAAACACAACAGTTAAGCGCTAAGCTGCTTGGGACCATAATGCTGCTGACACGAGGACCTGAGGGCAATTTTGCTCGTGTGCATATGCGCTTCAAACCGCTCTATAAGGCTGTCTTAACGTTGCGCTTAGTAGATAGACTTTTAGAACACGACACAATTGCCCACAAATATTTATCAAAGTATCGCGAAGCCGCCTCTCGCTTTCGCGGAAACCGCTATTGGCGAGACAAATGGAAAACTGAGTTAGGTCGCCCTCTTATCACCGCCGCCCTTCTGCAAGATATTGGTTTACAGAGCCCTGCTGCGCAGACCATATTAAAAGGTGAAAACGGCGACCTAGATGAGTTTCGTTTATTAGAAGAATCGCAGCGAAAAGACCTGCTGAAGCTAAACTATCACTTCACGTTACGTTACTTATCCGATGGTTTAGGACAGCCTAACTACGTAGGTAACAACAAAGAAGAAAGAGACCGTTTCAATCAAACTCACAAAGATGCTAACGAATTTTTGCTGAGTTTGGTTAAAGACGCCTTTGTGTCAAAAACCGGTTTAGGCGAGATTGTGAAAATCCCGCAAATTTACGTTTCCATCGTGCTTTCTACCAAGTCAGACTATTCCCGCAAGAGCTTACCCAAGGGCTATATGTTAATTGAGCAACTTGCGAAAAAAGGTGGCCTAAATAAACAATTAGCACAGGACTTTGTTGAGCTGGTGGGCTACTTCCCACAAGGTTTTGGTGTTACATATATACCTGTTAATGAAAAAGGCCAAGAGAAAGACCAATATGAATGCGCGATAGTGATTGGGCTGAACCCCGCGAACCCCGCAGAGCCTTTATGCAAAGTCGTGACAAGGAACCAAAAATACATCACCAGCGGTGCGCAAGAAGTCATTCCAAAAGGTAGAAACCTGTATTTCCCAGCAAACAGAAAAAAGCTAATGCGCGTGGGCCAAGAAAGGTTAGGCGAAATTATGAGCCAGCTGTCGAGCAATTTCACGCCAGATGCTATTGATGATTTAGTACCAAGCTTTTGGGAACCCTACGATTTCTTCGGTTTTAAAAAGCATCAGAATTTGTGGGCGAAGAACGGTTAGCGGGTAATGACTAGAAGTGAAGCAGTGCTTAGGGTCTTTTTTGAGAGCCTCTAATCATTCGTGAGTTTAAAAAGAGAGTGCTTCTCCCTGAACTTGTGAGTATAAACGGTGCAATAGAGAGTTGAATTCGTGCTCAATGGGTTAAATTTTAATGCTATTCATTTTGCAATACTTTCATATATATCAGCGATTTGTATATCAACACTAATATCAAACCAGCCAAGATTGTAAACACAATATCCATATAGTCTGTTGTTCCCCAGTCTAACTTAGCCTGCATAAACTCATAGACTATTGTACCAAGAATTAATCCTAGCAATATTTTCTTGAAAGCGTATCTAGTAAACATAAATGGCAAAGAAACAAAAAATACCGAAATAAAATTAGGCATTGAGTACAAAGCCGTGCTCAAAAGAATGTTTTCAGAAACAGAACTTCTATATTGCTCAACAAAACCGTCAGAGTATATTGCGCAAGGAAGACATACACATGCGACCAAAAATGCTTTGTAGTTCATTATCGTTCCGAGTAATTGTGGCCTGCTACTAGAAAAGCAGGCCAGCTAAAGTTATGGGCGATTTAACTCAAAGGTTCTGCGCAACCTTCTAACATTGTAATCGTAAGAAGACTTCATCGAAGCCCATGAGTTTTCGAAATATCGGTTAATTCCGGCAGCACCGCCGATACTTTCATATGTATAATTTACTGCTAAACCAATTCCGACTCCAAGAAGTAATTGATTGCCGCCGTTGACTTGAGCAATTTCCATCTCACATATTTCTTTCATTTTCGATTCCTTATTTAAATATAATTAGAGAGCTCGCTAGACTCTCTTACGCTGATAGTTTTCAGTTTACATATTGATGGCTCGCACTCAGAACTCATACTAATTACATAACTGAATTTAACGAACACCCTAGTGCTCGTCCTTTAAATAATTTAGTATTTTCATTATTAAATAAAATTCTCCCAAACCACAAATAAACTCTATAAAACAGTGGTTTATATGAATTATTATTAACTCGTAAGAATTAAATAACTAAAAATAATCAGAAGGGATTGAATATAATTACTCAATTTCTAACTAACAACATTTGTGGCAGTATTTATCACGCCCTGTACGCTAGCCAATTTGCTCTAAGATATTCTTTCTTAACATTGTCAGGTTATTCGCCAGTTATCTCGAAGACGACCCACTTCATATTTTCTCGAATGGCCTTGCTGAAAGACGTAAAATCAAACTCAAATACAACTACCTCTATGCGTAGCCTACGGCATTAATATTTCTTATACTTGTTTTTATTATTCAAAAGGGAATTTAAGTATGAAAGCGGATGACGAAATTACTATTACACGAGAACTAGCCGCTTCTAGTTTTTGCAACGCAAATTTAAATATTAATAAAGATGCCGTCACTATTACTCCTAGTTTAAAAGCCTATTTGTTTGAATGGGTAATGCAAATTTTTTGTTGGGCATGCTGCATATTTATGTCGGTTAAAGTTTGGCAGTTGGAGCCAAACCTTGATTCGAGAACCGAATTCGTTGTTGTCGTGCTTACACTGGGGGGCTCTTTAGTTTAGGAACGGCCTTTATATGCAGAAAAAGCAGAACAAAATTCTATTTTGACCTAAACGAAAAAGCGCTGAACGTCGGCAGTTCGCATAGTCCAAAAACTAAAGTTGCTTTTGATTCGTTTGAAAAGCTTCTGTTAGTTACGCATCGAATATATACATTTAGTGGGTCACTTACTTGTCACGTGCTAAGCGTTTTAACTAATAACCAAAAACGAATCGCGTTAATGTATCACGGTGATTATTACGCAATACAAAACGATTCAGATATACTCGCGAAAATACTGGGATTAGAAGCGGATAATTTAGAGGCTTGATGCTGCCATTCATTATTTTTGAACTTATTGAAAGACAATCTACTGCACCTCTGACACGAAGCAGCGCCAATTAATGCATAAGCGTGTAATTGGCGCTTTCTTCAAAAGCGACTTCTAGCTATCTTCAGTGCTTTTACTCGTCGTTTTTAGCGGTTTCAGAGGAACTTGATGTACTTTTAGTCGTACTTTGGGCCGGTGTAGTTTTGTTACTCGCCGTTGTTTTACGTGCTGTGCTCTTAGCTGCAGTTGACTTCGCTGTAGTACGCTTACCAGCTGTTCCAGTAGACGCTTTTTTAGTTGTGCTCGTCGATGTCGTCGCAGGCTTTGCCGAACTCGTTTTGCGAGTGCGTGCAGTTGAAGAAGAGGCACTGGGCGACTTAGCCGGAGTACTTTTAGCAGCTGTAGCTTTAGATGCTGTCTTCTCAGGTGCAGCAGCCTTGCTCGCAGTGCTTGCCGCATCTACTTTTTTAGCCGCTTCTTTTGCAGCTAAAAGGGCTACTTGCTCGACGAGCAAATCCACTTTTGCACTCAACATTTCAAGTTGCTGCTCTTTCTGTTGACGTTTTTGACCACCTGATAATGCTGAAAATAACGGCGTTGATGCCACCAGCTTTTGTGCAGCGTCGACTAAAGCGAATGGATTAAGTGTACGCCTAAGTTCACTTTCCACTTCAAGGCCTTTAACCTGCATTGCGTTAATGGTTTCGTGTGTATCGTCAATTCTCTGGCTGACCACACCTGCAGCTTGGTCTAACTTTTCAGATAATAAGTCAGAACCAGCGAAGAGCCATCCGAACAAGGGGGACGATTTTAAAGGTGAAGCGTTGCTACCATTTAGTGTTGTCGTTTTTCTTTCGGCAACAGGCACAACTTCTGGATTGGGAATATTTTTGTTGCTCATAACGCCTCCAATATGGAGATTTGTAAGCATGGCAGTGTAAGGCCTTTTCACAGCTTAGTTTCAAAGCTTTGCTAATAGCTCACTCTAAGCTTGAACACGCGGCTTTCACTGCCACTCAGTTGCAATTTTATTAATACCCTACTCAAACTAAGTAGTAATCAAAAACTGCATATTGAGCACCGCAAGCGGAGCCCAAAAAAGACTATCGCTTTACTTGCTTGCCGCCAGTTTAGCAACAGCTTCAGTCAAGGCATCGATTTTAGCCGAGAGCTCTTCAATACGCTGATCTGCTGGCTCAGAATCAAGACCAAGTTTTTTGCGAACATCAGCTACACGATTTTCCACATCGTTAGTGGTGGATTTAAACTTGCTCTTAGCATCGTCTTCTAGCGTTTCACCTTTAGTTACTAGCTCGTCGAACATTTTGTTCGCTTCTTCGCTTAGTTTCTCGTAACGCCCTTGCGCTTCTTCAACGCTTTTACCATAAGCGCCTAGGCCTGCTAACCAAATTTTACGCGCCATTTCTTCGGCTTCGTTAATTTTGCCTTTAATTGTGTCAGTAGTAGTCATGTTCAGCTCCTATGAATGCTAAATTTGAGTGTGTTTCAACACCATGGTTAAACTGTACGCTTAACAATTAGAATCCGCATACTAAAAACACTAAAAAATAAAAAAGCCCGAAAAGTGGTGACTTATTCGGGCTTAAAGACAAAAGCTAAATTCTAAATATTAGCATCGAATTAAAGTGGTACACCTGCAAGGTGCAAAACAAAGGCATATTCTAGAGCAGTTGATTCAAACCGCTTAAAACGTCCTGACGCGCCGCCGTGCCCCGCTTCCATGTCGGTTTTAAACAGAAGCAAGTTGTCATCTGTTTTATACTCTCTAAGTTTAGCAACCCACTTCATCGGCTCAAAGTATTGAACTTGCGAATCATGTAACCCTGTAGTTACTAGCATGTGTGGATAATCTTTAGCTTCTACTTGATCGTAAGGCGAGTAAGACAGCATGTAATCAAACTCATCTTTATTTGCTGGGTTACCCCATTCAGTATACTCACCTGTGGTCAATGGAATAGTCTCATCGCTCATCGTAGTCACCACGTCAACAAACGGCACGTGAGCACTTACCCCTTGATAAAGCTCAGGGGCCATATTGACAACGGCACCCATTAGTAATCCACCTGCGCTGCCGCCCATTGCAAATACGCGATCTTTATCAGCGTACTGCTTAGCAACTAAGCCTCTTGATACATCAATAAAATCAGTAAATGTATTCATTTTTTGATGCATTTTACCGCTCTCATACCATTCACGCCCTAGCATCTGCCCACCGCGAATATGTGCAATAGCAACAACAAACCCTCTGTCTATTAAAGAAAGCCAGCTGCTCCTAAATGTCGGGTCAATAGTTGCACCGTACGAACCATATGCATATTGATACAGTGGGTTAGTGCCATCTTTCTTAAACTTATCTTTACGATAAACCAAGGACACGGGAATCATTGCGCCATCACGCGCTTCAATCATTACTCTCTCAGATGCATAAGCGGAAGAGTCAAACGTGTCAGACACACGGGTTTGCTTCATCACTTCACTTTCAAGCGTATCAAGGTTGATATCAATGATAGAGCCTGGCGTCGTTAGCGAGCTGTAATAAATTCTTAACTTGTTAGTATCCATTTCAGGGTTCGCATTAAAGTACGCTCCGTAAATTGGATCTTGAGTTGGTATAACCTTTTCTTCTTTTGAAGTTAGGTTGTGTACGACTAAGCGCAACACGCCATTTTCTTTTTCTTTCACAACCAGATGATTTTTCATCACTTCAATACTTTGAAGAAATACCTCTGGACGATGTGGGACTACTTCTTGCCATTTCGACACATCACTTGTTGCATCAAGCGGCGCTTTCATTACTTTGAAGTTTTTTGCATCAATATTAGTTAAAACGTAATAACCGTCACTTGCTTTTGCTACGCTATATTCCTGACCGTCTTTAATAGGTAGGAATACTTCTGATTGAGACGTAGGATTGTCTGCATCTATCAAAGTCACGCCAGTTTTGTCAGTGTTAGAATGATGAATGTAAATAACGCTATCGTCTTTGCTTTTACTGATGTAAGTATAAAACGTAGGGTCGCTCTCTTCGTACATTAAGACATCGTCTTCTTGAGAAGTACCCAGCTTATGACGATACACTTGATAGCCTAAAAGAGTTTGCGGGTCTTTTTTCACATAAAATAAATGTTCATTGTCATTAGCCCACACTGCGCTACCTGACGTGCCCTCTAGTACATCATTTAGCTTTTCGCCGGTATCCAGGTTTTTTACGTATACGGTATAAATTCGACGACTAAGCGTGTCTTCAGAGTACGCCATAAGCGTGTTGTTACTGCTCACCGAGTAACTTCCAATACTAAAATAGTCATGTCCTTCAGACATAACATTTGCATCAAGCAACACTTGTGGCTCTGCATCCAGTGAAGGCTTTCTCAGGTATACAGGATACTCGTTCTCTCCCGAATAACGGGTGAAGTACCAATAGCCATTATCGAAAACAGGTACCGTGGAATCGTCTTTCTCTATACGAGAGATCAGCTCTTCATAAAGTGCTTCACGGGTTTCTTTGAGTGGCGCAAGTACTGTTTCAACATAGCTGTTTTCCTGCTCTAGATGCGCCAATATCTCTTCATCTGTGCGTGAATCATCGCGCATCCAGTAATAATTGTCGTTTCTAGTCACTCCATGCGCCGACATCTCATAAGGCACTTTTTTCGCTACTGGTGCATTTACATTTGTGTTTAACATAACTGATGGAGCCGCCTTGTCTAACTCTTGTTGAACGTTTTCCGTTTTGTTCTCAAGGCTACAGCCTGACATCAGCCCGCCTGCAGCAAGTGCTATCCATATGAATTTCATTATTTTTCCTTTTGTACCCATGTTTAACCACGCTTTGTGCTTTATCGCTGTCAAAAAGTGCTTCTTCAAAACTATCGTAGTTTTGAATTTATGTGCAAAAAAGCCCGTCGCTGTTTTATATAACGAGTATATATAAATGAAAGTGAGGTTCTAGCTTTAATGGCAAATGTATGCGGGTAAGGCGGGAATTAAGTGTTACAAAATATACACGCTTAAAAGATAGAAAAATATTAAGCAGCTTTCACAACCAAAAACACCGCATATCCCTAAGGGCCATGCGGTGCTTGATATAAAAACGTGTTATCGAATTTTAAATAAAGTTTACGTTCTTCTGAACCTAAACGTGACTAACCTTAATCGACTAAATCTTTTGGCATTTCGTCGCGAATAGACAGCCATACTTTACCACTCTCAATACCATAGTTTCTTACCACTACTGGTACTTTTTCGTATTCGCCTTTTTCAGCCACTTCTAGCAAATCAGCGTAATACTTGTTTGCCACGTCTCTTGCTTGCTGGTGCGAGAAAAAGTACCCGCCTATTCTCGAGTAAAGCCCTCGGAATCCGTTCATCATCAAAACGAAAACGTTATTGTTTGAGGCAAGCGCTAGATCGTGAGTCATTTGATAATCGAATTGAGCAAACGCCAAGCCTTCTTGCTCTACATTTTTATATCTCGCGATAATATCTGCAGACGCTTGAGGATTGTTACGAATGGCGCCTCGGATGAAAACTGCACTCAAATTCGTGCGAGCAGCAAGCAGATTATCGACAAGCTCAGGAATGCCCTCTTGGTCTAAGCGAGCCAAGGTTTCAAGAATGTTCAGACCGCACGTTTCCCAGAAATTATTTACCTTGGTCGGCTTGCCGTGTTGAATGGTCAACCAGCCATCACGTGCTAAACGCTGCAATACTTCTCGTAAAGTGGTTCGCGTTACACCAATTAACTCAGAAAGCTCTCGCTCTGCAGGCAAAATGGTGCCAGGTGGAAATCTTCCACTCCAAATAGATTCAACAATATATTCTTCGGCGAATCCGGCTGGACTCTGTGCCTTATAAATCATAACTAATCGCCTGCACGTTCTTGTTATTTTGCAACTGATTGTACCAGATGCTGTTTTATTATCACAATGAATTATGCTTAGTCCACTAAAGGTTTTAACAACTTGTTAAAATTAAAGTGTTATTTCAAAGACCATAAAGCACTACTTGTATACTTTATGTTCAAAATAGTCAGCATTATCTATCTTAATGATAATTATCATCAAAAAAGTGATAAATATTCAGTGACTTTCATATGGTGGGGTCTGTGAATTGCTTTCTCAAGGCGGTAATATCATGTACGCTTAATTTCCGACTATAATGACAGCAACAAAACGGCGGTTAGACGAATTAAATCGTACAGCACCAGCAGTTTAAGTATGCAATAACCGGAACTACACAGTATAAAGATGCGCAAAATGCGTGCTTTGTTGTAAAAGGAACAGGAACTCATGCAAACCTCAATGATCGCGGCGATCTATAAGAATTTCCTGGGACATGCGCCCGACTGGTATAAAAAAACCATTATTGCCTTTCTCATTGTTAATCCCTTCATCTTTATGGTGGATCCATATATAGCTGGCTGGACGCTTGTCATTCAGTTTATTTTTACGCTAGCAATGGCGCTCAAATGCTACCCGCTCCAACCAGGCGGACTCCTTCTTATCGAAGCTATGTTTATAGGTATGACGACACCCGGTCATATGATGCATGAGATTGAAGTGAACTTAGAGGTACTACTACTGCTTGTATTTATGGTAGCTGGTATCTACTTCATGAAAGATTTACTTATGTACTTGTTCACCAAACTGGTTATCAAGGTACGTAATAAGCTAATACTTTCGCTTTCATTTATTTTTGCCTCTGCGTTTTTATCTGCATTCCTAGATGCGCTCACAGTAGTGGCGGTAATCATCAGTGTTGGCTTAGGCTTTTACTCTATTTATCACAAAGTGGCGTCAGGCAAAGAGTTTCATTCTGACCACGACCATACCAGTGATGACGAATTAGGAAGCCACGATTTAGAAGACTTCAGAGCATTTCTACGCAACCTCATGATGCACTCAGCGGTAGGTACAGCGTTAGGTGGCGTTATGACTATGGTAGGTGAACCCCAAAACCTAATTATTGCTGACAAAGCAGGTTGGGACTTTGTAGAGTTCTTTATCCGCATGGCGCCAGTAACCTTACCCGTTTTTGTATTCGGTTTGTTAACCACGGTAGTGTTAGAAAAAACCGGTATGTTCTCGTACGGTGCCAAACTACCCACAGCAGTTAGACAGATTTTGGTCGATTACAACGAACACATGGACAAAGGTCGCAGTAAGCGTGAAACAGCAAAACTTGTGGTTCAAGCGCTAATTGGTGTTTGGCTAATAGTAGGCCTGGCTACACATATGGCGTCGGTCGGTTTGATTGGCTTATCTGTTATTGTGCTAGCCACATCGATGAGCGGTGTAATCGAAGAACATGCGCTAGGAAAAGCATTCGAAGAAGCGCTACCATTTACTGCTTTGCTTTGTGTGTTCTTCGGCGTTGTAGCGGTTATTATTGATCAAGGCCTTTTCCAGCCAGTTATTCATTGGGTACTGTCTTTTGAAGGTGAAACGCAGATGGTCATGTTTTACCTTGCCAACGGCGTTCTTTCGATGGTGAGTGACAACGTGTTTGTAGGCTCAGTGTACATCACAGAAGTAACGGCGGCTTTACAAGCAGGTCAAATTACTCGTGACCAATACGATATGCTTGCGGTAGCAATTAACACAGGGACTAACTTGCCAAGTGTTGCAACGCCAAACGGACAAGCTGCGTTCTTGTTCTTGCTAACATCAGCTATTGCCCCACTACTTCGCCTGTCGTACGGCCGCATGGTGATGATGGCGCTACCGTACACAATTGTACTTACTATTGTAGGTTTGGTGGCAACCTATGTTGGGCTTGCCGATGCAACTCAGTGGCTATACGACATGCACCTTATTGAGCACCACTCGGTTACCGAAGCAGGCGTGCAAGCGGTGGGGCACTAATCCATGCGAGGTCTTATTCACGGCATAAGCCAGTGGGCAGAGCACAAGTCTTCTTGGCTTGTGCTTTTCGCTACATCACTAGCATTGGAAATTGCAGCCCTGTACTTCCAATACGGCATGGGCCTGAAACCATGCATTATGTGCATTTATCAGCGTACGGCTATGTACGGGATTGTGTTGTCGGCACTTGTGGTAATTATAAAGAACAACGGGTTCACCCGTATGCTTGGCTTTGCTGGCTGGGCGGTATCTGCAGGCTGGGGCTTTTTAATAGCCAAAGAGCACGTAGGTATTCTTAACGCTGCCAACCCGTTTTTCGCCAGCTGTGAAATAGTGCCTAACTTTCCTTCATGGTTACAGCTTCATGAGTGGCTGCCCGCGGTGTTTGCTGCTGAAGGTGACTGTTTAGAAGACACGTGGCAGTTTTTGTCTATGGGAATGGCAGAGTGGATGCAAATTATCTTTGCTGCTTACTTCGTTGTATTTGCCGTTATATTTGCCTGCCGCTTGCTGGATAAGAAACCCTTTTGATTGACTTATCCATTTTACCTTCTCGCCTGCCTCCTATACAGACAGAGCAAGGACCAATTAGCATTCAGCGCATCGCAGAGAAACACTGCAATGCGCTATGCGATGCGGGTCAACAATCTATTCACCATGTAAAGCCTTGGTTCGGCTCTGCGGTGTGCCCTGTCACGCCAGCATTGTCGAAGCAGTGTATTACTAGTATGGAGAAAGCTCGCCAGACAGGTTACGGCCTTACGTATTTGTTAATGCATGACGAAAAGTGTTTGGGCATGGGTATTATCAATCATATTCATCACACGCATTTAACCGCAAACCTCGGATACTGGTTAAGACCCGACGCTTGCGGTAGAGGCTTAGCCACGGCGCTATGTGAAGCACTGAAAAAGCTCGCATTCTCGCAAATGAATCTGCACAGACTAGAGTGCTTTGTTGAACCAAACAATAAAGCGAGTATGCGTGTTGCTGAGCGAATTGGCGGTGTGAAAGAAGGGCTGTGTAGAAAACGCGTATTTGGAAGAGACGCGCTTCTCTATGCACTCACTATCTAATCAGCTTAATTGTAAAAGCAGGCCATCAACAATCCCCCCTACCTGCCTATGTGGCAATGTTTTACTATAACCAATATTAACACTTAGAAAGAGTACATAACTCCCGTATAGGCGTACATAGAATTATCGGGGTATGCGCCAGTTTCTAACGCTTCACCTTTAGCAAGGTATGCACCGCCTAGTTCGAACCTTAGTGGCGCAGATGCTTGATATCGCCAGCGAAGCTCTATTTGGTGTCCTAAAAAGTCTTCCTGCCCCTCAGCTACTTCTTCAAGCCAAAGCCCTTTGTAACCCAACATGATCGTATTGACACTATTGAACTTTGTGACCGCTCTTAACCCCGGTGCTAGGATATTACTTCGAGGGAATGTTTGATACACGTCCGTAGGACCAAAATCAAACCGCCGTAAACCATAAAGGGAGTCAAAGGCTTTTATAGTGTTATCGGTGCTATCATCATCACCACTTGCAGCATCAATTTCCGCTCTGATAAAAATATTAGCACTGATTTGTTTGCCGATGTGACTATGTACCATCCAAGCGCTAACATCCTTATCGTCAATGTCAGATGTCGATGTAGACTGCCTAGCTTGACCAGTTTGCCCTATCGCTTCTATATTGTATTTCCAGTTTTCTGAAAAGGTTTTCGAATAATCTACCGACAGGGTAAAGAGGTCGCGATTTTTGGTCGCAAGATCCTTTGAGTCGGACTCTTTTAACCAATAACTATGTACTTTCCATGTGTTATCTTCCGATTCAGCATAAACGCCAAAAAACTTTCTATTACTAAAACTTTTATCAAAAGCCCGTTTATTACTATCGACTGATGGTGAATCGATAGGAAAGCGAGACAGCGGCAATAGATAAAAACCACGCACATGCCATCCAGACCAATTTGCATCAATGAGTGCGCCTTCAAAACTATTCGTAGCGTTTCTAAATCGTGTGCGCCCAATCAGTCGACGGCTACCGTGATCAAGCGTTACTCGTCCAATAGTAACGCTACTTAGGTATTCGCTTATGCCCTTATAGGAAATATACAACTGCACTGGTTCAAGCGTATTCACCTGCGAAGACTTAAGGGTGGGATCGTTCTCGTCGAGATAAGCGCGAGAATCTTCTATCTCGGCGACAGCATTCCAATTCCCATAGTTGGCTTCGCCTTTTAGCCTAACTCGCGTTGAGAGGCGCTCATTTGTTTTTGTGCGGATGTTTTCATTAGTAGGGAAAATTGGATTATTAAGCGTTTCGTAACGTACTCTAACCGAGCCACTGTAGCTAGTGTCTAGGCTTTGTGCTTTTAATGTTGAGCCCATACAAGTAGTGGCAAACAACAGTATCGAAACACTAGCGCTCAATTTGCTCATTTTCAAGCCTTTGAAAATCGGGTAAGAAAGCGTAAGTATAAGCGAGACAATCGCATTTCACTCACGCTCTTTAGTCTAAAAAGCTTACAAAGGTGAGAAATTGAGCCTGTGTAATGACAGCTTATTGTGTTTAGTCTAAATCTTCTAACGGCCAAATGGCGATATAGTCTTCAAAGTGGTTGAGATCTACATCGCTTTCAAACACCGTTTTATTACGTACTGACATTCCCTTCGCGTGCATTACGTTCTTCTTACCTTTGTTTAGCAAAGGGTGCCACGAGGGTATCCCCCTTCCTTCATAAAGGCGTCGATAAGTGCAACTGTTTGGCATAAAGAAAATATCTTTAAGGTTTTCTTTTGTCAGCTTCACGCAATCTGGTACAAGCTCGGTGCGTCTTTCATACTGAGTACATTCACACTTTTTCGTATTCAAATATGAACACACAATATTGGTGAAGTGAATTTTTTCGTTGTCGTTAATGTGGTCGGTAACTTCGTATTCTTCAACGGCCTCGTCGTCGATGAACTTTTGCAGGCAACACTTCCCGCAACCGTCACAAAGAGATTCCCATTCTTTTTGGGTCATTTCTTCTAATGACTTAGCTTCCCAAAATGCTACTGTCATTCAGCTACTACCTTTGAACTTACCGTTATTAGGCCGTCTAACGATGCCTTAACTTTATCTGCCGGGCTAAGCTTACCCACCCCTTTGGGCGTACCGGTAAGGATTACATCACCGCTATCTAGGGTAAATATAGACGACATATGGGCGATCAGGGGAATGATCTTGTGTAGCATGAGCTCGGTATGCCCCTGCTGCCTGACCTCTCCGTTTATGGTTAAGGTAAAGCGCAAATCATCAAGATTCCCAACTTCACTGTACGGCACAAAGCCAGAAAGTGGCGCACTGTTATCAAAAGACTTCGCCCGTTCCCAAGGTTGCCCTTGCTTTTTAAGCGCTGCTTGGATTTCGCGAAGGGTTAAGTCAAGCCCCAGGCCAATTCCCCAAATAGCGTCTTTGACCTCATCATTACTAGCATTTTTAAGTGGTGACTTAAGCAGTACTGACACTTCAAGCTCGTTGTGGCACTCGCCTTTGTCAGTGGGAATAGCAATGGGCTCATGCATATGGCACAAAGCAGCTTTCGGTTTCATAAACAGCAGCGGAGCTTCAGACACCGTAGAGTTCATTTCTTGAATGTGGTCGAGGTAATTTCGACCAATGCATAACACTTTACTAACCGGTAATGGTATCTCATTACCTTGGGTATCAATGTGACGATATGTCATTAGTAACCTCGCTTTATTCGTTCAGATAAATACCCAACCGAAACGCCGAAATAAGACGAACGGTTCCACTTCATTAGCGTATGGAAGTTGTTATACACCAAGTAGATTCGGCCTTTCTCACCGTCTGGCATAATGAGTGATGCATCGACATTTACATTGGGAAGCTCACTACCGTTATAGCGCCTAACGCCATTTGAGCTCCAAAAAGATAGCGGCTTCATATTAGATTTTGCAAGGCCTGAAAAAGGCACTGGCTTGGTCAGGGTCACCTGACGGCCCCATGTCCCTTCACTATCCCACCCTTCAGCTGACAAGTAGTTAGCGATTGACGCGAACACATCAGCCTTAGTTTCCCAAATATCCTTTCTGCCGTCGCCATCGTAGTCTACAGCGTAGTTTAAAAACGATATGGGCATAAACTGAGTTTGGCCCATCGCGCCAGCCCAAGAGCCTTTTAATGCTTTCACATCGATGTGGCCTTCATCAAGTATGCGAAGCACAGCAAAGAAATTATCTTTGAATAGCTTCTCTCTTCGCCCTTCATACGCTAGAGATGCAAGTGCGGACAGCACGCTGAAATTACCCTGAATTTTACCAAAATTAGACTCGTTCCCCCATAGCGCAACGATAAACCGTGCTTGTACGCCATATTTGTCAGCAATCTCTTCAAGTAGTACTTTATTTTCGTTGTACTGCTCAACCGCTTGCTTTACTTTCCAATCAGGTACTCGCGTTGCCAGATAGTCATCTAACGTAATTTTTTTCTCTGGCTGACTTTTATCAGATTTAACAACGGTAGGCCTAAAGGTGATATCAGCGAACGCCTGCTCTAGCTTAGCTTTATCAATACCTTTTGCAGCCGCTTCGTTTTTAAGCTGAGCAACATAACGGTTAAAGCCTTCTTCACTCAGCCCATTGTCACTACTCGGCTTGTTTTCAGCGTAAGCCGAAGCCGAAAGGCTTAAGGTGATACTAGATATAAGCACGGCAACGTTTAGCGGCTTGGGCAGCAAACTGTAGCAACTACGCTTAGTGTGAACCGTCAGTCGAGCGACTAAGCGGTTTATTATCTTTACTAACATGAATATTTAAAACTTTTTATCCGGGTTTTTAGACAAGCCGAGGGATTCGCGATGCTGCTCAAGTAGGTTGTCTTCTTTGGGTGGCATTTGTAGATAAAAACCTTTTTCAGTAAGTTCATCGATAAGCTTTTGCTTATCGACCATACCCAGTTTTTCCCGTTTTTCTAAAGCGATAATAGTCACTAATTCCGGGCGACCAAAGGTTTCCATTAGCGCTTCGGGCACATCTTCGAAATGATCTTTTTTTGGCACATATAAATACATGCCTTCTTTTTTTCGCGTTTTATAAACTGCGCATAACATAAATGATTTACTCGCTTTGTAATGAGTGCGGTCGTGAAAATTTTCACTTTTATACACCCACGTTGTTTTGTAGACGGTTACTGGGAAGGCGCGTCGCCTAACAGTCGGGTTACGTGAGGACGAAATAATGGCTCACGCCAAGTAGACAACACGTCAGGCATTAAACCTTGTACACGGGTCTCATCAACTGGAAACCAGTACCATTTTAACAATTGATTTAGCTGTTTTTTAGAGGCAATAACGTCACTATTAACGGCATTGTCTTTCGCTATCTGGTCGCTGATGACTTTAAGCTCGGCCAGCGTCTTTTTGTACTTGGCGATATCAATTAACCGCAGCACAACTGGAAGCCTAAGCTTTTCTGGCGTTTGCGCATATTTTGCTCTCGCCTCTTCAATTAGCGTGATAATGGTGTCTCCGTAACGACGGACCGACTGGTGATTCACGCCGTTAATGCGCGAAAGGCCAGATTTGCTATCAATAAGACGCTGAGCTGCTTCAAACAAGTGACCTTCTTTGAAAACAAAGTTTAGCGCCAAGTCTTTCTTTCGTGCTGTATTTAGACGCCATGCGGCTAACGCTTGTAATACTGTGAGCTGTTCGCTGTTTAAGCGCCAATTGTTCTTAATACTTAAATAGGCAAAATCTTCTGGCATTTGAGCGCGTTTTTTATCCACTAGCAACGCTATTTCTTGGTAAATCCAATGCACTTTACCCGCTTCTTGGACTTTACTGGCTAGCTCTTGGTAGCATGGTAGTAAGTACAATACGTCGTTTGCTGCATAGCTAAGCTGAGATTCGCGAAGGGGCCTGGCTATCCAGTCTGTTCGCGATTCACCTTTATCTAATGTTATATCGCATAGCAACTCTACTAGCTTTGCGTAGCCCAGTGATGGCCCCATATCCAAAATACTTCCCGCCAACTGTGTATCAAATACCGGCGTTGGCACCGTATCAAAGGCGGTGAGAAACGCCTCTATATCCTCTGAGCACGAGTGCAGCACTTTTACTACTTCGGTATTTTCCATAAGCTCAATAAACGGGCTCATGTTGTCTATAGCTAACGGGTCAATAAGCACTAGTTGATGGCCATCATAAAGCTGAATAAGCCCAAGGTGAGGAGTAAGGGTTCTTGTTCTTACAAATTCGGTGTCTAAGGCTACCGCCTCTTGACGTTGTGCTGCAGTGCACACTTTTTCGAGTTGTTCAGATGTTGTAATTAATTGATATTGCATATTTTTGCACAGTAATAAAAAAGCCGGCTAACGCCGGCTTTCAAAAAACTATTTCAACGAAATTAGTCTCGAAGCTCCCGACGCAGTATTTTACCTACATTGGTTTTTGGTAAGTCGTCTTTGAAAACAACTTGCTTAGGCACTTTGTAACCTGTTAAATGATTACGGCAGTGCGCGATAACGTCTTTTTCAGTGAGTGAATCGTTATTTTTAACTACGAATAGTTTCACAACTTCACCGCTGACTTCGTGAGGAACCCCAACTGCAGCTGCTTCAACAATATGGTCATGCATTGCAGCAACTTCTTCAATCTCGTTCGGGAACACGTTGAAGCCTGACACTAGGATCATATCCTTTTTACGGTCAACAATATAGAAGTAACCTTCATCATCTATTGTTGCTATGTCGCCAGTGGCTAGCCAACCGTCTTTTAAAATTTCTTCTGTTGCTTCAGGTCGGTTCAAATACCCTTTCATC
Source organism: Alteromonas macleodii (assembly GCF_903772925.1). Taxonomy (NCBI): domain Bacteria; kingdom Pseudomonadati; phylum Pseudomonadota; class Gammaproteobacteria; order Alteromonadales; family Alteromonadaceae; genus Alteromonas; species Alteromonas fortis. The sequence goes on from NZ_LR812090.1 coordinate 2,959,200, forward strand.
ACCTGAGGGCCTTTTACCCACATTTCACCCGGCTCACCCTTTTCGACAGGGTTACCGTCATCATCAAGCAGCTTGATATCTGTAGAAGGCACGGGCATACCGATTGCGCCTTTATAAGCTTCAATCTGAGGTGGGTTTACCGCAACCACAGGTGAGCACTCTGTAAGGCCATAGCCTTCAAGAAGCACAGTGTTAGTAATCTTCTCCCACTTCTCTGCAACAGGGCGCTGTACAGCCATACCGCCGCCTAAGCCAAATTTAAACTTACTGAAATCAAGCTCGCTGAACCCAGGCGTGTTTAACAGGCCGTTAAACAAAGTGTTAACGCCAGGCAGGATAGTAAATGGGTATTTGCTAAGTTCGTTCACAAAAGCTGGCATGTCGCGGGGGTTGGTAATAAGCAAGTTGCGGCAGCCATATTTTACGAACATGAGGCAGTTCGCCAATAGTGCAAAGATATGATACAGCGGAAGCGCGGTAACAACAAAGTCTTCGCCTTCTTCTATAACGGTTTCTAGAATACCTGACACTTGTTCTAAGTTTGCCACCATGTTGCGGTGAGTTAGCATAGCCCCTTTAGAAACACCGGTTGTTCCACCTGTGTACTGAAGGAATGCCAAATCGCCACTATCAATATCTGGACGCTTGTATTCAAGAGACTGACCTTTTTTAACCGCCGACATAAACGAAGTCGTTTCAGGCAGGTTGAATGAAGGCACCATCTTTTTGACGTACTTAACCACCGCGTTCACAACCCAACGCTTAGGAGCAGGCAACATATCACCCAATGCCGTCAAAAAGACTTCTTGTAGATTAGTATCTGCGATAACCTCTTCGAGAGTACAAGCGAAGTTCTCAACTATAACGATAGCTTTAGCGTTGGCATCGTTAAGCTGGTGCTTCAACTCGCGAGCGGTATAAAGAGGGTTAACGTTAACCACAACCATACCTGCACGCAATATCCCAAACATAGCAACAGGGTACTGAAGGAGATTAGGCATCATAATTGCCACAGCATCACCGCGTTTTAACCCGCTAGACTGTAAGTATGCAGCGAACTGCGCTGATAAGGTATCTAGCTCCTCAAACGAAATTGAGTGCCCCATGTTGATGAAGGCTTCTTTGTTTTTAAACTTCTTAACCGACTGCTCGAAAATGTCTACTACAGATGCGTAACGATCGGCATCGATTTCTGCGGAAACGCGAGGGTCGTAATGCTTAAGCCAGGTTTTTTCCACCAAAACCTCCTCTACTTTATTCTTATACTATTTAATGAGCACTTTAGAAGACGTGCCCATGTAACTGGTCTGATAACTTGCGAATAGTATAGGAAGTGTAAAAAAAAATAAACGGCACAATTTACAATTGCTCAACAAAATTGCGAATTAATAGCCCTACATCATCAGTATTTTCCATGTGAATATGATGACCGCCTACTAATTGTTCGTATTGTGCATTTAAAAACCACCCCTTCCTTTTTGGAAAGACTGACTCTAGATTTTTAAAGCTATTAGATGCACCGATAAAAAGTACAGGACATACAATAGCACGCATAAGAGATTCTGCCTGTTTTTCTGTGAACCTTAACGATGATTTTGTGCGTAGTTTAGGATCGCTCGCCCAAAAGCAATGTCCACCAGCATCTTGGGTTAAGTTTCTAGACAATATTGAACGGGCGTGCTCTTCTGGAATATCTGAAATTTTGCATCTTGCTTTTACAGCATCTTCTAAATCGACGATTCGCAACTTATTACGCGATTTAGCATGACGGCTGATAATAGACTCTCGCATTTGCGATGCAGTGGTCTCTTCGCTTTCTGTAAGCGGGCCGCATGCGTCAATGCTAATGACAGCAGAGACTTTTTCGGGGAAGAGCGCAGCGAATAAGCTAGCAAGGATTCCACCAAGTGAGTGCCCCAGTAGAATTACCTCTTCCCAATTTTGAGATTCAATTAAGGCGTACAAGTCTTGCAGGTAGTCAGCTTGATTGTAATGCGCACCATGCACACGATGAGATGAACGGCCATGCCCTGCGAGATCAATTGCAATAAAGCGGTGGGTTTGAAGATAAGGCGCTAGCAACCTTAGGCTTTCTGCGTTATCCAAGTACCCGTGTAAACCAATAACAACTTTGCCACCACCTTGGTTATCTAACGCAGCTAGGTGTAGTGCTCCAATATTGAATTCTGTTTCAATCATAACGCTCCGTACCGGCAAATAACCGCCGCCTCCCTTACATTTTCATTCCACTAAAACCAATAAGGCGGCAATTATATGCCGCCCCAATTAACTATCCCTATTGTCGCTTGTTGGTACTTGGTGATTTACCGCGCGGCTCAGAATTGTTGTTACTTGGTCTATTGTTGGTAGAAGGTAACTTTGCTTTGCTCGGTGCATTTTGATACCGGATTACGCGGGTCCTATTGAAATGCGGGTACATCCACGGCCCATTAAAGCGATAAAACGGTGAGTACCAGCCAGTGTGATAGTTAAAGAAGTAAGTATTTACATCGTAAACCTCTTGTTTTTTCCACATATGGTAGTCTTCGACGATAATTGTTGGGTAGATATAAGGTTGCTCCCCTACCATACCCGCAGTCGGCGCAGTAATACTGCCTAAAAACGTTGCGGAGCGCCCTTCTTCAAAAACTATAGGGTCAACAAAGCCATCTATTTGCACTTTAAATCGGCCTGACGTTTCGCCATTGGTGGAAGGTTTACCGTAGTGGTTCAAAGGAAAGTGTGCAAGCTCGATCAATGTTTTGTTGGGCTTATTTTCAACCCCAACAATCATACCACCCCATCGCGCTTTTTGACCTTGCGCACTAGCACCTGAAGTCACCGCCTTAGAGTAGCTGACTAACTGGGTACCTTCAGGTACATCGATACTATCTGGAACTATGGTACAGCCTGTAAATAACATGACCGTAATTAGAATTAAATAACGAGACATCAAAGCGCTCCTCTGAACCCTAGAAAAAATGTTGCGCCTAATTGAATCACAATGAATCAACAGGTGTTTTAAACGAAATTCTTGTGCGGCAACACATCTAAAAACTCTTATATACTCTTACGTATCTCTTTAAGTTACAAAGAAAAACCGCATCCTAGCAACTCAACATTAGCATTAATACGAGACGACTACCATTGTCGTTCAATTAATGTATTGGATAAACGCAAAAGGGGCCATATGCCACACTAATTTAGTGCAGGTACAGGGGGAGTTAGTTCAAAACGACGTGCGAGATTTAACAATTCGTTAAAATTAATTTGCAAGTAAAGAGGCAATAGTGTGCTGAAGTTTATGCGTAGATGTCCACGCCGAACATAGATTGAATAGACTCGCGTTGCTGCTGCTTTTCAAAGCTCGTGTATGACGCTATGGCATTTTGAGAATACGTGTTGCCATCTTCACGAATAAATTGTTGGTACGCTTTGGCGTTATCCGTTCCCTGTTCGTCGGGCGCAACAACAATCGCCCTAGCAGACGATTCGCTTTGCCCTTTACTTTGCTGTTCAGGGTCTTTGTTAATTTTAGCGACACGGCCTTGCGAAGGTTCGGAAGACGGTACGGCGAAATTATTATTGATAATCATATAAAGTTAACTGAGGCAAGAATCATACCATTGGGAAGCGAGCTTTAACCTTAAGACTCGCTCCTCTTTTCCCCGTTGCTCGATTTATCTTATTGTTAGTAATGGGCGCCCAATATTTGGCGGCGTGTCGTTACTCTCTGCCTGGTAATTTTTTCCACGTTACTTTATCGCGCAGATATACAGGTTCTACATTCACAGCTTCAGATACTTCGCCTTTGCTATGTGCATCTATTGCAAGTTTAAGCATGTATTGAGCGTTTGGAAGGGTCACGTCAGACGCTACTTCGCCACATACCTCAGACTTCCAGTTATCAAGCTCCTCGTAGGCAGACCAGCCGGTGCCCGCTGCAATTACAGCCGCGCCGCTTTCTTCTCTAAGTACTTTTAGCTGTTCAATAGCCACTTCAGGCGGACAAACTTGCTCTTCAACGCAAAGTACAAGCCCATTTTGCGACTGTGAGTAAACCGCGAAGTAAACTTCACCCATACGCGCATCAGACGCGACGGCAATCCATACATCTTTATGCTGAGTTTTAGACACTACTTCAAACGCCATAGCTTCAAGCGTACTCACGCCCGCTACTTTTAAGCCTGTCCCTAACGCTAAACCTTGAATCATTCCCGTCGCTATGCGAACACCGGTAAAGCTGCCTGGGCCTCGACCAAAAGCCAGTAAATCTAGGTCGCCCAGCGAAACCTTTGCTTCTTTTAACACCTCATCGACCATGGGAAGAAGTCGCTGACTATGCTGCTGAGGGCATATCTCAAAACGCGTTATGACGGCGTCTTTGTATTGAAGTGCCACCGAACAAGCTTCGGTTGCCGTGTCTATAGCTAAAATGTTCATGTTTATCTCTTATTTCATATAAGCTGAAAATGGGGCTAATGGCGTAAATACGCTTACCGCTTTTTCAGTGCTTTAACTTAGGCTTCATCAATGCCGGCTAAAAATTTTTCTACTTCGTCCAAGCTTCTTGTTCTTTTCATATCTGGCAAGCTACCGACGAAGGTTTTGGCGTAAGGTTTTGTCACTAGTCGATTGTCACATATTACCAATACGCCTTTATCTGATGGGTCTCGGATGAGTCGTCCTGCGCCCTGCTTTAACGTAATAACAGCTTGAGGAATTTGAATAACACCAAACGGGTTTGCTCCACGTTTTTTTACATCTTCCATACGGGCTTGAAGCAGCGGATCATCAGGTGACGCAAAGGGCAGCTTATCAATCATCACGCAAACCAAATCGTTGCCGCGTACGTCTACTCCTTCCCAAAACGCGCCTGTGCCCATTAGTACCGCTTTTTCATCTGCAAGGTACGCATCCAGCAATGCTTGCTTGGTGGTAGTCCCTTGCACCAGTAGCGGGTTGTCTATCTCATCTTCTAGCTTCTGCGCAATCTCTCTAAGCATAGCGTGACTTGTAAACAGCAAAAAACATCTGCCGCGACTCGCTTTAATTAACCGTTTGGCTGTTTCTAGCAAGGTTTCGCGCATAGCGTAGCTATTCGGTTCTGGTAAATAGCGGGGCACGCACAGCATGGCCTGTTCGGGGTAATTAAACGGGCTATCTAATCCTAACGTTTCTGCGTCTTCTAAGCCCATGCGGCGCTGAAAGTGATCAAAACCGCCGTTTACCATTAAGGTTGCCGAGGTAAAAATCCACCCGCGCGGCGGCGATGATACGAATCGTCTGAATTTAGCGGCAATTGATAAAGGTGTTAAATGCATAATGAGGTGGCGCTGAGTAGTTTCATACCACAAACTTACATTTTCTTGCTTATTGTCGCTTAACGCATCTAACTGCTCTCTTGCAGCCACAACACGTTCGTACATGTTGTCTAAATCTTTATCGCGGCCAATATGGAGTTTACACACTTCATGCAGTACACCTAGCGCTTCGGCCAGCTTGCCCACCTGCATGCGCACGTCGTCACGGTCTAACGCCTCAGCCCAGTTGCCGCGTTCAGCCGTATCCGGGAACAATAAGCGTAAGTCAGAGGCAATCATCCTGCATTTGTCAGCCGCTTTATCTAGCTGCCCAGCATCTTTTAGCACTGTTCTGAACAACAGCGTGATATCTTTCGCAATGTCGTGAATTTGTCTTGTTGACAGTGACTCGCCAAAGTAATCACTCGCAATATCGGGAATTTGATGAGCCTCATCAAAAATAATCGCGTCAGCTTCTGGGATAAGTTCGCCAAACCCTGTGTCTTTCAGTGCCATATCAGCAAAGAAAAGGTGGTGGTTTACCACAATAATATCGGCGTCCAGCGCCTTTCTGCGTGCTTTAACCAAGTAACAATCTTCATAATCTGGGCAATCGCGGCCCAAGCAGTTATCCACTGTAGAGGTAACAAGCGGTAAAACGCGGGCATCTTCAGGAAGGGTTTTAAGCTCCCCCATATCACCTGTTTTCGTAGTACTAGACCAACGTTTCACTTCTGAAAGCTGACCCAATACCTCTTTTTCAACCAGCGTAGAATTACCACTGTGCTGTGCTACTCGATGAAGACAAAGATAATTTGAACGGCCTTTTAACAGTGCAGTTTTTCGCTTGCTGCCCAAGGCCTTTTTTACCAGTGGTAAGTCGCGGTGAAATAACTGCTCTTGTAAGTTTTTAGTTCCTGTAGAAACAATAGCCTTTCCGTCGCTCAACAATGCAGGGGCGAGATATGCGAAGGTTTTTCCCGTTCCCGTTCCCGCTTCAACGATCAAACTACCCGTGGTATCAATAGCGCGCTTAACCGCCTTTGCCATTTCAGTTTGAGCTTCGCGAGGTACAAACCCCTTGATAGCACCCGCAAGGAGGCCATCTGAAGAGAATACGTTATTTATTGTGGGCATGGTTTAAGCGCTGTCGTTACTTTTCTACTTTAGGCCGCGCATTATGCCAAAAAGCCTTCAAAATGCCCATCAAAGGTTTACACTTTAGCGTGAGCCTAGCCCACTCTCTTAAATCCTGAACTACCCAGATATCAAAAAACTTCCCACCTTAACTATTCGCTTCCTGACACTTTAAGAGTCAAAAAAATTGTTAAATTTTTGATGAAAAGAATTTGTCTTCTAGAACAAAAAAATTAGCTTTTTAATAGTAAAACTTAGGCGCAATATCCCGCTCGTAAATATTTACACAACTATTTAACGAGGTAATTATGAAAGGTTTACGCATTATAGGTTTAGGCTTGGTAGGTTTAAGCGCAATGGCGTTCTCTGTAATTGCAGCTGCATCGGAAGAAGCACCTGCAGAGCTGGTAGCGGAATTAACCCAGTTCTGTAAAGAAATTGCTGAAGAAGAAGGTACAAAAGGTAAGTCGGAAGACGTATTCGTATTAGAATGCGTAAACGATGAGCTAGAAGCTGAAGGTTACCAGAAGCTGCAATCTTTAAACTAGTCTAACAAGCTAGTTTGCTGATTCACGTTAACAGAATTAATAAACGTGCCTCGCCAGAAATGGCGGGGCTTTTTTGTACTTTTTTTTGGGGGGGGGCGTGGTTTCGGGCTCTGGTCTTAGAAAAATTTTTCGCTGTTAAGCGTTTTTAACGGCGACGTATACTGTAGCTGCTCAATATAAAAGTTAGCGCTCAAAAAAGGCGTCAACCAAATCGGCGAGTGATTCTTCTAACTCTTCTTCGAAAGCATCGATATCAATACCAAAGCTATCCATATATTTAGCCGCATTGTCGCGGGAAAGTACGGCATTTTTTATCTGAAATTCAAGCTCAGGCAGTGTCTTGTCGTAGCGGGGCTTAATGGTCCATCGCAAACAATGACCATGGTTGTCTTTTAGCTTTTTCTTGGCAAATACACAGAATTCTTCGACGTAGTCAGCACCTTGCGGCCCAAGGCAACCCGGTTCTATGCGGTACATCACAAGCAGCTTTTTATATAGCGGAAGTCGCGTTTCCATCACATCTTCAATTTGTTTAAAGATTTGATTATCGGAAAATTTTGAGAATTTTGCCAGCTACGCAAAGGGTGAATACGAGAAATGTCGTATTCACCCTTTATCACTACTCTGCTAGTTCAGGATCTTTTATGAACAAGATGTCCATAATGATTGCAGGGTCCCACTCGCGCATCTCTGCTTCGCATTTCAGTCGAATTTCATCTAACTCACTGATTGTTGCAATCGAGAATGCGTCATCTACTATAATGTGGACTAACAGATAAACATCCCTACCCCGCTTACTAATTCGCACTTCCACGTGCTCGTATGGGACGTCAGCCAAGGTTTTTTTGAATTTTTTCTCGATTACCCCCGAGATAGCTTCAGGCGGCGCTTTATTGATTACCTCATTAAGGCTTTCACGCAGAATCTTAAAAGGAACCGGCAGCATTACCGTGCCAAGAATAATCAATAAAACGGGGTCAACGTACGGCGACAGCGTTCTATATTCCGTCAACTCTAACGCGTAGGCCAAAATAAAAGCGAACAAGATGGATGCACTTAGCACGCCGTCTATCATCCAAGTATGAGAATCCACTTTTACTAAGTCGGACAGTAAATCCTTACCTTTTACTCGCATGTACAGAGAGATACTAAAACAGCCAACCGTTGCCACAACACCGTAGATCATACCAATACCATACTCAGCTGCGTGCCCACCTGCTAATAAACTCTGAACAGAGCTCGCGACGGCATACACACACGTGGCAATGATAATAAGCGACTTAAACATGTTTAGCGTAGGTTCGATTGCCGTGTAACCAAAGTGGAACCGGTCATCATCAGGACGTTGAACCAAATTAGCTACTTTAAGCGTTAGCATTGACATAACAAAAGCGATTAACGAGTACGCGGCATCAAATAAAATAGCGCCTGAGCTCGTTAAAATGGCAAAACCAAGCGCAATAACGACAAATGCACCGGCAATGTAAAAAGAAAGCGTTAATAGGCGCTTTTCTTCAAGGTGATGGAAGCCAATGTCCATGAAAGTCACATCGAGATTAAGGTGCGCGGATTCTACTCCGTTATTTTAAAAAAAATAGTGCTTTGAACAAAAATATTGCTATTTTTTTAATCAATTCAGTGATACACAGCGCCTATATAATTTCGACTTAACGCAATGCGTTTTTAATACCTATTTTAAACTATGAAAACCGTTATCCACCCTTCTATAAAAAGTTATTTTGATGCTAATGAAAGCCAGCAGGAAATCGAACAGGCATTCTCTCGTGGGCTTGCTTATGCGGGCCATTCTCTCATGGTGCCAGAGAAGTTTAGTTATCAGGTGCTGCCGCACTTTAACGACCGTTATGTGTTATTTAATCAGGGTGAGAACCATGAACTTATATCCAATGTTTGCTTACATCGACAAGCTCAACTTCTTGAAGGGCAAGGTCGGGCACGCAGCATTGTTTGTAAACTCCACTGTTGGGGCTATGACAACACAGGCCAGCTTAAAGGGACACCCCACTTTAAGGATGCTCCTAGCGGTCAGTTGAAAAAAGAATCGCTATCAGTGTGGAACGGCCTTCTATTTAGAGGGCGCTCTCCTGATATGGACTTATCTGCCCTTGGGCTTGAAAACTATCTCGACTTTACCGATTACTTTTACGCCGGTTCTGAAACGTCGGAATATCAATTTAACTGGAAGACATTTATCGAGATCTATCTAGAGAACTATCACGTGTACTCCATGCACCCTGGGCTTCGCCAGTTTGTTAAGCCCGATGATTTAGAGTGGTCCTTTGGCGATGATTTTTCAATTCAAAAAGTAGGGCTAGGCGACCAGCTTACCAAGCGCACAACGCCGCGTTACAGAGAGTTCCAAGACGCATTATTGGCACGATTCGGGCAAACACTTCCTCGCTTTGGCGCAATATGGTGCTTTTTGTACCCTAATATTATGATTGAGTGGTACCCGGACATTATCGTTGTCAGCACGATTTACCCCAAGGGTGCGAGCGCGTGTATAAACCACGTAGAATTTTATTATCCAAAAGCGCTTTATAAGGATATGCCAGACTACTTTGCAGCAGAAAAAGCGGCCTATATGGAGACAGCGGTAGAAGATGAAGAAGCCTGCCTATTGTTAGAAAAAGGTCGACGGGCACTTTATTTATCAGGCGAAGAAGAACAAGGCCCCATAGAACCGTTTTTAGAAGCGGGCGTGGCGCATTTTTACGACTGGCTTGCTAAACAGCAGCAGTCTTAATGCTTTAAATAGTATTATTTCACAAAAAAGGAGTTTTGATGAAAAATTACAAAGGGTCTTGTTTGTGCGGTTCAGTAACTTTTGAAATTGAGGGTAATTTCGACAGTTTTTATCTATGTCACTGCAAACATTGTCAAAAGGATACAGGTTCGGCTTTCGCTGCCAACCTGTTTTCAAGTTCGGCTATATTAACTTGGACATCGGGTGTTGACTCTGTGACTACTTTTACTCTTGAAAACACCCGTCACTGCAAAAGTTTCTGTAAAATTTGTGGTTCAGCCCTCCCGAATACTCACTTCGGTAACATTCTAGCCGTACCCGCTGGGTGTTTGGATACAAAACTACTCATTAAACCTACTGCACATATCTTTGGCGTAAGCAAAGCTGCGTGGGAACAAAGTTTAGAAACAATTACAAAATTCGAACGTTTACCGTAACAAACATCGAGCACTCATTCGAAACTTGGTGACTTTATATTAAACAAAACTCGCTGCTTGAATAGCTGCAGGTCGATTGATGCTTACGGTCTTAGCGAACCTAAATCATCATGTATCACTTTTGTTAAAATCATTGGGTAACTTTTGCATGAAATTCTATAGTTCTCACAATTCAGCGTAACGCCCATTAGCCCCGCAAAAACCTAAAAAATTGATTTAATTCACCTTTATTGAAATGGCACATGCTGTGAATAGTCCATTGTGAATTCTCTCCTCCGTTTTTAAGCAGTATGGAGGCCGAAAAACCAAGGAGTAAGATATGAAAAAGTTAACTATTGCTACATTAATTAGTGCCGCTCTGTCTGCTGGTGCATTTGCTGGCAACGACATGGAAAAAATCGACACAACCTTTGTTGATTTAGACAACGATGACAATGGATACATTTCACGAGAAGAGGCAGACGACGATGAGATTTATGCGCACTTCTCTAAAATTGATACCAATTCAGACATGCAACTTTCAGCTAAAGAATTTAATGCTCATGTTATGAAACACCCTCAACATTTCGATGATGAAGTGCTTTCTTCAGTAAAGTCTATGAAAGAAAGCATGGGGTCAAACGGTACAATGGAAACAGAGGTTAACGTTGATACTGATGTAGATGAAGTGGTTGCCGCAACAAAAGATAAAAGGCTGACTCACGAGTTAAGAGCTGAAACTGAGCTTAAAGCTAATGGAAACTTAGAAAAGACAAAGGTCGATAAAGTAGCCGAAGATACTGTTGTGAACGATAAGACGGTGATCGCAGATGAAGCAGTAATCGCGCGTAGTAAATTCGAGATGATGGACGCAAACAACGATGGCGAGCTTACCAAAGCTGAAGCCTCAAGAAGTGGCGTAACGCGCAATTTCGATAAAATTGATTTAAATGATGATGAATTGATTACGCGCACAGAATTTAAGCGTTATCAGCGCTCATCTGAAGGAAATTTAGACGGTAATTCGGAAGAGTAATGTTGCAGTAAGAAAAGAGCCGCTCGTGCGGCTCTTTTTATTGTTTAAATACTTTTTCTGTACACGTGCTATCAAGCCTGCACTTATTGATTCCCTTTCCCATCACTTCATCGAATAAAGGATTTTTTATGTTAGCTTCAACAGGACTTAAAAGTTTACTCGCGTACCGAGCACTGCGCCAAATGAACGGGCCCAGTTCAGACAATGCGCAGAGTAAAGAGAACCTCATTACATCTAGTAAATTAAGCAATGCAACGACGCCGCCATCAGTCGCCGCAATAACAGGTTCAGCCTATGCTGTATCTCAGATGACGGACGCTCCAAAAATACAACGCTTCCTTCTAAAATCGACGTTATCAGCCTCAGTGGCAGGTCTACTTAATGCAGGCCTTAAGAGATTGATTGGACGAAAGCGTCCTAGAGCTGAGACAGGCCCTGAAATAAAAGGCCCGGCATTGAAAGACAAATTTAACTCTATGCCATCAGGACATGCGGCAGCAGTAGCGGCAGTGGCAGGCTCAATACCTCGGACTTCTGGACCTTTACTATTAGCATCAGCGGCAGGTTTAGCTGCTACAGCTGTTATAGGAAAGTCGAGGACCAAGCGCGACGCGCATCACTTAACAGATGTTTTGGTGGGAAGTTGTTTGGGCTTTGGCGTTGCCTACGCAGTGTCTAAACTCGAGAAACCTGTTGAAGCTGAAGTTGAAAATCTGAACAAAAATAAGCATCTACGGAAGTAATTTAAACAAAGTTGCGTTCGTAAGTATAAGCTATGGTGCGCCCCTTCCGGTAATAGAAGGGAACGCACTTACCTTAAGGTAAATAAGAAAAAGCTAACTTTCCGGCGTAGACTTGATTACTTCCTCTATCTCACTATTCCCACTTAAGCGCGCGAGATCAATTAAGTAGCCTTTTTCTAGCTTGTTTAAAGAATGCCCTTTGAGCCGCGTCTTGACCTCTCTTACATCACCATTGGCAATGGAAGTTTTCAGCGCAGCGTGATTATTTAAAGAGCGGTCTTCGCTTTTTTCACTTGAATCATTCGCAGTCATAGTTCGTCCTTTATTTTTATTCAGGAAAAGATGAAAAATCTCATATACCTTTTGTAGTTAAACACGACGCCAAACGATCAACGCCTTAAGCTATCCATATTTCAAATTGCCACGGTTCAAGTTTATAGACCGAATCAGCGTTAACCCTTCGTTTTTCATTACGCTGCCAATGTGTGTATTCGCCCTGAAATAATGGCTCTTCGAAGGTTACTTCGAGATGCTCATTTGAAAAGTTAATAACAACAAACACTTTTTCCCGCTCGTTATGGCGTACAAAGCTGAAAACCTTGTCCATTTTCGAGTTCGGGACCTGAATCATCCTTGCGCCATACTCTCCGTTTCCTAACACGGCTTTAGATTTTTTAAGCGTAATAAGCTCGCGATACAAATTGCCGATTTTATGGTCTTGCCATTCAATAGGATCGCGCTCGAAGAATGCTAACCGTTTCGTTTCTCCCGCTTCTTGCCCGTTGTGAATTAGGGGCATGCCCTCACCTATTACCGATAAAGCAATGCAGGCTTCAAGTGCTTCGCCAAACTGTTCACGCTGCGTGCCATCCCAGGCATTTTTGTCGTGATTACTAACAAAGGTCATTCTATACGCAGAGGCTGGCCAGCTGCGTTCGTTCCACGAATAATACTTGCGCAACCTATCCAGTGAGCACTTTCCGTGAGCGAGCTCATGAAGTGTTTCATTCCAGCTCCATGCGTAAGTCATATTGAACGCATTTTCGTGAAGGTCGCGATTCTCCCATTCAGCCAGCATAAAGACCGGCCGAATTGCATTTAATGTCTCGACAGCTTGACTCCAGAAGTCGTTGGGCACATAACCTGCCACATCACAACGAAAGCCGTCGATATTGAACTTTTCAACCCAGTAACACATTGCATTAATCATGTATTTTCGGAGGCCAACTTGTTCATAATCGAACTCAATAATATCGCTCCAATCCCACCACGGCGAGGGACGAAAATCGCCTTTATAATCTTTGGCGTACCACTCAGGGTGCTGTTCAGCTAATTGATTATCCCATGCACTGTGATTTGGTACCCAATCTATGATGACTTTCAGCGATAGGCGGTGCGCTTCGTTCACCAGCGCTTTGAAATCTTCTTCGCTGCCAAATTCTGGATTAATGGCCAAGTAGTCTTTAACGGCATAGGGGCTGCCAAGCTCACCTTTTCTGTTTTTTTCACCGATAGGATGTACAGGCATAAGCCAAACGATATCCGCGCCCAAGGATTTAATATGCGCAAGCCCCTTCCTTACACCCTCGAAAGTTCCTTCTTCTGAAAACTGACGGGTGTTGACCTGATAAATAACCGCATGAGATGACCATTGTGGCTGAAACACGTTGTAGCGTTTCTGAGGGGTAGGATTGATATCCATTTTATCTTTCCTTTTGCCGATTAGCGTTTTTAAAGAATAATTGGCATCACACTTACGAGCTTATTTACTGGTGTTTGTAGTAGTACCGATAGCCACACCTATAATATTGGTAAACTTGTAATGCCTAAAATTAATACCCACATGCCGAAAAAAAGTTTCAGCCGATGAACAGAAAAAGCTAAGACCACATATTTTGCAATCATTCCGCCAATAACTGCACCAGCCCCCGCAAACAAAACGACCTGCCAAACCACCGACGGATTTATAAAAGCGTGATACGGCAACGCTGACCACACAGTAAACGCAGATAAAATAACAGCTACCGCGATAGACATGGTGACATTAAACCCACGAATAATGAGGTAAACCGCCACTAACTCACCCACTCCCACCGAAAGCCAGGCCGTAATAATGCCGCCTAGAAAACCGATGAAGGGCAGAAACACTAAGTCTTTTGTTTGTAACTCTTTTATAAAATGAGTGCGCTTCATTAGAGGAATAGAAGCAAAAATTGCAATCGCTAATAAGATAGAAAAACTTCCAAAAGCAATATGAAGGTTATTAGCTCCCCCCCATAAATGTTCGAGCAGAAGCTTGCTTTGCGACGAATATTGCGCAAAGCCTATACCGCAAATTGACGAAGGAATGGTTAGCATTAGTGCGCTCGGCAGCGCTTGCCAGTAGCCATCGTACTTGTGCTGTCTTTTATAATACGCCGCCCACGTTAATGCGCCAGAGGTCATTCCGCAGCATTGAATAGCAAAGCTGGTTGCCACTACGCTTTGAGGAGAAAACGAGAGATAGTTAAAAAACGGAACAAACACCACACCTCCACCGGCGCCTGTAGCGTTTGCAAATATAGCCCCTATCACACCTAGCCCGCTGAAAATTCCAAATTCCTTAACAAGCTCAATGGGAGCAGGCTCTGCTAACCAAAGGCCACACCAGATAAGAAGAAGTAAAGCTACAATTAATTTGCCCGTTTGGCGCTTTAAATAAGAAATCACATACGTCCTTACGACAAAACAATGATAATTTTTAGAAAATAAATTCGCTTAACACGTTAATCATTAGCATTAGTACATTTTTCAAACTATTGTTAGCTCGAAACGTATAAGATTTTACTTACACAGTTATCATATACAGCACTCTGTAAAATATGGTTGAAGTATCTACATTTGAGCAACAGGTGCAACTGCATCTTTCGCCAAACCGCTCAGCAACATGGCAGCAGACTAAATACCTAATTATGGCGTTTGCTTTGTTCATTGGTTTAATCGCTATTGCGTGGTCAATAGTCGGTGCTTGGGTAATTTTGCCGTTTGCAGGGTTAGAAGTGGGGTTGCTCGCGTTAGTTATGTATTTGGTGTCTAAAGCCACCTACCGATGGGAAACAATTTTAGTTTCTGCTGACCGCATACAAATCTCCTGCTCGAACGGCACCAGCCTATGCTTCCACCGTCCAGACACATCCTTGTTTTATCAAAAAGACGTAAGCCTTAAGCGGATTTCACGATTGATTTTACAGACGCCTTTGCAGCAATTTGAGTTGGGCGCTTTTTTAAACTCGGAAGATAAAAAGCTAGTACACGATAATTTGTACAAAGCTGGGATCATGGTCTGCTCGAACAAATGGTGGTAACGCTCGCTGTTACAGTTTCCTTCCAGCAAACTCTCGTCTGCTTCAAAGGTTTGGTGTTCGTTGTTCTAACGAGGCTGAATGAAAACCTTCATGACACAAAATTAATGATCATTGTCACTGTTTTCGACTAATTAATTAAAAGACGCAGCCAAAGTTAGCTGCGACCTAACGAGGGCAACATTATGAATTTATACATTGAGTCATTAGAAGGTGGTAACTACCTTGCTGCTACGGGTATGGGTGCATCGCGCAGCTTAGTTAGAGACAAAAAGTCGCAACCTAAAACGTTTCACTGCTTGAATGAAATTAGAGAACATTTCGACTCTCAGGCCTTTGAGCACGTTTGGCTGCGCCAAAGCACGCCGTATGAAGAAATGGTTGGTCAAACCGACCACCCTGGTGCGCTTGAGTTAGAAATCGAGTGGTAAATCTTCATTTGAGTGAAGCTTAAAACGCATTTAATTTTTCTGATTTTAGTTTGGATGCATCACTTAGCACAGTTTTTGCGTACAAGTCATGAAACGTAAATAAAAACGGTATTTTATTTAATTACTAGCGTTAGAAGCTGTCTTTTAACGCAAGGGGTAAAATACCTACATGCTAAGGAGAATTGCATGAAGATTAGTAAGTTAGCTATTAAGTCTGTATTTTTGGCTGCTGTTTTGGCATTGACTGCTTGCGCTTCTATGGGCGATGGCACTGTTGCTGAAAAGCAACAAGCTATTTTAGACATGCAAGAGAATGCGCTTGCACGCCTCTATACCGAGAAACCAGATACTCGCTCTCAAATAAGGGATGCCGCAGGCTATGCTGTATTCACCAACGCCAACATTAATGTGTTTTTTGTGGCCGCAGGTACAGGCTACGGGGTGGTGAACAACAACGTTACCGGTGCAAAAACATATATGAATATGGCCGAAGGCGGCGTTGGCCTTGGTTTAGGCGCTAAAGACTATCGCATTGTGATGGTTTTCCACACTCAAAAAGCGATGAACTACTTTATCGAAAACGGCTGGACAGTGGGTGGCAATGCAGACGTCGCAGCGAAAGCAGGCAATAAAGGCGCATCTGCTGAAGGCGAAGGTTATCTTGGCAATGTAACAGTTTACACCATGACTGAAAGCGGTCTTACTTTACAGGCCACTGTGAAAGGCACGAAATTTTGGGTAGATAAAGAACTAAACTGATCCTGTTCTTGTTATGACTAAACGAAATAGCGATTAGTGCTTTACCTAACCAAAGGCCTCTTGAATACAAGAGGCCTTTTTGTTTTTGCAGCATAGAATGTTCACTACAATCTAAATCTTTAGGCAGTCTACACCACATAAATAAGCAGCATTGTGTCACCCGCATAGCTTCTCTTACCACCATCCTGTATACGAAACTCTCATTTTAGGGGGAAACCCTCATAACTTTAGCGAACACTCGCGACTACGCTTTACCTGTAAAAGGCTCGCTTAGCAGCACGCTAAGCCATAAACGAGGGTTTCATCATGCAACCACAAAACAACAAAGTGATAAGAGCAGTAGTAAGAACGATATTAACGAGCGCATTGTTCGCTTCGGCGACGGTAGGCTTTTCAACTAACGCGGCAATAATAGGCAGCAGTTATGGGAATGCAGTCTATGTCGACCTATCCATTACGAGTAATGTTGGAAATGTGGTCTCTACAATTGCTAACTCAACTATTAACTTAGCTCACACCAGCGGTAGTGCTCCTGAAAATTATTCACAGATTGACACTATTATTGGCGCAAGCGCAAATGCTTCGGGTACGTTGGGCAGCCCGATTGACATTACAGAGTTTGATGGCGCGCTATCTACGGCCATTATTGAAGGCGATTCTCAATCTTCTTTAACGAGTTTTGTCCCAGCAAGTTTTTTTACCTCAGGCCGCGGAACAATAAACGACCTCAATCTTGATTTATTTTCAGACTTGCTTGGCATAAGTGGCTTTCTAACCTTACGTGCTGATGTACTTTCAACTGTATCGCGAATTGATGGAGACGCCACATCCGGCTCGAACGTCAACCTATCAACAGCAGGTACGTCTGACATTGCAGAAGCAGAGGTAAGCCTTTGGGGAAATAGCGTGAAAGCAACTGCACTTGAAAATCAGTCTTTATTTGCTGGTTTGAATATTGCTGACTTCGGCTTAGGTATATTTGTTAATGAAGTTGAGAGAACTTGCTCCGACTTTACATGTACTGAGTCTCGAAACGCGGTTAGAGTATCATTTGAAGATTTCTCGCTGAACGCGCTCTACGATGCAATATTTCCTACAGGAACTCCGCTTAACGGGCCAGTGCTAAGTTTAACTAATAACCCCATTGTTAACGGAGAAATCATACTAGCAAGTTCGTTTGCTACCACCTCTTCTACAACTGAAGTGAATGCCCCCTCTACATTTGCACTCTTCCTTCTCGCTGTGGGCTTGCTCGGTGCGAGAAAATTCAGTAGGCAATGCGCTGAATACAGGTAGCATCCGCCAGCAATTAGGCAAGAAGGCTGTGGCGTTCATTCTCTCTTTCTTGCCTTCATTCTCGAAGACTATTTGGCCTGATAGCTTCGATTTTCCTCAATTCTCATCCACTGTGCGCGCGTGCAGTTTTCAAGCAGTTCAAATGCTTCTACAACTACATCTTGACCTTGGACAAAGGCATGTTTTTCATTACTCTGCCGGTTACTTAAGGCTTCAAGCTTTTCTCTGGTTCCAGCACGCCCAGGATGGTTCGATAAAAAAACATCAACATTTTGTTCTTTTATTATTCGTTTCATCGTAATGGCAGAGTCAGTATAAGACTGAATGCGCGAGACATCAGGACCATAGTTGAGCCCAGTACCGCCCCACAACACAGCCCGATGTTTCTCGTTTCCGTCAACTACGGGAAAAATGACAGTTAAGGTACCTGGTGTATGGCCCGGCGTAACATAAAGCGATAGTTCAGCACCGTTAACGTTCAATTTTTCACCATCGTCTACCGCCACATCTCGGCTTGGCTTTTTACCCCAACGATAACTGGCGAATTTATCGTTTTCGAGATAATCCCACTCTACACTACTCATGACTATGCGAGGATCATATGTTGACTTGATAAGTTCAAACCCACCATAGTGGTCGCCATGGCCATGAGAAATAATAAGGTGAGAGATTGGCTTGTTGCCTAGTCCGAGCGCAGACAAACCATCAATAATGTACTGTTGAGCTTGGTCGTCATTATTCAACGCATCCACTAGGACAATGCTTTCACCCGTATCGATTGCCCAACTTGCAACGTTGCCTGCCCCCACGTAATAGAGGTTATCAAAGACCTGCTGGGGTGGTATTTGGCGCCGCCCCTTGCCTTTGCGATCGGACTTGCCTTCACTCTCGGCACGCTTAGGCCTTTCTCGTCGCTTTTCATCGAGTTTAAACATATCTCTAGGTGGAGCACTAATATCACAGAGGCTTGCCAAACCAGGAAAATGCGTAGCACTCTCTAGGCCCTTTCGGGCGTAATCCTGAGCGGTTGGCGAAGAGTTAGCAGTAGTGCAACTAGCGCAAAAAAAAACAGCCCATAAAATAAACGCTATTTTCAGAACGTCCAATTTAACCCTACCCACAATCTTCTTCCATCTTCAACATACCCAAACTCGTCGTAGCGCATGGTTTTATCAAATGCATTGTAGAGCCCCGTTTGCAATTTAATATTACGCGTAAGCTTGGTGTTGTAACCTATGTCAAACAAACCGACCCCTGGGGATAAAATAGAACGTGAAGATACTGACGTTAGCGCCGTTTCTTCCCCTCTCACTGTCCATCTAGACCAAATTTCGCTCACTTGTGATAGACGGTATGTAGTGTTCAACGTGAACAAATGTTTCGGCTGTTGTACCAAAGGTAGGCCTTCATTCGTGCCAGTTTTTTGCTCTGAACGCGTGAAGCTATACGCACCATTGAATGACCAATTACCAATGTTATATTTTGCTGCAAACTCGGCGCCGTAAGACTCAGCCTCGTCTACGTTGATGTTATAGCGGTCAGTTTCATCTAAACAGACTGATAGTTCACATGATGCAATGGCAATTTTATCATCGAAATCATTATGGAAGACGGTGAGACTGTACTCCAAGCCCGCATCACCTGAATAGTAAAGCGCGAGCTCTTTGTTTAACGTAGTTTCGGGTGACAAGTCCGGATTCCCATAAACATCTCCCCCTCGGCTTTCTTGTATCCACCCATCAGCCATTTCTCTTAATTCCGGCGTACGATAGCCAGTAGAGACACCACCTTTCAATACCCAATTATCGTTGATGTTATACACCGCGTACGCACGAGGGCTTATTTGAGAACTAAATTGTTCATTGTCATCTAGGCGAATACCTAACGTAAAGGCTAAGCTATCGTTAACACGCCACTCATCTTCGCCATAGATAGACCACTGACTGTTTTCAATATTAGTGGCCTCGCCGCCGTTTGTATCAAAATCATCAAGTGACTCTTCTAGAAACTCTGCCCCTACCGTTAGCATGTGGCTATCACTTACAGCCCAAGACCACTGCGAGTTAAGGACTAAATTATCGATGGTGATATCTCTGCCAACGTTTTCAATCGACTCTTGCTGAATATAACTGCGCGCGGTCAATTCCCCATATTTTCCTTCGTGAGTTAATGCATATGAGTATCTGTTACTTTCAGTCTCTGATAATGAATTTCTTTCTGGTAACGACTTACCCGGTGTTGAAGTACGTGTCTGATCTTGGAAAATATACTCAAACGTGAGCGTATCTGTCGTGTTTGGGGTTAAATGCAATGCTGTACGAATGTTGCTTAGGTCTTTTTCAGCGTAACCTCGCTCAATATCGTCTTCGTCTCGCTTTTGGTAAAGGCCGCTGGCTGTGATACTTAACAAATTCTCGATTAACGGCCCAGAAAAGGCTAGCTGAATTTGGCTATCTGACCCACTGTCCGAATTTTCTTGAATTTTTGTTTCTGCACGAAGGTTACCACTCCATTTTCTGAAGTTTTTGCGGGTGATGATATTGATTACCCCGCCCATTGCATCTGAACCATACAAGGTAGACATGGGTCCGCGCACAATCTCAATACGTTCTATGCTGTCCAAGGGAGGTAACCAATCTTGTTCATACCCTCCGCTGCCATTTGGCTGAGACTCTCTTCCCGTTTGTTTTTTTCCATCGACAAGTATTGTGGTGTACTGCGCGGGTAAACCCCGAATGCTGATATCTTGGCGGTATCCGCCACCTGTTACAGTTATACCGGGCACGTCTCGAAGCGCGTCAGTAATATCTTTGTAGGCGCGCTGTGCAAGTTGTTTTCTATCAATAACGCTCACTGAGGCAGGCGCCTGAGACAAAAGCTGTTCAAAGCCAGAGGCTGTGACAGTAATACTTTCCACATTGTTTTGGTTATTAGTTTGTTCACTAGATTGGGCAAACAAGCTCGAAGAAAATAGAGAACACAGTGAAATTGTCAAAAAAGAGGGAGTAAAACGCATACTTAATCGATTAATATAAAATAATTCACCAATGATAATCATTATCATTTCAAAGTAAAGCAAGATTTTACTTCTATAATGTTATCGACACATATAACTGCAATGTATCGTGGTTTAAGTGAAAACACGCTTTACATCAACTGTCGTATGCGGGCATATTTTAACCAGTTCGCTTATCAGTTTTTTACAAAGGTATTTTTATGATTACCGTGGTGTTTAACCAAAAAGGCGGCGTGGGCAAATCAACTATAAGCACCAACTTAGCCGCTCAAAGCGCCAAACTGGGCCATAGAACTTTATTAGTAGACTTAGACGCTCAAGGAAATAGCACTCACTACACGGGGTTTGACGTCAACGAGCAAAGCCTTACTGTGGCCGATATGTTTAAACAAGTGGTGGGAATATTTAGAACCGCAAAGAAACCGAATGTGTTCGTTCACCCTACGCCTTTTGAAAATCTGTTTGTCATGCCGTCCTCACCAGCCTTAGCTGATGTAGAGCGAGAACTTGAATCTCGATACAAAATTTTTAAGCTTAAAGATGCGCTGAAGGAGTTAAAAGGGGAATTCGACCATATCTTTATTGATACGCCACCAAATTTTAATTTCTATTCAAAAGCGGCACTTATTGCTGCAGATGGCTTTTGTGTACCTTTTGATTGTGATGACTTTTCCGCACAAGCTATCGAGCTCTTACTCGACAATGCAACAGAACTTAAAGAGGACCATAACCCAGAACTTAAGCTATTGGGCATTGTAGTCAATCAATTTAGTAGTCAGGCAAAACTGCCTACAGAACTAGTGCAATCGCTCAAGCAACAAGGGTTGCCAGTGTTAGAAAGCTATATAAGTGCTACAGTGAAGGTGAAAGAGTCTCATTCTAAGCGTGTGCCGCTGCCCTTCTATCTACCAAAGCACAAGGTCACCGGGCAAATAGAAGCGTTATTTGAAGCGTTAAACGCAGAAAAACGTAATCACTAGAAATGTCTAGACATCAATATCAATGTGTTTGAGTCCGCCGCTGCTGTTGTCTCGCTCTTTGTCTTTCGAGTTCTCTATTGACGCATCGACTACCTCCGTGCGTTTTATGTCTTGATAGTTGTCGCGATCTTCTTCACTGAGATGCTCAGACTTTTTTGTTTTCTGCACTTTCTTCACCCGCTCATCGGGTTCCACGGGCACTTTGGTGTTACGAGGCAAAATGGGAAACAGTAAATCGTTGCTCATACGCCCTCCTAAAATGTGTATCTGTTTTATAATTTATCGGCAGCAAAGTGCTCAAAATTATGGTTCACAACTAATTCATAACGAATAGTTTTATTATATGTATATTAATTTAGAGTTAATGTAGCAAAAGAGTTCAATTTTGCCTTGCAAATCCATGCTCAAACCGCTAATGTTTCAGCCGTTCGAAATTAGGAATTTAATTCATCAAAATGATTAACTGCGCGGCGAAACATCACCATCACCACAAAGCATAACCTTTCAGGTTCGTGCTGGAAGGTCTATGAATCCTTCCAGTGGCGCAGATAGAAAAATTCTCGACCCTCGGAAGGAAACTTCCGGGGGTTTTTCGTTTTAGGCGCAATCAAAAAGTTAAAACACAACGTGTAAGGAACGTTTCAATGAGTAACAGCAACAGACTTCGAATTGCCGTACAAAAATCAGGTCGCTTGAGTGATGACAGCATCGCACTTCTTAAAGCTATCGGCATTAAATTGAACATTCGTGATCGCCTGCTGATTGCGCACTCAACGAACGAGCCAATTGATTTACTTCGCGTACGTGATGACGACATTCCAGGCCTTGTTATGGATGGCGTTTGCGACCTTGGTTTCATTGGCGAAAATGAGCTTGAAGAAAAAATGCTTGAACGCAAAGCAGCAGGCAAGCCGTTTGAGTATGAAGTATTACGTCGTCTAGACTACGGCGGCTGCAGGCTGTCAATTGCCGTACCTAATGAGATGGATTACGACGGCATTAAGTCTTTAGAAGGTAAAAAAGTAGCAACCACTTACCCTTACCTTCTTGAGCGCTACTTCAAAGACCAAGGCATTAACGCAAAAGCTGTAATGCTACAGGGCTCAGTAGAAGTAGCACCTCGCGCTGGTGTAGCTGACGCTATCTGTGACCTTGTATCAACAGGCGCAACCCTTGAAGCAAATGGTCTTGTAGAAAAAGATGTCATCTTCCGCAGTAAAGCAGTACTTATCAAACGTACCGACAGCGAACTTAGCGACGAGAAAGTAACACTGGTTAATCGTCTTATGCCTCGTGTTGATGGGGTATTACTGGCGAAAGAAAGCAAGTACATCATGTTACACGCGCCGAAAGCCTATTTAGAGCAGGTTAAAAGCCTACTTCCAGGTGCTGAAAACCCAACGGTGCTTCCATTAGCTGGAAATGAAGAGCAAGTAGCTATCCACGTTGTTTCTACAGAAACCTTATTCTGGGAAACCATGGAAAAGCTTAAAGCCCTTGGTTGTAGTTCTATTCTTGTAATGCCAATCGAAAAAATGATGGGCTAAAAGGCAGACAATTATGATTACTTGGTCATCTCTCTCGGCAAATGAGAAAAAACAGGCGCTAGCCCGCCCGGCTATGGCCAATAGCCAACAGTTAAAGCAAACCGTGGGCGAGATAATCGCCCGCGTTGAGGCAGATGGTGATGCAGCAGTACTTGATTACACACGTAAATTTGACTGCCCAGATCTCACTGACCTTGTGCTTTCGCAAGAAAATATCGATACCCTTGCTGCTAAGGTAACGCCCGAGGTAGCAAGTGCTATCGATACTGCGTTTAACAACATAAAAATGTTTCACGAAGCGCAAATGCCAAGTGATATTGCGCTAACTACCACACCAGGGGTTAAGTGTGAGCTGCGCTTCACTGCCCTTGACGCAGTAGGTCTTTATATTCCAGGCGGCAGTGCTCCACTTCCCTCTACCGTGCTGATGCTTGGTGTACCAGCGCTAGTGGCAGGTTGTGAGAACAAACTACTGTGCACACCGCCAAACAAAGAGCAGCTTATCGCCCCTGAAATTGCCTATGCAGCTAGAAAGTGCGGTATTGATAAGATCTTTTTATGCGGCGGAGCGCAAGCGGTTGCAGCCATGGCGCTAGGTACTGAAACGATTCCTCAGGTCGATAAAATTTTCGGGCCGGGCAATAGTTTTGTAACTGAAGCAAAACAACTAGTTAGCCAACGCGCTGATGGTGCGGCCATTGATATGCCGGCTGGTCCATCAGAAGTGTTAGTACTTGCTGATGAATTCGCAAACCCTGAGTTCGTCGCTGCAGACTTACTTTCTCAAGCAGAGCACGGTCCTGACTCGCAGGCTATTTTGGTATCTAACAGCGCTACGCTCATTGAAGAAGCTAAAGCCGCCGTTGAACGTCAGTTAGCGACCTTATCTCGCGCTGAAATTGCACGCCCTGCTATGGAAAATGCACGCTATATACTGGCCGATTCAATTGAACAGGCTATTGAAGCAAGTAACGCTTACGCGGCTGAACACTTAATCGTGCAAATAGAAAACGCCCGTGATTATTTACCAAAAATTAAATATGCCGGCTCGATTTTCTTAGGCCCTTGGTCGCCAGAATCTGCAGGCGACTATGCGTCAGGCACTAACCACGTGCTGCCCACATACGGCTATGCTAAGAATTACTCTAGCCTTGGTCTGTTGGACTTTATGCGTCGCTACACGATTCAAGAGTTAAGTGAAGACGGCATGCGCAATTTAGGCCCTGCAATTATGGCACTAGCGGCAGCAGAAGGATTAGACGCCCACGAACAGGCTGTTGCACTTCGTATGCAGGCACTTAAGCAGGGAGACGCCTAATGTCGTCACTTATCGATAACCTAATCAACGACAACCTTGTGCCGCTAAAGCCGTATGAATCGGCGCGTCGCTTGTTTTCAGGCGGTCAAGATTGGCTTAATGCCAACGAGTCACCTTATGCTAATGAATACAGCGTTAATAGCAGTAACTTTAACCGCTATCCGTCGTGTCAGCCTGAAGCGGTAGTGAGTGGTTACGCCAATTATGCAGGCCTTGATAAGTCGCAGCTAATCGTTACTCGTGGTGCAGATGAAGGCATTGAATTGCTTATTCGTACCTTCTGTACGCCGGGTAAAGATAAGATTCTTATCTGCCCGCCTACCTACGGTATGTATGCAATCAGCGCTGAAACCTGCGATGTGGGCATTAAAAAAGTCCCTTTAAACGATGATTTCAGCTTGAATGTAAATGCCGTTTGCGCCGAAGAAGACGTGAATGTGATTTTCATCTGCGCGCCAAATAACCCAACCGGTACGCCGGTCGCTCGCGAAGACATTAAAACTGTACTTAATCACTTTGCCGATAAAGCGCTCGTTGTTGTCGATGAAGCGTACATTGAGTTCGATGCTGACAATACCTGGGCAAATGAGATAAACAACTACCCTAACCTTGTTGTACTTCGTACGCTTTCGAAAGCGTTTGCGCTTGCTGGGCTTCGCTGTGGTTTTACACTCGCTCAGGCACCGGTGATTCAAGCTCTACTTAAAGTGATAGCGCCCTATCCTATCCCAGAGCCAGTGGCGCAGATTGCCGCGCAAGCATTATCGGCCGAGTCATTAACGTTACTTGAGCTACAGGTTGCAACGCTCAACCGCGAAAAAGAAACATTAGCTGAAGCGTTAGAAGCGGTTGAAGGCTTTGAGCTAGTTGGTGACAGGCGAGCAAACTTCATTTTGTTCCGCTATGCAAAAGCGCAAGCACTAATGCAATACTTGGTAAGCCAAGGCATGCTTATTCGCGACCAATCGAAGCAGCTTAATTTACAAAACTGTTTACGCGTAAGCATAGGCACAGAAGAACAAAATCAGCGTCTAATGCAGTTGATTAACGAATTTAAAAATAGTGAGGATGCGGCATGAGTCAGCAAGCCATTTTATTTATTGACCGCGACGGTACACTTGTTGAAGAGCCGCCAGTCGATAAGCAATTAGACAGTCTTGAAAAGCTGGTTTTCGAGCCAAACGTCATTCCCGTGTTGCTAAAGCTTAAAGCAGCTGGGTTTAAACTCGTTATGGTAAGTAACCAAGACGGCTTGGGTACAGACAGTTTCCCGCAAGAAGACTTCGACAAGCCACACAATGCCATGATGGCGATTTTTGAAAGTCAGGGTGTAGTGTTTGACGACGTACTTATTTGCCCGCACTTCGATGCTGATAACTGCACATGCCGCAAACCAAAGCTTGGCTTAGTGCAAGAATATTTGCAGCAGGGCAAAGTGGACTTCACCCGCTCTTTTGTAATTGGTGACAGAATTACCGACGTACAGCTTGCTGAAAACATGGGTATTCGCAGCTTTCAGTACAATCGTGAAAGCTTAAACTGGAACGATATTCAGAAAACCTTGCTGGCGTCTTCACGTATTGCAGAAGTAGTACGCACCACTTCTGAAACCGACATTCGCGTGCGTGTAGATCTTGATTCGCAGGCCAAGTCGACTATTCAAACCGGCATGGGCTTTTTTGACCATAT
The DNA here is from genome assembly GCF_903772925.1 of Alteromonas macleodii. Classification (NCBI taxonomy): domain Bacteria; kingdom Pseudomonadati; phylum Pseudomonadota; class Gammaproteobacteria; order Alteromonadales; family Alteromonadaceae; genus Alteromonas; species Alteromonas fortis. The sequence goes on from NZ_LR812090.1 coordinate 2,985,527, forward strand.
GCTCGATCAGATTGCTACACACGGTGGTTTTGAATTAAACCTGACTACCAATGGCGATTTGCACATTGACGATCACCACAGCGTGGAAGATACCGCCCTTGCTTTAGGCGAAGCCCTTAAAAAGGCCCTAGGTGATAAACGCGGTATTGGCCGTTTTGGCTTTGCATTACCAATGGATGAGTGTCGTGCTGAATGTATCATGGATATTTCAAACCGCCCTCACCTTAAATTTGATGCAGAGTTTAGTCGCGACCAAGTTGGCGAAATGGCTACTGAAATGGTACCGCACTTCTTCTACTCGCTAGCGCAAAGTATGGGGCTGTCACTGCACCTTTCCACCAGCGAAGGTAACGCTCACCACCAGGTAGAAAGCCTGTTTAAAGTATTTGGTCGTGCCCTTCGCCAAGCAATTACGCGCCAGGGTGATGCATTACCAAGCAGTAAAGGAGCACTGTAATGTCAGTGGTAAACACTAGCCAGCGACAAAAAATAGTAATAGTGAATACCGGCTGTGCCAACATCTCCTCGGTACGCTTTGCCCTTGAACGTCTAGGTGTTGAAGTAGACGTATCTGACGATGTAAGCGTGATCAAAAGCGCTGACAAAGTGTTTTTACCAGGTGTTGGTACCGCAGCAGCGGCTATGGCAAGCATTAAGCAAAAAGCCTTAGTGGAAACCCTTCAGTCACTAACCCAACCTGTACTAGGCGTGTGCTTGGGCATGCAGCTTATGGTTGAAACCAGTGCCGAAGGTGGTTTTCAAGGCACAGGTAACATCGACTGTTTAAACCTAATGCCAGGTCATGTGGCTCGCATGGAATCAGAAGGCGTGCGCTTACCTCATATGGGTTGGAACACCGTCTCTCACGACAACGAAAGTCTGTTTAAAGGCATTCCACAAGATACTTACTTTTACTTTGTTCACAGTTTTGCCGTTCCTGAATACGAGCACACGCTTGCAAGCTGCACTTATGGTAATACGTTTTCAGCAGCTATAAATAAAGACAACTTTTACGGGGTGCAATTTCACCCAGAGCGTTCTGGCGAAGCCGGAGCACAACTACTGACTAACTTTGTGAACCTATAATGATTATTCCAGCGATTGATCTTATTGAAGGACATGTAGTCCGCCTTTATCAAGGTGATTACGAGCAAAAAACCCAATACGAACTGGACCCTGTTGACGTGGTTCACGACTATGCTGACCAAGGTGCGACTTGGCTGCACATTGTTGACCTTACGGGCGCTAAAGACACCAGCAAACGTCAGCTTTCACTAATTAAGTCTATGGTCGATACCAAGCGCATGAAGTTTCAAGCCGGCGGCGGAATTCGTAGTGAAGAAGAAGTTGCGCAGTTACTAGAAACGGGCGTTAGCCGCGTAGTTATTGGCTCGTTGGCCGTTAAGCAACCTGAACTAGTGAAGTCTTGGGTAGAAAAGTACGGTCCAGAGCACATCGTATTAGCCCTTGATATTAATATTAGCGACAGCGGCGAAAAGCTTATTGCCACCCATGGGTGGCAAGAGAACTCTGGCGTAGCCCTTGAAGGCTTGCTGGAAGACTTCGCTACAGTAGGCGCAAAGCATGTGCTATGCACCGACATTAGCCGCGACGGTACTCTACAGGGCGCGAACACTGAGCTTTATCAAGAAATGGCGGCCCGTTTCCCTAATGTAAGCTGGCAAGCATCTGGCGGTATCGGCAGTATTGCTGATATCGAAGCTTTGAAGCCGACTAACGTTGGTGGCGTAATTTTAGGTCGTGCATTACTTGAAGGTAAATTCACGGTGAAGGAGGCTATTGCATGCTGGCAAAGCGCATAATTCCCTGTTTGGACGTACGCGACGGTAAAGTCGTTAAAGGCGTTCAATTTAGAAACCATGAGATTATTGGTGACATCGTGCCTCTTGCCGAGCAATACGCGAAAGCGGGTGCCGACGAGTTGGTATTTTACGATATTACCGCAAGCTCTGACGCTCGAGTGGTAGATAAAAGCTGGGTAAGCCGTATTGCTCAGGTTATAGATATCCCGTTTTGCGTAGCGGGCGGCATTAAAAGCATTGAAGATGCTGGGCGCATTTTGGAAATGGGGGCGGATAAGATTTCGATTAACTCCCCTGCCCTTAATAACCCCGAGCTTATTAATCAGCTTCATGATGTGTACGGTCAGCAGTGCGTAGTAATTGGTATCGACAGTTTTTATAACGAAGCAACCGACCAATACGAAGTCTACAAGTTTACAGGTGATGAGAGCCGTACACAGAAAAGCCAGTGGCAAACTATCGACTGGATTAAAGAAGTGCAGTCGCGCGGTGCAGGTGAAATTGTACTGAACTGCATGAACCAAGACGGCGTGCGCAAAGGCTATGATGTGAAGCAGCTGAAAGCCGTGCGCGATGTATGTGAAGTGCCTTTGATTGCATCGGGTGGCGCAGGCGAAATTGCTCACTTTACTGATGTGTTCCAACAAGCTGATGTAGATGGTGCACTTGCAGCATCGGTATTTCACAAGGGCATCATCAATATTGATGAGCTAAAAGCAGAATTAACCAGCAATGGCGTTGCCATGCGTAAGCGTCACGGTTTAACGGCGCAAGCAGAAGGAGTAAACCCGTGATCATTACTAATGAAAACAGCAATAAACTAGCTTGGGACAAAATGGATAACCTGCTACCTGCCATAGTGCAAGACGCACTATCAGGCAAAGTATTAATGCAAGGCTACATGGACCAAGATGCGCTAGCGAAAACCCTTGAAACAGGTAAAGTAACCTTTTTCAGCCGCTCGAAACAGCGCCTTTGGACTAAGGGTGAAACCTCAGGTAACACGCTAGATTTAGTGAGCGTTGCCTGCGATTGCGACCAAGATTCACTATTGGTACTAGCTAACCCTAACGGCCCGACGTGCCATACAGGCGTTGAAAGCTGTTGGTTCGACGGCAACACACCCGCATTTACCTTTCTTGCAGATTTAGAACGTGTCTTGGCTGCTCGTAAAGATGCCGACCCTAAAAGCAGCTACACCGCAAGCCTTTATAACAAAGGCATTAAGCGCATAGCTCAGAAGGTAGGTGAAGAAGGCGTTGAAACCGCACTAGCAGCTACTGTGCACGACAAAGAAGAGCTTAAAAACGAGGCCGCTGATTTGTTGTATCACTTAACTGTACTGCTTCAAGCAAGCGATATGTCACTAAACGATGCGCTAGATGTGCTTCGCGAGCGTCATAAGTAAGCAGCACTCGCACTTACATATTAAAGTACTCTGACCCTGAGGTATCCCCACAAATAATGTAACGATATCAGTAAGATAAAAAAGACAGGAACATTCATGACGTTTGGTGATCAGATCAATCGCCAAACTTCACCGAGACCAAACAACCATGAATGCCCTATCTATTGTGAACAAAGTCGTTACGCTTGTCAGCTACAATATGCATAAAACACGTCTAAATGCGGTCACGGCGTGCGTCAAAAGTCTGCTTAATGGAAGCGCTGCAACCGTAACCAGCATAGGTCGAGGGATAAACACTAAAGCCTTTGAAAAACATAGAATTAAACGTGCAGACCGCTTGCTCTCAAATCCGCATTTACTAAGTGAAACACCGCTCATCTATGCATCTATATGCCAACTATTTTGCGGCAACACAACACGCCCTGTTATCTCAATCGACTGGTCAGATTTAGACGACCGCAAAGCGCATTTTCTTTTACGTGCAGCAATATCTCTGAAAGGAAGGCCCATCACACTTTACCAAGAAGTACATTGCAACAAGACCAAAGAGAAACCTGCTACACACAAGGCATTTTTAAAGGCGTTACACGCTATATTACCTTCAAATTGCCGACCCATTATCGTTACCGATGCAGGGTATAAATCGCCTTGGTTCAGAGAAGTTAGGGCCCTAGGATGGGACATTGTTGGGCGTATCCGCAAGCCACATCTTTATTCGCTTGATAGAGGAAATACGTGGCAATGTATTCGTCGTTTATACGCACAAGCAACCTGTCGACCGAAGCGTTTTGATAACAGCCAAATAGTAAGGAGCAACCCCTTTACCTGCACGCTAGTTCTTTTTAAACAGAAATCTAAAGGGCGTCATGCTTCAAATCCAGATGGTACACGTAAAGCCTCAAAACGCTCAAAAGTGCATGCACAAGGTGCAAAAGATCCATGGCTATTAGCGACATCACTGGCACCTCATCGAAGCTTATCGAAGCAAGTAGTAGCCATTTACAGGCAACGAATGCAAATTGAAGAAGGCTTTAGAGACATGAAAAGCACGAAGTTCGGGCTTGGCTATGAACAGAATAAAAGCGTGAAAAAGCAACGTCTAATAATACTGATATTGCTGACAACGTTAGCGTCACTCGTGGCTATATTACTGGGTATGGTGCTCGTCTCATCGAATAGGCATCGGCGCTTCCAAGCCAATACCGAAACCAGAAGCGTGCTGTCATTCCATTACCTTGGACTCAGGGCTGTCGCTTGTCGAATGCGATTTACTATGCGACAGTGGAAAGCTGCACTCAAATGGTACAGCTCCATAGTTGACGCAGCCTGGGCCGGAGACACATGAAACTAAATTCGTGGGGATCCCTCAGACTCTGACCCCCGATAATTTAATCGAATGATTATCGAGGGTCTTTTTATTTGTCAGTTAACCACTTAGCATTTAGTCAAACCTTCGAAATTGACTCTCACATGGAATGCCATCGTCATCACCATCCATTTTCGTATTAGGGCAATTTTTCAGAAAGTACTTTGCCTCTTCATACGACGACATTTGACTGCAATATTGTCGTCCGTCGCACATAAAAGAAACGCGCTCAGGTTGAGTGAGACGCTCTTGAGTAAGCACCTCTTGAGTAGAAAGTTGATTTCGGTCCGATAGATTATCTGAGTATGGATGGCTGCTGTTTTCGAGGTAAAGTTTCACGCCAAAGACAACGACTAAAATAAGTAACAGTTTATTCAACATAGTATTTTTCGTCCCTGAATGATTCGCTTGCCTACTTATTCGGTCTAGATAGCGTTAACATTTTCATGCACTAATGACTGCTATTATTAACTAGGCATTTACTAAAATTATGCGTAACACCTCTATTCTACTGTTTTGAAGACCAATAGCCAATGATGAAATAGCGACACATTCTATTAAGCAACATTCGCCATAAGCTTACTAAGCCCCTTTCTCATTTAGTAAACGACTTAGGTTACTTAAATGCGCTTAACATTGATAAATTGAGCTTATTCCCAATAATCGATAACAAGCTTTTCCTGTTCAGCTTAAATGTGTCGCCATGTTGCTCCAAACAAGCTATTTTTGATAAATTTTTTAAGTCGCCCTCGCTATTCCTGAAAACTCCAAAGCTTTCTTCACTAGCAACAACACTTTTGTTTTTATTGGCTTGCAACAAAGTTGAATCTATCTTTTTCGCAGTTTTAGGAAGCTTTCTCATATAAGTCTCACTGAATGTATTTGAGACTAGTTTCTGTTTTTGAGCTTTACATGACCAACGATAAAAGTTAACTTTAAATATTAGGTGAACTTATATTTCGACTATGGATAGAAGATTAAGATGGTTAAATAATTTGCTCTGCTTTGAAGTGGCTGCTAGACACGAGAGTTATAGTAAGGCTGCTAATGAGCTATGCATTACGCAAGCTGCAGTTAGTCAGCAGATGCGTCAATTAGAGCAGAGTTTACAGGTTAAACTTTTCAGACGAAGCGCAAGAAGGATGCTACTGACTTCTCAGGGACAGATACTCTTTGAAGCTTGTCAAAATGGCTTTAGTGAAGTTATAAACGGTTTAAACAAAGTTCAAGAAGAGCCATTAGAAGGAAGTTTGACAGTGAGTACTACACAGGCGTTTTGTGCTCTGTGGCTGTTACCAAATTTGTTTAAATTCTTTAATCAGTATCCAGATATAAATATTAATACTTTCGCCTCCAATAGAATAGAAAGCCTGCATGATGGCAAGATAGATATCGCAATTCGCTTTAGTACTTCGACTTCGTCAATTATTGAGGATGGCTTAGAGGTACAAAAGTTTGGTGAAAATGGAATTGTTCCAGTTTGTTCACCAGATTACAAACAAACGCTTGCGTTGAATACTCCATTTGATCTTCTTGATGCTAGATTACTTGCCCTAGCTTTTGGAGATAGAGCTAATTGGGAAAGCTATTTTGAGCATTGCAATATTGATATTACCAACAAAAACCTAAAAAAAACGGAAATTTCTTCCAGTGACTTAGCATTAAGTGCAGCATTAACTGGTCAAGGTGTAATGCTGGCATCAGACGTAATGATTGGCCAGTATGTTAAATCAGGTCAGCTTGTTGTTCCGTTTAATATACCTCACCCTGTTCGTTGGAAATCTCATTTTGTATACCTTAAGAATTCACCACGTAAAAGGCGCATCGCTCTTTTTTGTAGTTGGTTAGCACAGCAGATGGAAAATGATGAAGCGCTTATGAACTTAGACCAACCTTCTTTAGGCTAAAATTTGTCTAAACGTTATTGACAGAACTCTTCGCGTCAAGCGTACCTACTCCCAGTTATCGGCAAATAAAATCTGTTAAACGAAAAAGCAACCAAAAAACTTGTGCAAACAGTTTTATCTCCAACGAAAGCCCATCACAAAAATATATTTAGCAATTAATTTTTACTGCTAAAAACATAATTATTTGATTTTACTTGAACTGTTAAACCACTCGTATCACTACTTATACGGGGACTTGAGGTTTGATACCGTTTGGACAAATGCGCTTACTACACTGTGCCAAGAGACATAAACAATTAGTTTTTTTAACTAACTATAGTTCGTCTTGTACCCAGAAATTTTAAGTCAGTAGTATCGAGTAGTCTAATATGAATGGTTACAAAATTAAGTTTTTTCATTTCAGTAAAATATGGTTAATAGCTTTTTTTATGGGCGTAATTAGCTTACCAAGCTTCGCCCAAAGTCAATGTGAAGAGAAGAGTGTTCGCCTCCTCAATGATTGGGGGGATAGGAATCAATTTACCTTTACTCCTACTTCACACAATGTTCAGGGAGCGGTAGTAGAATCAGGCTGCGTTGTTTTAAACGAATTAGAAGAAGAGTTGACAGCAACAACTCAGCGCGGCTCTCTAATATCGCTAAACGGCAGCGACTTTTCGAATGGCCCAATCCGTGTTAGAAACAGGGATAAAATTGAGTTAATGTTCTTAACGCCTAATAAAATAGGCGAATCAGTTACTGATCGGCTTATTTTGACTAAGGCTGAAACTAATAGCCATTGGTATTATCCTTGGACTATCTCAACAGTGGAATCAGAAACACTACCAGAATCTTGCTTTGAAGCGAATTTTACGTTCGATGAGAAGCGTCAGCGTCTACGCGTATTTGAATTGCCTCCTAGTAAATATCAAAAGCCCAGTTCACAAATCATATCACGCTGTATAAAAGTAACTAATCTCCCTCAACCAGTTTTGGCGAGTATGCAGCGCGATGGGGAGTTTTCAATAAATAACGAACCTTACTCTACCTCTACTAGAATAATTAGTAACGGCGATATAATTACGCTTCGAAAAAATGCATCAAATGTCAAAGGTGATGTATTGTTGGACCGTTTGACTCTTCAGCAAGAGCTAGACAGTGGGGAAATATCAACCACTTATTATCAATGGTTTGTTGCTAACGAATCAAACAATTCCTTCGACCACATTTCAGACTGTTATGCCCTTTACAAACATAGTGCTAACTCCACAATTCTTCCTCACACCGTGGTATCTGATGAATCACCTCGCGCTATTTCACAATGTGTGGTCAATGCTGAACCACAATCCACACTAACTTTAAAGTCCTTACAAAAGCACTCACAAGTCTTTGTAAATAACAATCTCACTACAGATGAGTTGATCGAACTCAATTATGGTGATCGTTTACACTTTGAATATAGCTTTTCTGTACCTAGCTTTAGTTACTCTTGGTTTAATTATCAAACAATATGGGAAGATGGAAGCGTTAGTGCGAGTAATATTAAATGGATAATTGAGAACAACATAACAACTTATAATGACTCATTACCTGTAAATTCATCAGTCCCTTCTTACCAGGTTGACGTTTCCATGTTTGAAAACTGTCGCTCTTCTTCATTCCATTTAAGAGTCAATGATTCGAGGTTTTTTGCTGCTGCAGCTTTACCCTCGAACCTTTATCAGCCATTGAATACCGAGATATATTCTAATTGCATTCAGTTTGAGGGTTTAGAGGCACCTATGAAATTGAAAAGTCATAACAACAGCTTTTTTTCCATAAATTCACAGCCGTTTAGTAATGAGGAGACACTGGTCACTAACGGAGATAAGTTAGTATTTGCAACAACAACACCTAACGATTTTAACAGCTCTAAAACGATCAGAGCTCAAGTTATTCCTGGTGAGGGTGCTATTGACGACCGTGTGTTTTTTTTAAACTGGAGCATCCAGACAACGAACACGGAAAGAGCACCAAAAACTTGGAAGATAGGACCCAATCAAAACTATAGAGAAATGGATGATATTGCTCACCAACTGATAGCAGGTGACGTTGTTGAGGTGCAAGGAGATGCAGACTATAAACCATTTATATTATTCAATACCAGCGGCACTCCCAGTTTGCCTATAAAAATTGTTGGTACAACAGTAAATAATAAAAGACCTAAATTCATAGGAAACCACAAAGATTGGAAGTGGACAATTGCTGTTAGAAATTCTCATTCGATTGAATTAGAAAATCTAGAAGTAACTGGTGGAGACAACATCTGTATTAGACATGAATCAGACAACTTAAAGATCATTAACTCTTATATTCACAACTGTCCACATATAGGAATAATGGGAACTGATTCTAATTCAGGCAGCATTTCTATATTGGATACGGAAGTTACTAACTCTGGAGGACTGCCTGACCCTTCTCAAAAATGGGGGCACCCCATCTATGTCGCCACAGATCAATTTAGATTCCCGGGTAGTGTTCTTCGCGTTGAAAACTCATTTTTACACAATAACCGAGGCAACAGTATAAAATCTAGAGCTGAAAATACTAAGCTTTACTACAATTGGATTGAAGTTAGCGACATTGAGCAGTCCAGATACGCTATCGAACTTATAGGTCCCGAAATGAGAAGTGTAGGTGTTATGGACCAAGATGTTGTTGGGAACTCTATTGTTATGAATAAAGATTTTGCTGTCGCTAGGTTCGGAAACGATGGTTCCGGAGGCTCTAACGGAAGAGTTCGCTTTGCAAATAACTTATTTGTTATAAATGCTGACTCATACAATACGTACCTCTTTAACTTAACTTACGCAATGACTTCGTTCACCCTGCAAAACAACTTAATTCACTCATTAGATAATAACGTAGATATCCGTTATCTACTAAGAGATGATGTAAATCCTGGAAATTGGGAACAAGATTACGTGGGTATATTCATAGAAAACAATACGTTCTCGAATATTATGAGATTAAAGTCCTCTAACTTACCAGATACAGCGGGCAGTACTAGCGAGCACATTTTAGGTACTGAAAGATGGAGTAATAATGATTATGCCCAAGATGTAATATCTACATCAGTTCACAACGGTTTAGTAGAACAAATTTGGGGTTATCAAGAGAACACAATGCCCTATCAATTAAACGTTCCTGACTACTTAATATTAGATGAGTACTTGGTAGGTGCACCTGTGGATAAGATGCGCCTAAGCAGACCTATACCTGGAGAAAGTATCCACTAACCTTACTTTTCAACACGATGTATTTAAATTTAGTCGAAACTACTTCAATTTAGTATTTTGATATGTCAAAAAACTGAAGATGTACTTTTAAATGCCCATATCAATTATCGTTATGGGCATTTTTCACAAGCACCTGCTTCTCATTAGAAAATAAAGTAATTCTTGTACCTCAATGGTAGAACCTGAGAGGTGGAATCTTCTAATCACGCTTACTCTTCTATTTCCCTTACTACCTGTCCATAAGCTAGTAGCGCGAACAGCCCCGTTCCGCCCACAATATTTCCTAATAGTGTTGCGCCAATTAGTGAGATTGTTTCAAGAACGCTTATTTTATTTTGTAGTGCTAACAAGAACAGTTCTGTTGAACCGGCTATCACGTGCGTGAAATTTCCTATAGCTATTAAATAGGTAAAAATAACTATCATCCATATTTGCGAATGTTTAACCGAAGGCTTCATCCACACGATAGCGGCAATAATAAATCCAGACGTTATGCCATATGAGAAGGCGTCTGACGGTGATAACTTGGCATAGTGTTCAGATATAGCAGTCATTCCTTCCACCAGCTCTGATGGAACCGCTTGCAGAGTATAGCTGAAAAAGGCGGCTAAGAAGGTGCCAACCATGTTTGCGGCGAAAACGATAGTCCACAGTCGTGCAATGCACACTCCCATATTAAGAGATGGCTTACTTAGCAACGGCAAAATAACTGACAGCGTATTTTCGGTAAATAGCTGTAATCTACCAACAATAACCAGTACAAAGCCCACTGTATAACCTAAGTTCTCTATCACAAACTGATAACGAGAACCGGCAAAGAGGTGATGCAGGATCCCCTCAGCTAGAATAGACAGCGAAATGCCAATACCCGCCGCAACCCCAGACCACCAAAGCGACATCATAGGCCGCTGAAGCTCTTCCAGCCCTTCTCGATGCACAATTGCGTATAAAGAGACAGAGTTTAAACTTTGATTGTTTTGTACATCCTTTTCTTCGGTGTGACTAAGTGCCACATCCTGTTCTCGACGTCCAGATTCCTTCTCTTTCTCAGTCACTCATGCCTCCGTAACGCTTTTTTAAACTTCTAAACTTCGTTCAAACATTTTCAACAGCGTAATAGCAGGTGAGTAATGCAGGACGATATTAATTACACTAATACGTGTTCTTATACAGGTACGTCGGTTTCGCACCTTTTCGGTCATATTAATTACACTCTTTAGAAGTTCGTACTTAAAAAAACTAAGATAGAAGTACTAGAGGTGAGGCGATTCTGTATAGGCAAAGACACAATTACTTACATTTTTCAAACCGGTAAGTTGAACGAATGGGTTAAATTGACCTCTATATTCAATGAAAGAGGAGACTTCAAAAGTCTTTGCATGATTTTGCCAGATGCGAATAGCGAGAACTCGATTTTGAAAAATATTAAACAAAGCGTAAAAAACAACCTGTCTTTTATCTTATTCATCGTCTTGCTTTTCTCATTTAGAAGTAGCGTAGCTGACTGGTATCATGTTCCCAGCGGCTCTATGGAGCCAACTATTATGGTCGGGGACCGAGTGGTGGTAGATAAATCAGCATACACGCTAGAGCTTCCCTTTACCGATGTTGTAGTTGCTCGAACTGGTGATATAAAACGCGGCGATATCGTGATTATCGACAGCAGCGCTGCTGATACAAGGCTTATTAAGAGAGTCATTGCCGTTGCGGGCGATAAGGTCGCGTTAAAAAATAATGTGCTCTTTATTAACGGTGAGAAAGCGGCATTAACCTCCACAAATGAGCAGGTTTATTCTGAAGACATTCTAGGTCACAACCGCACTATTGCGCTTAATCCAATACCAAGCCCTGCAAAGAGTTTTAATATGGTCACAGTGCCCAAAGCTCATGTCCTTGCTATGGGGGACAACAGAAACAATAGTGTCGATTCCCGCTACTATGGATTCATTCCAGTTGAAGAGATTCAAGGCAAGGCAACATCCGTTGCATTTTCTTTAGACACGCATAATATGTATTTACCAAGAAAAGACAGAGTTTTTGTGGCACTTCAATAGAGCTATTTAAGTTCAGTCTTCATTGCGTTTTGAAAGCGACCTTTACTCACGTTCAAATTTTCATCATAAAAAGACTGGTCAGATCTGCGAAAATGAGAGGTCGCCAGTATCTCACGAAAAAAATATGAGCGCTCCCCCCCACCTAGCATATTAAAAACCATACGCTTGTATGTACAAATTATTTCTTAATTAAACCAAGCCAGTAGCACTCAGCTATCAGGCTTCAGCTCTCTGCCCGTTCGAGTTTTCAGCCCTTTAAGATCACTTCGTCTAGACAAGCACTACACTAAAAAGTAAGTCTTTATTTACACACCTTGTAACCAAGTGTCACATTTTTCGCGTTTTTCCCTATTGCAACTTTAGTATAAGGAATGCTATTCATAATTTCGCAGCATGACTATGTTGCAGAAACACACAACAAGTAAGATGGACAATAAGGAAATAATAATGAAACAAGGTCGTAAAGTAAGTGCAATTGCAGTGGGATTAGCACTTTCAGGATTAACTTCTCTATCTCCTGCGCATGCACAGCAAGCTGACGAAGAATCAGCGAACCTCGAGCGCATAGCGGTCACCGGTTCTCGTATTAAGCGTACAGATATGGAAGGCCCCTCTCCTATTCAATCAATTGATGCAACCATGATTGAAGGTATGGGCTATGAAAACCTTCAACAGTTACTTGAGCGTATGCCTGCTACCGGCGCAGGTACCTTTTCAACCCGCAATAACAGTCAAGACTCGACTGCGAATGGTGCGGCTGCAGTATCGCTTCGCGGCATGGGCCCAGACGCGACGCTGGTACTAATTAACGGTCGCCGTGTCGCAATTAGCGCATTTGCAGAAAGCATCACGAATTCATTTGTTGATATTAACTCTATTCCTGTATCTGCCATTGAGCGCATTGATATCTTAAAAGACGGTGCATCGGCGATTTATGGTTCAGACGCGGTAGCAGGTGTGGTTAACGTTGTTCTTAAGAAAGACTATGAAGGTCTTGAGATTAACGCCGGTTACGGTGGTACTACTGGACCAAACTATGATGAAACCACAGCAAGCATTTTGTGGGGCTCTCAAAGCGAAAAAAGCAGTGCTACTGTTATTATCGATTACTTTAACAACAGCACGCTAGGTGCTGATGAAATGGGACGTTTCGGTACCGCGAACCAATCACCTTATGGCGGCATGGATTTTCGTTCATCGCGCGGCTACCCTGGCTACTTTTATGTAGATGGCGTTAAAACAATCGACCCAGACTGCCCAGAAGATAGCGCTACGGCATCTGGCAGCTGCTTGTTCGATTACGGTCCGTTTGGCTTAGTGATCCCTTCTTCTGAGCGCGTAGGCTTTATCGGCCAGTTTGATTACAAAATTGGCGATGAAACCACAGCGTTTATGGAAGTGGCTATGCAGCACAATACCTCTGAAGCAGGCGGCGCAGCAACCCCGCTCGATGAAGACGCGGGCTTAACCGTTCCAGGTACTCACCCGGACAACCCTTTCGGACAAGACATTGAAATTGGTCGCTATCGCCCTGTCGACGCTGGTGCTCGCCGCTGGGACATTGAGTCTGATACCTTACGTCTTGTCGCAGGCCTTCGCGGTACATTCAACGACTATGATTGGGAAGCGTCAGTACAAAAAGGCCGTAGCCGTTCAGAGCAAAGCGGTGACCAATCACAAGGTTGGGTTCGCGTTGACTGGTTACAAGAGCAAATCGACCTTGGCAACTACAACCCATTTGGTGGCGTTACTAACCCACAAAGTGTAATTGATGAAATTACCACTAGACTTGTGCGTCGTGGTGAATCTCGCATGACCAGCGTTGATGCACATATTACGGGCGAAGCTTTTGATTTTGGTGACGACGTTGTCATGATGGCTGCGGGCGTGGAGTATCGTGAAGAACAAGTGTCTGACGTACCCGACGTACAGTTCCAACGCGGTTTGATCTTTGGTACTGAGTCTGTGTCAGCTTCAGCAGAACGCGACCAGTATGCGGCGTATTTAGAGCTTTCAATTCCTTTGGCTGAAGAGCTAGAACTTCAATTAGCTGGCCGCTACGACCACTACAGTGACTTTGGTAGCACAACCAACCCTAAAATTGCGTTACGTTGGGCGCCAAGCGACGAAGTAACAGTACGCGGCTCTTGGGCGCAAGGATTTAGAGCACCGTCTCTCGCTCAAGTTGGTCTTGGCCCGTCTCAGAAGAGCGTATTTTTTGTCGACCAATACCGCTGTGAAGCAACTGGCCAAGATTGTGAGTCTCTGGACTACAACATCGAATTTGCGGGTAACCCTAATCTAGACGCCGAAGAGTCAGAGTCGTGGAACGTAGGTGTAATTTACGCGCCTATTCAAGAGCTAGGATTAAGCATTGATGTATGGAGCATTACTCAAGACAACAAAATTGACGAACAGCAGTTTGGTTTGGTTTACAACGCTGAGTGTAATAACCAAGACAGCACAGTCTGTGTTCGTTTAGACCCTCAGGAGGGTGAGTCTCTAGGTGTTATTCAGAAAATTTTCAACACCTACCAAAATGTGTCTTCACAAGAAGCCTCGGGTGTAGATTTCAGTGCCAATTACAGCATGGAACTTGAAGAATATGGTAACGTGCGCTTCAACCTGGACTGGTCATATATGGACGAGTTTGAAAAAGACGGTCTAGAATACACAGGCGAATACGGTTACCCAGAGCATCGTTGGTTGTTCGGTACAACGTGGTCTAAAGGTTCGTTTGACGCTAACTTAAACATTAGCTTTATTGGTGAATTTGAAGACACGCCTGACATTGACTTCGACGGAGTATTAGACTTCGAAGAAAATACGTCAAGAACGGTTGATTCGCAAATGTTGGTAGACTTGCAGTTTGGTTACAACTATAGCGATAACCTTCGCTTAGTCATCGGTTCTAACAACTTGCTTGATGAAGAGCCTCCATTTGCTATTGGCGATGGTGATAGCGACCTTTACGGTTACGTAGGTAGCGTGCACAACCCTCGTGGCCGCTTTGTTTACTCTAAACTAACTTACCGCTTCTAAAAGCTTGTAAAACGACAAAGCGCTCAATGGTATTACTTCACATTACCGTACCTTGAGCGCTTTTTAACTTCGATTAGCTTGCTCTAAAAGAACAAGTATTCAATTAGAACCGTCGTAAGCCATGCGAAAAGTACCGGCAGAATGATCATGATATAAACCATAATCTCTGACCCCACAATTTCGGCGCGCCAAGCATCCATCATCTTCACTTTAAACCTGCGCTTCAACAAGTAAGTGTAGAAGATCATAAATACCAGAGTCATCAAGATTTTAAGCATTTAAATAACAACCAAGATTATTTAACGGTTAAAAAGCTGAGGTAATAGCTTTGCTTGTGTATTTTCGAATGTGCCAGCAAAGTAAATAACTACGTGAGAATACTCAGCTGGTTTTCGTACTATACCTTCGCAACACGCAAAGCGAACCTGTCTTAAATACCTGAATTAATATAACCTTCTTAGAAATGAGATAAAAAAATGCCAGCTAATGAAGTGACCCAATTAAGCTGGCATTCTTTACTTGTATTCAGTATTTGTGCTGTGACTACAAGCCGAAATGAATAAGCACCAAATTACCTATTGCGGCGCACAACATAGCTAAAAATGTCAATATCATTCCCGCAAAGCGTTGCCAACTGACGCCAGAGTGACGCCCTAATCCGTAAGCGTGAAAGACGCGACCGAATAACAATGCACTTCCCAGAGCGTGAACAGCCCATACTTGCCCAGTATTGGCTTCAAAACACGCGATCATAATAAGCGTAATGGGTACGTATTCACTGAAATTACCATGGGCTCTCGCTAGTCGACTAAGATCTTCATGACCTCCATCGCCGATACTCACTTGGTGACGACGCCTAGCACCAATAACTAAAAACGACAAATACAGGTAACAAATACCCAATAGGCTGGCGTAAAACGCCGTGATTGGTAAAACCATGGTCAACTCCACATGTTATAGTTATAGCGCGTAATTTTAATCAGTGATTAAATGGTACGTTTATTAGACGCTATTAAACGTTATCCATTAACAAGTTACAAGCAACAAAAAAGGCCGCATATGCGACCTTTTATAAACCTTTTTAGCGGTTAGCCTAAACGTTCCGCTAATTCAGCACTTACTTCTTCAACTGGACGTGTTCCGTCTAGCTTGTGGTATTCACAGTTTCCAGCTTCAGCTTCAGCACTGTAATAGTTTACAAGTGGTTTAGTTTGCTCGTGGTAGATAGCAAGACGTTTACGCACCGTTTCTTCTTTATCATCGTCACGAACGATTAGGTCATCACCGGTTTCATCATCTTTACCTTCCACTTTTGGTGGGTTGTAAACAACGTGGTAAACACGACCCGATGCTGGGTGCACGCGACGGCCGCCCATGCGCTCAACAATAACGTCATCTGGAACATCAAACTCAATGCAATGGTCAACAGAAACACCTGCTTCTTTCATTGCATCGGCTTGTGGAATGGTACGAGGAAAGCCATCTAACAAGAAGCCGTCTTTGCAATCATCTTGTGCAATACGCTCTTTAACTAGGCCAATGATGATCTCATCTGACACAAGTTTACCTTCGTCCATTACACGCTTTGCTTCAAGACCTAGCTCTGTACCTGCTTTAATAGCTGCACGAAGCATATCGCCTGTTGAAATTTGTGGAATGCCATATTTGCCCATCAAGAACTGAGCTTGTGTGCCCTTACCCGCGCCAGGAGCGCCGAGAAGAATGATTCGCATGAGTGCGTTCTCCGCTTATGATTTTTGAACTTTTTACTTCGGGCACTTTACACATTCAACACTGTAGTGACAAGTGTAAGAAGTACCGTAAAGTTAATCTTAAGACTAATGGCGAATATATGTTCAGCTTATAGGCGTTTTTATAAATTTAAGTCTAAACCTGTAAGCCAATCGCCCGGTAATTCATCTTCTTTAAAGCATGAATTTCTAAAGTTTTAAGTGATTAACTAAAAATTTTAACTGGCAAAATATAGCACAATAAAGTTGCCAAATTTATTTTTGTTGGTAGCAGACATAAAAAAACGGGCATGATGCCCGTTTTTAAATGTAAACCTTGTGTCTACGTAATTATTTAGCCAACTTCATTAGCAATGTGTTCAAGTTCTGAACAAACGTAGACGGGTCTTTCAAACTACCTTGCTCTGACAATGCAGCTTGGTCGAACAATACACCAACCCACTGATTGAATAGCTCTTCATCCTGCGTGTCAGCAAGCAATTTAACTAAGCTATGTTCTGGGTTGAGTTCAAAGTGATACTTCACATCTGGCACGGTCTGGCCAGCCGCCTGCATCAACTTCATCATCTGTGTAGTCATACCATTGTCGTCGGCAACAATAACGGCAGGAGAGTCAGTAAGACGGTGCGTAAACTTAACGTCTACAACCTTATCACCTAGTGCTGTTTTCGCTCGTTCTAGTACGCCTTCTACTTCTTTCTCTGCTTCTTCTTGAGCTTTCTTAGACTCTTCGTCTTCTAAGTCGCCTAAATCTAAGTTTCCTTTAGCGATAGAAACAAATTGTTTCTCGTTAAACTCAGTTAGGTGGGACATTAGCCATTCGTCAATGCGCTCGCCCATTAGCAATACTTCGATTCCCTTCTTACGGAAGATCTCAAGGTGTGGGCTAGACTTAGCAGCTTGCAGGCTGTCTGCGGTCACGTAGTAAATTTTATCCTGACCTTCCTTCATTCGCTCAATATAATCAGCTAATGAAACCGTTTGAGCGTCAGATTCACCGTGTGTCGAAGCAAAGCGCAACAGACCAGCAATTTTCTCACGGTTGCTGAAGTCTTCCGCTGGGCCTTCTTTCAGTACATTACCAAACTCGTTCCAGAACGACTGGTACTTATCGCTGTCGTTCTTAGCCATCTTTTCAAGCATTTGTAGAACGCGCTTAGTACAACCTTGACGAAGTGCCTGGGTAATCTTGTTGTCTTGAAGAATTTCACGAGACACATTTAGCGGAAGGTCGTTGCTATCTAGTAAACCTTTAACAAAACGCAGATAGGTCGGCATAAACTGCTCTGCGTCATCCATGATGAAGACGCGTTGAACGTAAAGCTTAAGACCATGGTTTTGGTCGCGATTCCACATGTCGAAAGGCGCTTTAGAAGGGATATAAAGTAAGCTGGTATATTCAGTTTTACCTTCTACCTTGTTGTGCGCCCATGCTAGCGGATCTGCAAAGTCGTGAGAGATGTGCTTATAGAACTCGTTGTACTCTTCATCAGTAATATCAGACTTTTCACGAGTCCACAGCGCGGTGGCTTTGTTAACTACTTCCCACTCACCAGGCTGAGCTTCGATTTTCTCGCCATCTGGACCTTCACTTTCAGGCACTTCATCTTTCCACATTTGTACAGGAATGCTGATGTGGTCTGAGTATTTGCTTACGATTGAGCGCAGACGCCATGTATCGGCAAATTCTTTTTCATCTTCTCGAAGGTGAAGCGTAATCTCTGTGCCGCGAGTAGGCTTATTGATTTCAGCGATAGTGAACTCACCTTCACCATCTGAAACCCATTCAACACCAGTAGATGCATCAGCACCAGCCGCACGAGTGCGAACAGTAACTTTGTCTGCAACGATAAATGCTGAGTAGAAACCTACACCGAACTGACCAATAAGCTGCGAGTCTTTTGCGCTATCGCCTGAAAGCTTGCTAAAGAAATCTTTAGTACCAGATTTAGCAATGGTACCTAAATTAGCGATGACTTCATCACGAGTCATACCAATACCATTATCAGAAATCGTAACTGTGTTCGCTTCTTTATCAACGCTAAGTTTTACGTTTAATTCACCATCGTTTTCGTACAGGCTATCATTTTCTAAGGCGCGAAAACGCAGTTTATCTGCAGCATCTGCCGCGTTTGACACTAGCTCGCGTAGAAAAATTTCTTTGTTTGAATACAAAGAGTGAATCATCAGTTGAAGAAGCTGTTTTACTTCTGTTTGAAAACCGTGGGTTTCTTTATGGGCTGCTTCAGCCATAATCCAATATCTCCTCGTTGAATGGATCACGTTTGATGTTAAACAGGTAAGGTCACTCAACGCACTTTTCAACGTTTAGAACGAAAATTTATTTTCTATTCGTAAACTTTTTCGAGAAAGGACAAATACCGCTTATTTAATAAGCGAATAGGCAGGTATTAGCTTGGAAATGGGCAAACGATTTTATGAAAAGAGAGCGATTTATTTTGAATTCTTAAAACGCTCTGTATCTTAATTACAGCTTGCGGCGACCTGAAAAAGCGTGGGTAAGTGTATTGCCGTCAATGTATTCAAGTTCTCCCCCAACAGGCACACCATGAGCAATGCGAGAGGCGTCGACGTTGTGACTTGTACATAGCTGAGCAATGTAGTGCGCCGTTGCTTCACCTTCGACGGTGGGGTTTGTGGCTAAGATAACTTCATTTATCCCACCAGCGGCTAAACGTGCCTCAAGCTCGGTTAAACCAATTTCTTCAGGCCCAACACCATCTATAGGAGACAAATGCCCCATTAGTACAAAATACTGGCCTTTGTAGCTTAACGTCTGTTCTATCGCTAATACGTCTTGAGGGCTTTCCACAATACACAACAACCCGCTAGCTTCTCTTTCTGGGTGGCGGCAAATATCGCATAATTCATCTTCGGTGAACGTTCTGCAACGCTTACAATGATGAATATGCTCCATAGCGTTGTGTAGCACATTGCTTAAATCAATCGCCCCCGTACGATTTCGCTCTAAAAGATGAAATGCCATTCGTTGGGCGCTCTTATTGCCTACGCCGGGAAGACAGGTTAATGCCTGTATTAGTTCTGAGAGTAGCGGGCTGAACTTCATAATGTTTACTGCTTAGATATTTGTTCGGTTTGTTTCGGGCTTTCGCGGTATTTAATCACGTTACGCTTCACTTGGTCGAGTTTAACTTCGTATACATTGCCGCCGAATAGGCCTTTGTATTCTTCGTCAGTAAACACGAGTGTGTTGTCATCATAGAAAGTTACCGCCTCTTTTTGTGTTACCACACCGAGATCGATGCGAGATACATCGCCACTAAAAAAGTTATCGCCTTCAAAATTCTCAAATAGCCACAAGCTGGTTGAATCTAATAATACCAGCTTTGTTCTATCAGGACTTATCGCCGCAGACGTTATCCAACATAGCTTTTCAAGCGTGGTACAGGTTTTAAATTCTCCAATTAACTGTGCATCGAAGTTCGCTGCATGATCGCCCACTTTGTATAATTTTGTAATACCATCAAATGGCTTCGTTCTATTCTTCGTGAACAAGTAAAGGTTGCGTTTGTATTCCACAAAAGCTTCTAAATCATAGTTTTTATCTTCAGGTTTTACTTTACCCTCTCCCATTTCAGGGTAAGTAAACTTGATAATCTCCGCTTCCGTGGACTCCCCCTGAATATCGATAGGGTTTTCAATTCTATAAATGGTTAACCAGCGGCGGTTATTGTCATTATTGCCAAAGTCTCCTAGGAAGAAATGACCAAAACTGTTTTGTGTCATGTCTTCCCAATCAACATTTTTAGCATTTGAAACCGTCACCTCTCTCTCTATACTGCCGTCTTTATTCAGCATATATAGAATCGGACCATCACCACTATCGTTGATAGCCCACAACCTTTTGTATTTGTCGAACTCTATTCCAGAAATTTCTTTGAGTTTTGGGTCTACCGTTACCGTTTTCATTTGAAACAGTTCGTGAATACTCATAAAAAACAGCACGGCTGCGATAGGAAGCAAAAGAACCGTGGTGATAACTAAGCCTTTCCTTAGCACTACAAACCTCTATTTAGGGTGATTGGTTTTCCGTTTCCCCTGCACATTTTTTTGGAAGAAACCTGTCTGAACGCTGCAGGGAATAAGAAGCAATAATATAACGAATCAGGTCAAATTAAGGACCATTTCTAAGCGAATGAACATTTTAGTGCGATAGGTACACTTCTGTCGACGTAAAATAGTGCATGAGACCTCTCTAGCGCGAACAGATGTCGAAGAAATGCAAAATGGTATAAAAGTGGAACAAAAAATTCAGCAGTACCACCTTAACTAACTGGCTCTTTTATTGCCCCTCCGTTGGTGCGGTAACGCTGACGAGCGGTGAGGCATGTTCGGCTTGCAGATACTCCATCAAGCCCACCAAGCTTAAAGGCTTGGTAAAGTAATACCCTTGCATAGCTTTGGCACCAATCTTTTTGGCGAAGGTTACCTGCTGAACGGTCTCTAAACCTTCTAACGTGCACGGCATGCCTAGCTTCACACACATCGACACCACATTCTCGATGATTAGCGCTCTACGCTTTTGTTGTTTACTTTGTAGTGGAAAGTCAGGCAGCAGCGAGCGGTCAATTTTGATAGCGTCATACGTTTCGTCAGCTAACTCTGATATGCAAGAAAAGCCTGTACCAAAGTCATCAATGGAAATAATAACCCCAAGTGCTTTAATTTTGGTAAGCACTTCCCTCGCCTTTGAACTTTGAAGCGTAGATTCAGTTATTTCTATCACTATTCGTCTAGGGTCAATATTATGAAAGGCAAACCGCTCTGCAAATAGCTCAATAACCCCGGTATTCTGTAACTGTACCGGTGACATATTCAAATTGAACTTCACGTCTGAAAAACCCCATCCACTGAGAGCTTTAAGTGCGAAACAGACTTCGTCTAACATTAAAAGACCAATGTCATGAATGTGTTTTGTACGTTCAGCTATCGGTATAAACTTTTCGGGGCTAATTGGCCCATGGCTAGGAATGTGCCAGCGAGCTAACGCCTCCACAGCTAAAACTTCACCATTCGAATCTATTATAGGCTGAAAGTAGGCTGTGATTTGTTTATTTTGAATTGCGCTTTTAAGCCCTTGTTGAATGAACAGCCTATACTCGATATTTTTCGAAAGATCTTCACTGAATGTGACAACACTATTCTTACCGCCTTGTTTTGCTGAAAACATTGCAATATCAGCATTTTTTAGTAGCTCTGTTGGCGACATGTTTTCTGTAGATGACGCTAGACCAATACTTGCTGTAACTTGAAAGTCGCCCGATGTTGTCTTAAACACTGATTTCAGTGAAGAAGATAACCGGGATGTCATTTTGTTTAAAAGCTTTTGGCAAGTAGTACTTGTCACAATAACGAATTCGTCACCACCAAACCTTATAACAGTATCATCATCTCGTAGCGATGCTTTAAATCGGCTCGCGCATGCTCTTAGTATTTCATCTCCCACCTCATGCCCATGGGTATCGTTAATGAGCTTGAATTCATCGATATCAATAAAAATGATTGAGCAAGGCTCGCATGATTCACTGTAAGTCTCGACAATACTGTTCAAAAAGTTTCGATTTCCAGCACCGGTGAGAGCGTCAGTGAATGCAAGGTACTTGAGTTGACTTTCCGATGACTTTAGTTCTGAAACATCGGTAAGAATGGCAACGAAATTAGTTTCTCCATCATCAAGATTAAATGAAGTTACCGACATGGTTAAATGAAACCTTCGCCCTTCGCTTACAATAGTGAGCTCTGTTCTTAAACCGTCTTCCAGATAGTCTGGGCGAGGATCGTGTTTTCGCGCTTTAGGAAAAACATTGTTTATGTGAGTAGATATAAGGTGCTCGGCTTGGGTGCCTAGCATCTCGCATAAGGATTGGTTTGCTTTTATTATGAGACCTTCAGCATCACAGACTAAAACCCCTTCTTTAATTTCACTTACAATCTTATCTGCAACACTCAGGTTTGACTGAGTGCTCTGTAGGATAGATATATCTTGTATGGCACCAATTTGGACATAGTCTTCGCCCCACCCAATATCGGAGAGGACAACCTGAAACCATTTAGTCGGTTGGCCTTCAATTTTTAGCTGCAACGTTGTGAGGTAATTCGACTTTAAATGTATCGCCTCTTTTAACTCAACTTCTTTTTCTTCGGGAAACAACGAAAGGAATTTGGATAATGGCATTTTGCGTGGAAAATCGAAAAGATTCTCCACACTTTCAATAACGACTGACTGAGTAGAGGTATCAACTTCTAACACGCCTAACTTCGCAATCTCTGACGCCATTGCGAAACGCCTATTAGAAGAAGCTAGCGCTTTTTCCGTTTTTTTTCTTTCCAGCGCAACTTGAATAGTAGTAGTGAGTGAAAGCACACCGTACGGTTTTACTAGATATCCATAAGGGGAAATCGAGAGCGCATTAGAAATTGTGGTGTCATCACAGTAAGAGGTACTAAACACAATTGGTACTTTAAACCTTTCTGTAATGCTTTTCGCAATTCCAATACCAGAATCTGAACCACCCAAATCGATGTCCATTAAAATGAGGTCGGGAACACGTTTATCCACTAACGCATACAATTCGCTTTCCGTCTTTGCTATGCCTAACACCTGCATACCTGCCTGGATAAGCGCATTTTTAACGTTCATCGCTTCAACTAAATTGTCTTCAACAACAAGTATTAGGGGCCTGGTTATATCAGTCACAAATTTACACCTTGAAACCAAAAGCTTCGATAGAACGCTTTAGCAATGTGGTGTCGACGGGTTTGGTTAATATATCCACATCTGATAACTCCTCGGGCAGCTCTATTGCGGCTCCGTAACCCGTAATAAAGAGAAAGGGTATTGATAACTTTTGTATTTCAATCCCTAACTGAAAAGTATTTTCATTTCCCAAATGAACATCTAAAAACATCATCGACGGTTTACCTTTAGCCAAAGCCGCTCTTGCAGAGCTTATATCGCCAAAAATATCAATTTTATCAATTCCCAACTGTTTAAGATGCTTCTTAAGGTCAAGCGAAATAAGCAGGTTATCTTCAACGATATAGGCGCTTGTGAGGATTTTTTCGGAATTAGCAGTGCTGATGGATTGATGCTTATCGCCATGAGTTACATGTTGAGTACTTTTTTGGCTAGTATCCAGCTCTATATATTTACGAGGAATGAGAAACTCTGCATTTAGCCCGGTAATTTTGGTACTCACTGACGCCTTGCCTTTTAGCTCATGGGGAATAACTGATTTTATAACCGTCATTCCAAACCCTTCCTCACCTAAACCATGTAAGGGAGGCCCCCCTAATTCTTCCCATTTGATAAAGCAGCCTTTCTCGTCTAACTCCCAAGTTATCGCCACTCTGCCGTCATTACTTGTCGCGCTTAAGGCTCCATATTTGGCTGCATTGGTAATCATTTCATGAAAGACCAACACGATAGGCGTTACTGCATAGGGTAAGATCCTTATATCAGGGCCGCCTATTTTAAAAGATGACTCTTTGATCATGTAAGCTTTGAGCTCGTTATGAAGTAGGTCCTTGAATCTTACACTGTTGTATGAGGCATGCGTGAGCTGATCATGCCCTAGAGCAAGTGCGGATATTCTTGATGATAAGGAGAGCACAAATTCATCGATATCTTTCTTATACTGTGATGTCTGTCCGATAATCGCACTGACTAAATTTAAGATATTGCGAACGCGGTGGTTTAGTTCACCAATAAGTAACTCGAGTCTTTTTTTGGCTTCACGTTGCAGTAGTTCTTTTTCGTGTAAATGGCGAATGGTCAGTTCCATTACACCGAGTCTAATAGATTTAGCACGCTCAATATCCAGCGTTGTCCATGGAGTAGAGGTAGATTCATTATTTTCTACCCACTTATCAAAACTCGCTCGGGGAGTAAGCGTTTCTTTACCGCCTTTCAATTCAACGCGTTTTGCAGGGTTACCGGCCCAGGAGACTTGTTGCACAACTGAGTTTCTAAAAAGAAAAATATAGTCCATTGGCTGATGAGAGATCTTTAATGCCAATACCCCGGCAACACTCTCATCCGCTAACTCGTGGTGAATGTCTGCTAAGTTTTCAAATTGATGGATTTCTTCTTCGGGCAGTTCAGCAAGTATTGCTGTAAGACGTTTGATTTTTCGTGCGCTAAATGCAGCGCCCGACTTAGTATATTCATTGCTAAAAATACAGCCGATGCCGTCAATATCTATAAGCGTCTTGAGCAGGGATAATTGTTGTACGATGGCATTATTAAGCGATTTGCCTAAAGAAAGGTTGCTAAGTACACGTGTAAATGTAGCGTTTGCTTTCTCGCTTACCCTTATCCGTTCATTTACCAGCCTTCGCGATAATTCTAGTGAAAACATCTCTGCGAAGAGTTCTAATTGCGAAACTAAGCGGCTAGGGATAACTTTTTTAGTGTTGTGATGACAAGCAATCAGCCCCCACAGTTCACCTTCTACGATAAGAGATATAGACATAGAGGCGCCGACTTTCATATTCTTTAGATATTGAATATGAATTTCAGAAACCGCCCTAAGGCGTGAAAGGGAGAGATCTATAGAAGCTCCATCGCTTCTGTTGTTACCAATGATAGGGAAAGTTGCACCGTTAACGTCAGAAATAGTTCTGATAAGATTCTTCTTATAAAGCTGTCTTGCCTGACGCGGAATATCTGAGGCGGGATAACGCAACCCTAAAAAGGGCGTCATATCGCTTGAGGTCGATTCAGCAATCACTTCACCTGAACCGTCTGATAGAAATTGGTAAAGCATTACCCTATCATACCCCGTTGCAGTCCTAACGCTTTCAACCAAACCTTCATAAAGGTCTTCGAGTTCAGAGAACATCGACATTTGCGCCATTAACGCTGTGATAACGCCCTCATACTTGCCGGAGCTCTCTGTTTGTTCGAATTCAAGAATTAAATGTTCTGCACTTTGATGAACACATAAATCGAAAATATCTTCACAGTGCGGTAGTGAAACAGAATGAAGGTGGCTTGCTTTACCGAGAATCATAGCTTGGCTCTGCGCGCCCCTTATCGCATGTATCAGCTTACGGTCGAGCAACTTCCAAAACGAGTGACCTATAAGCTTATCTTGTGGAATACTGGCAAAGCTGCCTAAGTTTTCGGACAAATGGGTAATAGAACCTTCTCTATCTACGACAATCATGAAACCATGATTTTGTATCCTACCAAGAAGGTGAATCGGTTCTTTGTCGCATTCATTTACTAATGATGTGAGTTCGCTTGCTTCGTCATGCATTATTGTTAATCCAACAACCTTATTTGAATTAGACTAATTAAATAGCAGCGTTATCAGTCTTTAAAAAGCGCTGTAAAGTAAAACTGAAAAGAGAATAAACATAAAATATAGACCAAGAATAAGTTAAGCTAAACCTTTCATGCGCATTTATTAATATTAGTGTAAATATAACCAAACGTTTGTTTTCAATGAGCTAAGCCTGAGCATTAGAATAAATGTATATATACAAGCCCGATTTATAAAAAGAGATATTAAGTTGGCATGAAAATAGAGTGGTTTGGGTGGTTTCGCTGAGGAGACTAGACACAAAAAAGCTCTGGCAATGAACCAGAGCTTTTTCAGAGCTAAGCCACTTACATAACCCGAAAGCCCAGCGAGTTTACGCAGGCTTAGCGTAAGGGACTAAAAGCTGTATATTTGCTTAAAACGGCATTTTGAAGCCAAATGAGGCTTCGTTGCTGATTTGTGTCGATGTCACATTGTCGTTGGCTTGTAGCGCCATTAGCAATAGTTTCATCACTTATCTGTGTGATTCATAGACATCATTTCACTTTTCGTAGTTGAAGATCACGCTGATAATTCGACAACTGAATACGTTCATTTCCAGCTTGGTAGTTAGCGTGAACATCTTCCCAAAGTGGTGTTTTTTCAAGGCGCTCACACACAATATCCATTGGTGCTTTACCTTTGAATGAACCGTGAGCGCGTTGCCAGTTGTAGTAATGCTGCCACTCAGGCAATGTTTCATGTTTGAGTTCTTCTAAGTCCAAATTAACAGTCGAATAAAACTCTTCTTTGTCGGTTCTCTGTGACCTCTCAACTTTGCCATTTAAGTGAGGTGAGCCAGGTTTGTTGGGGCGAAATTTGATGCCATGTTCCATCAATTTGAGCTGTACTTTTTCAGCAAAAAATTCCGTTCCGCGATCAGTTTGAACACGCTGTATTGGAAATGGCATTTCTTCGATGACCTTATCGATAAAGGTAAGGGTATTAGCTGCTGTTCTGCGCTTAAACACGTCTAATACGCGATATCTAGAGCAATCATCAATAGCTGTGTATTGGTAAATCCCTGGTGCAATTTTACATGTGTCCATCTGTATCCGGTCGCCAGGAATAGGTCTCTGGTATCGAATAAAGTCTTTTTTCTTCCGCTGAAATACTATTGGCTTAACCTCATTTTTGGTCAGCACTTTATGAATTGAGGCAAGCGATAACTGAAAATTATGCTCGCGAAGAAGTTCATTTTGAATTCTTCTAGCACCAAGTTTTCTTTCTTTTCTTAGGTCAAGAATCCATTCCTCAATCTGGGTGTCGATTTTGGTGTTTGGAGAGCTGTGAGGACGCCTAGAAACCTCCTGTAGGCCCTCTAATCCATGTTGATTATATCGATTTAACCACTTCCGAAGAGTGGGCCGAGATATACCGCATCTACGGCAGACTAGACCCGCATTTTTCGTTTCTTGGTAAAGCTCAATCCACTTTAACCGCTGTTTAATTTCTTTGTTCATAGAATCGAATTATATTGAAACGATCTCTATGAATCACACACTAATATCGATGAGGATAGTCACAAAAAGGGAGCTGTTAGCTCAGCTCCCTTTTATTCATATTCTAGGATCTAGGAACATGGATACCAGTTATTAACCGATTCCCAAACTATCGTACCTAAAGGCACAGATATCCCTCCTAAGCTTGGGTTAGTCCCGCTCTTATATCTCAAGGTTCCATTGGACAATGCATGTCCACTTATTCTAAGTTTTACTCTATTCATATCTGGAGAATGTCCCTCAATGAATGCCTGCAATTGCCCAGGACGCTCGAACTCTGCCCAGCCGCTATAAGTCTGCCCGATGTACTTCATTGAACCATCTCGGCAGACTTTTTCTCCTACACTGTCGGGATTACGTAAAACTGCTAAAGAATACTCCCTTTTCTCTTTTTCTCGTTTTTCTTTCGCTAACCTTTTTCGGTTTTCGGCTTCATTCACTTTAGATTGAGCTATCTGATACAACTCCTTATCTGTGTATTTCGCATATCTAAATTTTTTAATAAAAGCCTTGTACTCACTGATACTCGGGCTATTTCCATAGGATGCAAATAAGTCACGTTGCTCTTTATAATGTGCTTCTTTCAATTTTTCTTCAGCAACAGCCGTTTTCGCGTTTAACTGATTTATAACAGAAGGAATGGAGTTAACAAAAAGTTCAAACTCCCCTAAATCAGAAAATCGCGTATCAACTGAATATTTTTCAACTTCACTTTCTGATGCTTTATTCTTGAGCTTAGTAACAGTTTGGTTATAAGAATATTCGGCTTTTCTTAAGCTTGCTTTGTGCTCTTCGAACTTTTGAAGTAGTGTCGCGATTTTCTCTTTATCTTCTATTTTTGAAAGCGCGTCTTGGTAAGCTTCTACGTACTCTTCATATTGAAACTCAACAAGCATATAAGATGCTATGGCAGCTGACAGTCCAACCGTCACAAGCGCCATACTCCCGTTGGCTACGGCATCGTATTGTCTTTCCATGAATCTAATGTCACTAGCAGTGGTGCATGGCTCACCCGATGTGTCATTACCTGTTGCAGTGACTACAGAACACCTCTGAATACTTTGGTAATTCCACTGAGGCTCGCCAGTGTTTACATTAACCCATGCATCATTAACGTTTGTGGTGCGCTGAGCTTCAATTGAATACTCACCGAAATGAAAGCCATCTCCCTTTTTTTCAAGCTTTGCAAATAAAACACTCTTGTTATCACTAACAGGAAATAAGTTTTGTAAGTGAGAGTTGTCAATTCCACCTTTCAGATTCGAAGATGTACTGGCACACCCAGCCAAACAAGATGAGACTAGAAGCGCTAATCCTAATTTTTTCATTTAAAATCCAATTTTTTATTAATATTTATCCTGCTGCTATTAACAGCGAGGCAGATGTTAATGACTTAATATTGATTTACAAGGAAAAATAAGATGGTTCACGTGTAACCTGCCAGAGTTACTTGACGGAAAATACATTTGCTACACGTACATAGCCCCCTGCTCCATGTCTTATAAATGAGATCTGCTGACAACAAACGCAGAGGGACTTACGAACAATGATTGGAATTTATCGTGAGTATTTTTCGGGCTTTAAACTTTTATGAATAAAAGCAGCTACAGACTTACAAAAAAGCTTGGGCCAAACCCAAGCTTTTTTTTAACACTTTTTCCCCTATTTGTTCCCCTAACTTTTCACAAAGCGAGAGACCAATGAATACGGGGCATAAAGCTTAAAACGGCATTTTGAAGCCAGGAGGTAGTGGCATACCACCGGTTACATCGCCCATCTTCTCTTTGCTAGTTTCCTGAACTCGACGTACCGCGTCGTTAAATGCTGCAGCAACCAGGTCTTCAACCATATCTTTATCGTCGTCCATCAACGACTCATCAATGTCCACTCTGCGTACGTTGTGGTTGCATGTCATTGTTACTTTGACCATGCCTGCACCCGCTTCACCGGTTACTTCTAGCTTAGCTAGGTCGTCTTGTACTTTTTGCATGCGCTCTTGCATTTGCTGCGCCTGCTTCATGATATTGCCCATTCCACCTTTAAACATAATTTTTGTCTCGCTTCGTTTTGGTGTTAATAATTCTGCTATCGCGCTTTAACCGAATCGGTTAGCACTGACGCATCGAAAGTCGATAGCAATGCTTGAATTGTATCGTCGGTTTTAATCACCGAGTGTGCATGCGCATGGCGCATGGCATGAATTTCTTGTTGTAACGCAAAAGGTGTAGATGCTGGTTCACCTAACGTGATATTTACTTCAACGCTTTCACCCAACCCATGATGGATTGCATCAACCAATTGCTTTTTCGCACTGTCGTTTAATAAATGCGTCTGACTGTGGTCAATTTCAAGGGATACTTGATTGCCCGTTCGAGAAAATGATGCGTGCAGCACCAATTGTTTAAGTAAACCAGCAACCGGCATTTGCTCTACCAGATTGCTCCATTCGTCAATTTGGCTAGCGTGAGTTAATTTACTTCCGTCATTTAAGTACGCTTTTAACTGACCGTCGTAGGTACTGCTCAGCGGCGTATCAAAATTTAGTGCATCCCGCGCAAACGACCGTTCTTCCGCATTTTCCATCTGCTCTGGAGCACTGTCGTAATTCGAGCTGCTATCAGAGGGCGCTTCAACATAGTCAGCACCTTCAAAAGGTTGAGGTGGTTGATTATCGTAATCAGTAGTCCAAGGTGGCATATCCTCAACAGGTGCTTCCAAGTATGCTTGCACCTCAGATTCGTCATTTGAAAAAGGCATATCCTCTTCAAATTCATCAAGAGCAAAATCATTTACGTCGTTTACACCAGATTGCGCTTTTACTGATTCGCCAGCATGCGCAGTGTCAGCTGACTCTGCGAGAGTGTTACCCTGAGGTGCGCCTTGTTGCAGAGAATTGTCGTCGTATTCATTGCTTTTATTTGTAGCGCTGTTAGCAAGCCCAGTGTTATTTCCTAAACGCTCAGAGTTGGTTTCAGATTCTAAGGAATTTACTTCACCACTCTTGATTTCGTTATCAGCACTAGCCTGCCCTGCACTATTTTCAGCATGGTCCGCAATTTCGTTTGTAGATTGCGCTGTATCTGAGGCTTTTGTTTTACTTCTGGTAAAGCGCGCTTGAATATCACTTG
The DNA here is from genome assembly GCF_903772925.1 of Alteromonas macleodii. Classification (NCBI taxonomy): domain Bacteria; kingdom Pseudomonadati; phylum Pseudomonadota; class Gammaproteobacteria; order Alteromonadales; family Alteromonadaceae; genus Alteromonas; species Alteromonas fortis. The sequence continues at coordinate 3,016,115 of NZ_LR812090.1, forward strand.
CACTTTCGCTCTTAGCATTTGCTGCGCTGGTACTTTTGGCCTCTGCGTCTTGTGCTTTTCTTTGCTTTAACTTTTGACGAAGTGCCAACATATCAGCCGTAGAAGTCAGCTGCTCTTCGGCGGTTAATGAAGACGCTTCGTTCTCGTGCGTCAACAACTCGCTGTTTTTATCAGAGCCTTCAGCATCATAAGAGCCTTCAGCGTTATGAGAGCCCTCAGCGTTATGAAAACCCTCAGCGCTTTGAAAGCCTTCAAAAGCAAAGGAGCCATCATCATCTGACGGAAGCGGCATATCGTCCATGTATGCATCTAGCGGAGGTCCATCGAAATGTTGCGCTGCTTCGTTATGAGGCTCTGCGGCAACGCTTTCTGCTTGTATCGCGGTGTTTTCTACTGGTACTTCTTCAGTAATAGGCGAAGCTGGTGCTTGCTTTACGGGTTCTTCACCATGAGCAGAATCACTCTCCAATGCTGTTGATCGAGTTGACGTTGTGCCCGACTCTACTTGAGGCAGCGCCGATTGAGTATCATTTTCACTCAACGCGCTTTCATCAACAGCTGCTTGTTCCTGCTCTTGCTGTGGTTCAAATGGAGACGTCGATTGAGGCTGTGCTTGCTGCTCTTCATCAATTTTCGATGTAGCAAGAGAATCTGGGGTAGAGGGCGCATTTTCTGACGACTGAGCAGAGGTAGATTCAACCGATAGATGTGAAGGCGTCTCCTCCTGCACTTTGGTTGCAGAAGTTTCGCTTAACTGCGCTTCCTCCTGCTTACCGACGTTTCCCGGGCCACCACTGGAAGAAGCATGATCTACAGGTAAACTATGCTCACTCCTCCCACTTTCAATCTCATTTGGTGTATTTTCAATGGGAATATTTGGCGCAAACGACATCATACGCATTAACGTCATTTCAAAAGCGCTTTTGCCATCTGCCGCAAAAGGTAAGTCTTTTCTGCCTTGAAGTGCAATTTGATAGAGTAGCTGCACTTGCTCTGCCGGAATAGTTTTGGCTAATTGAAATATCGCTTTGGCAGACGTGGTTTCTAACTTACATGCTTCTGGCACCCATTGCGTTAACGCTATTTGGTGCAGTAGGCTAGCCAACTCGCTGTGTACGTTGTCATAATCTGGTGCTTGCTCTGCGATATCATTCACCAGCTGCAACACCTCAGCCGGGCTTTTGTTTACCACAGCGTGTACTACTTTAAGCAACTGGTTCTTGTCCATCAACCCAAGCATATCGGTTACCACCGATGCCAGAACTTGATTTCCGCCTTGCGCAATCGCTTGGTCCGTTAAACTTAGCGCATCACGCATACTGCCCTGAGCCGCTCTAGCTAAAAGCGCGAGTGCCTGTTGTTCATATGACAGCTGTTCATGCTCTAAAATATGCTTAAGCTGTCCAACAATCTGCTCCCGAGACATCGCTTTCAAATTGAACTGCAAGCAACGGGATAAAATGGTTATGGGAAGCTTCTGTGGATCAGTGGTCGCTAGTAAGAACTTGACGTGTGGAGGTGGCTCTTCTAACGTTTTCAACAGCGCATTAAAGCTGTGTTTTGAAAGCATGTGTACCTCATCAATAAGGTACACTTTATAGCGTCCGCGAGTAGGCTTGTATTGCACGTTATCAAGAAGTTCGCGAGTATCCTCGACTTTGGTTCTTGATGCTGCGTCAATCTCTAATAAATCAACGTAGTTGCCCTGCTCTATCTCTTTGCAGGTGTTACATTGACCGCAAGGGTTAGCCCCTTGCCCTTCTTCGCAGTTAAGGCTTTTTGAAAAAATACGCGCAATCGTGGTTTTGCCCACACCTCGCGTACCGGTAAAAAGGTATGCGTGGTGTAAACGGTCGTTATCTAAAGCGTTTGAAATGGCAGAGACGACATGTTCCTGACCTACAAGTTCACTGAACTTGCCTGGTCTCCACTTCCTTGCTAGTACCTGATAACTCATTATTACGTATTTCGCCTTTTGCTAATTATGCTTTACAGCGATTATTCGCCTTCAAATTCACAAATTGAATAACTCTCAATATCAAGCTGATTCAATTTTTGCTCGCCGCCTAAATCGGGAAGATTAATGATGAACCCTGCGTGGTTGATTTCGCCACCTAGAGAACGAATTAGCTTTGCAGATGCAGCTATAGTGCCGCCAGTTGCAAGTAGATCATCAATAAGAAGGACTTTATCGCCTGGCTCTATAGCATCTTTATGGATTTCCAACGTATCCATGCCGTATTCCAGTTCGTAGCTCTCACTTACTACTTCACGAGGAAGTTTGTTGGGTTTTCTTACTGGAACGAAACCAATGCCCATTTCGATGGCCAATGGCGCACCAAATAGGAATCCGCGCGCTTCAGTACCCGCAATTTTGGTAAAGCCCATACCTTGATACTTTTCTACAAGTAAAGAGATACAGCTACTGAATGCTTTGTGATCTTCTAAAACGCTGGTCACATCTCTAAATAAAATACCTGGCTTAGGATAGTCAGGTACGGTTTTCACTACTGATTTAATATATTCTGCAGTCACAATTTTGCCTTGAATGTCTGCGTTATAACCAGAAGGTGAACCAGCCGGCGATGATATGCATCAACGGGAACGCAATTAAAGTTACTAGCGAAGCTAGAAAGTACCACTTGTTATAGACTTCTTTGAAATCTGAATTGTTAGCCATTTGCACTACCTAAACAATTTTTGTGAACAAAAAAATGGTGCTAAATGTTAATCGAAAGCAAGCTCGATTGACAGCGCTAATGTGACTGATCGCTCACTTTCAATACAGATCCTGGCGAAAGTTTAATATAAAGCAGTTAAATACTCTTTTTTAGCTAGCGTACAGGAAGAAATATCCCTTTTTGAAGCATATCCATGAGGGTTTGGTTCATGCCATTTACAAGCACATTCGAGGGTATTTGAGGAAGTTGTTGACATAAAGACTTGGATAATTGTTCTATTTTCATTCCCTGCTCACTTTGCTCCAGCGTGTTGACTAAAATAGCCGTTACCGGGTTAACATGAGCAAACTGTACGTTATAGTCTTGATCTCTATAGACTACATAGAACTGTTGTTCTTGAGCAGGTTGCTCAGGAATATAGTCCTCACCAATTAAATGAACTTCAAAGTGATAGGCAGCTAATGAAGCATACGGCGAAACTCTTATAGCATTAACTGTATGATCTTGGGTGTAGAACTCAATATCTTCTTCGTTTTTTCTTATACTGACATCAAGCTCTAACCATTCATAATGAGCAAGTTCTGCGATAAAATCAGGCAAATCCAACCCAAAAGACGGTGCTGTTGATAAGTACTCAACGAACTCTTTACTGATTTCTGCAAAATAAGGCGATCGGCATTCGTGCTCAATAAAAAACTGACGCACAACACTCTCCCACCCTTTCTCCCCATACAATTTTAATACGATAGATTTTAGAACTGGGAAGCCTGTACTAACGAAGTTATCTATATTATTAAAAAATAAAGACTGATAGATTTTCATTCGACGGGCGTTATCGCTGTCAGTGTCTCGATAAGTTTGTGGATCTTTTATCGCCTCGGCGAACGATTTTTGGGTGCGCTGAAATGATTGCGTCATGCGACACTTCCATTTACGACTGATTCTCTAATAACTCCGCACTTTGTCTGAATCTGCTTAATCTTCCTTACTTCTGACAATAACTCGTGCAAAGGAGGAATATTAAAGTCACGTTCTAACAAAGTGGGAAACACTCCATGAGTAAGGTAGGCGTGCTCTAATAAATCCCATACTGGCTCGATGACATCTGCGCCGTGTGTATCAACCTTTAGATCCTCAGCTTCGTCATAGTGACCCGCAATATGCCCATAAACAATTTTTTCAGAAGGAAGGCCGTTGATAAATGATTTTGCGTCATATTTGTGGTTGATGCTGTTCACGTACACGTTATTTACATCAAGAAGCATTTGGCATCCTGACTCTTTTAATATATTTGTAGTGAATTCTAATTCATCCATTTCCTGACCGGGTGCGATGTAATAAGAGACATTCTCTAAAACCAGAGGCCGCTCAATAATATCTTGAACTTGAACAATGCGAGATACAACGTGCTTAATAGCTTGTTCAGTAAAAGGAATTGGCATTAGATCGTACATATGACCGTTACCAGAACAAAAGCTTAAGTGCTCACTGTACAATGCAATATTATTAGCATCTAAAAATCGCTTAACGGTTTTTACGAACTCAACGTCTAGCTTGTCGCTACTTCCGATAGACAAAGATAAACCATGGGTGGTAAAAGAAGCTTGTGAAGATGCTTGCTGAAATTGATTTTGGTACTTTCCACCAAGTGGGATCCAGTTTTCAGGTGCAACTTCCCAGAAATCAACCTCCGATGGCAACGTGGGTAATAGCTCTTTTAGCATTTCCCTACGAAAGCCTAAGCCAGCGCCATAGATGTCTTTCATATTTCCCCCTTCTACCTCATGGGATTACATAATATCAACTTACGTTATAAGACAGAAATGGCCATCATTCGACAGCCATTTTTACTAAACGTAACTCGTGTAGCGTTTCATTACTTTATAATAAGCTACACAATGTTTTTTGAGTGGCAATTACATGCTGCCGCATTTGCCTTCACCGCACTTGCCTTCTTTACCAGCTTTCTTGTCGCCGCCACATTTACCTTCGCCACACTTGCCTTCTTTTTCAGCTTTCTTGTCGCCGCCACATTTGCCTTCACCGCACTTGCCTTCTTTACCAGCTTTCTTGTCGCCGCCACATTTACCTTCGCCGCACTTGCCTTCTTTTTCAGCTTTCTTGTCGCCGCCGCATTTACCTTCGCCACACTTTCCTTCTTTTTCAGCTTTCTTCTCGCCGCCACATTTACCTTCACCACACTTGCCTTCTGCAGCAAATTGGCTGTAGCCAGATTCTAGTGCCTGTATACCAAATGGATTAACGTCTGCTACTGCAACTGTTGACGCCAAAGAGCCAATTACAACTGCACCCAAAGCTGTAGCTACTGATGATTTTTTAATTTGTTTCATTGATGTACCCTCAATAATATTAGTCATGTTTGACGTACAGTAAGCACGTGTACTTTAAAAGACCTTATGGGCTTAAAGGTTATTTCACAAAAAATTAATTTTTTACAATTATTTCTTATCTAATTGATATTACTGATTTTTACATAAGTTTAAATGCACATTAAAGCTTCAATAAGTAACAAGTTTTGGGGTCAGAGTCTGAGGTATCCCCACAAATAATGTAACGATATCAGTAAGATAAAAAAGACAG